>CAYWIH010000003.1:52422-92470 GCA_964458305.1 uncultured bacterium | reverse complement strand
TGTCGATTCTAGGAATCTGAAACTATAATCTTTGATTTAGTTTTAGAATGTCAATTAATCGATACCGAATCTTTAGAGTATCAAGAATTACCCTCAGAAATACAGCCTCTCCTCAATTGCGATCGCGCTTTCAATCAAGAACAATCTCAACAAATCTTAGGACAAAGAGAAAATAGAAGCATAACCGAAATTTTACCATAAAAACCGCAGCTATCTCGAATCAATCCCGCTCAACTTTCCCAAATTCCTTTAATTCCCTCCGATAAAGAAGAAGACGATACTTTATTTCCACCAGAAACTTACGATCGAGATCGCCAACAAGTCGATTTGCGATCGTTTAATAGTTGGGTAATGAAAGACGATGAAGTTAGTATTACCGAATTATTAGAAGTTCACGTCATTAACGCGATCGCTCCTTTTGTAATTAACAGCCATCTCAAAAAATTAATGGCACAGCAGCCAGATACCGATAAATATATTATCAATGTCTCCTCGATGGAAGGTAGATTTAACGGTGTTGATAAACCTTGGCGACATCCCCACACCAACATGGCTAAAGCTGCTTTAAATCAAATGACTCGCACTTGTGCCAAAGAATACGCCCAACATGGTATCTTTATGAACGGTGTCGATCCTGGATGGGTGAGTTTTCAACATCCTTACCCTCAAATGCAAGAAACAATCGATCGCGGTATCGAACCTCCTTTCGATCTTATCGATGCTGCTGCTCGTATTTGCGATCCAATTTACACCGGAATTAATGAAGGAAAAAAGACTTTTGGTAAGTTGTTTAAAGATTATGTCGAAACCGAGTGGTAATATTATTATTTAAATTCGATCGGGTAATATATCAAACAGCGTAGTTTAATGGCAAAACATTACCTTGCTAAGGTAAAGATAACCGTTTGAATCGGTTCGCTGGGGCAGTTTAGTTTAAATAAAATATAATTCCTCCCCATGCTTCCTAATCCGATCGAATTCCTGTCGTATTATTGTATTATTAGATCTGGCAGCCTAGCTTAATGGTAAAGCAAGGGGACTCATTAGCCTCACAGATAATCGTTTGAATCGGTTGGCTGCTACAGTAACGTAGTTTAATTTTAAAACACTCTGGAGCATACCGGGAGATGCAGGTTAAATTCCTGCCGTTACTACTTTTAGAAATAAATTCCGTTTAATCGATCGCCCGAGACGGGAAGATTTAAGTAAATAGTATTCTCCCCGTCACCCCGATTTATTGATCCGTAATCGATCTGAATATATCAAAGAATTTGTTCTATTTTTAAAGGGTTTTCTTTCATATCTTGATTGGCTAACTCTAGTTTTTCTCTCGAAGACATAACACAAACCGTTGCACTATTTTGACCTCGATCTAAAACTTTATTTAATGTTTCTTTAACATCTTTAAGAGTTGCCTTGAGAGTGGTATCGTAACGGGTTTGGCGGATTTTCTCTGTTTCTCCCCTCAAATAGCGATCGAGAGCTAAACTTGTTGCTAGTTCGGGACGTAAAATAGGTGAATCTTTCTGAGTGGTGGCAATAATTGCTCTTTCAATATCTTCTTGTCGCCATTCTACATTGCTGAGGTAGTTAGCTGTTTCCTCAAATATTTTTAAAGTTCTAGAAATATGAGGATCTCGATAAGAATAAAAAGAAAGAGTTCCCTCAAAGGAATTATAACGACAACCAGCCCCATAAGCACCGCCTTGTCGCCGAATTCGATCGATCAAATAGTCCAAGGATAACAAATGGACGGCTAAGCTCAGAAAAGAAGAATTTACCTGGCTATAATGAGGTGCAAGATAACTCTGAACGCAGTAAGCAACTTGTGTCGATCCGGCTAATCCTTCTCGAAGTAGAGGAGATCTGGTAAAGTCTATGTCTGATGATGAAATTGATAATGTTTCTCGCTGGCCCCAGTTAGTTAAGGTATTTTTTACTATTTCATAAGCCGCATCAGATCCGGTAAAACTAGCAGTAAAAGGTTGCGAACTAATAAAATTGCGAATCATTTCAAGCTTGTTTGTGAGATCGCCAGCAAATCGATCGAAACTGCCGGAAAGTTTTTCAGTTAATTTAAGTAAAGGTAAACCGTTTACTAATTCTTTGAGATAACCTTGTGGTGTAAGTCCTGCTTCTGCGCGCAGTCTGGCTGTTGTCATACCATCATAAAGCAACTTCGAGCTAAACTTAGCGTGAGTTTGCACGATCGTGTCTGAAAGACGTTGCCGATCGCTAAAGTCTACAGCAAATAAAATGTCTTTTAAAAGATCTAAAGCTTCTTCTAGGCGATCGTCGAGTGTTTTAAGACTGACTCGCAAGCTATTTAGAGATCGATCTCGATTTTCAGCATGAGTTTGGAACTTACATTCAAATTTTAATCCGCCCGTACTCGCAGCAATACCGTTGGCAATTTGTTCGTAGTTTTTTTCTGCTGCTCCTAATTTTTGCAAAGCTTCAATATAAACAGAAAGATAAACCGATAATTCTTTTGGTAATCCTTGTAAAGGAAAATCGATTTCTAAGTAATTGATGCCGTTACTAAAAATTTGGTTTCTTAATAATTTAACTTCGCCAGAAAGCTCGGTTACTACTGTGGGAATATGTTCGGGTTTTGGCGGCAAGTCTGTTAATTTTAATTGAGGTAAGTTCGCTTTAGTTTCAGCAGAATTACCTTCTTTTGTTTCTGCTTGTAGGGCTTCTGCATCTTCAGCAATTTTGGTTAGTTCGCTTTGACTTAATTGAGAACTTATTTTTTCGAGACGTTCTTTTAAGATTCGATCTGTTTCTTGTTGAACTTCGCGATCGGGCTTAAGAATTAAAGTTAGTCTATGAGAATTGTCAAGTAATTTTTCTCGAATTAAGTTGTTAAAATAGTCTCGCTCGGCAGCGTAATTTTGTTGGCATTTTTCAATCTGCTCTTTCATGTTGAGAAAATGCAAAGGTTCGCCTTCATAAATCCAGTTTGTCAGAACTCTAATACCAAGCATTAATCTTAACGGGTACATCCGAGAAAATTCTTGATAGTAATAAGTAGCTTGTTGGAAAGCTGCTTCAATTAAATTAGAAGGTATTGGTTCGGCTGCAATTTGCTCTAAAGTGGATTCGATTAATTTTGTAAATTGGTTAGCTTTATTTGCTTCGCTTCCTTTTATCCCTACAGAAAATACTATTTCCCTACCTATAGAATTAATTCCTGATTCGGGAAGTAGATCGAGACCGATTCTTGCATCTAAAATTGCTTTTTTAAGAGGAGCAGCTTCATTACCTAACAATATTTTATTAAGAACGTACAGAGCAATCCATTCATCAGCATTAGTACTATCCCCAGTTAGCCAGTTAAGAAGTAGATAAGTTTTTTCTCGATCTGATTCTTGTTTGCTAATTGGATAAGACTTTTCTATCGAACGAGGTTTACTCCAGCGTGGTTGTCGAGAAATTGAATGGGTAATTTGCTTCTTATCAAATGTGTCGAGCTTCGGTGCAAGAAATTCAAGATATTCTTGAGGTGGAATATTTCCGTAGCAAAAAAAATAAGCATTGCTAGGGTGATAGTAAGTCTGGTGAAATTCTCGAAAATTTTCGTATGTTAAATTCGGAATAAATTCTGGATCGCCACCTGATTCTTTAGCGTAAATTGTATCGGGTAATAAATGACTTTTTACAAAATTGCTTATGATATTTTTGGGGTTAGAAAATGCTCCTTTCATCTCGTTATAAACAATGCCATTTATTTTTAAGCCATCATTTAAATTATTTGGATCGATCGGAGCTAAATGATGTCCTTCTCGTTTAAAAGTAGTTTCAGTTAAAAGAGGATGAAAAACTGCATCAAAGTAAACTTCTGCTAAATTAAATAAATCTCGATCGATTTTGCTAGAAACAAAATAACAAGTATAATCGTTACCAGTCATTGCATTAACAAATGTAGCCGGACTTATTTTGAGTAGTTCGAATACAGAGCATCGCGTATTGGATATTTTTGAGAACCACCGAGAACAGAATGTTCCAAAATATGAGCCACTCCACTATTATCAGGTGGGGGGGTTAAAAAATTGATTGTAAATAAGTTTTCAGCATCGTCGTTATGTAAATTGAGGATTTTAGCCCCAGTACTAAGATGTTCTATTTTGTAAACGAGCATCTGCAAGTGTTCTAATGCAATAACATCTTTTACTTCAAAACCAGCGATTTTCTGCCCTATTTGAAGAGATTTGTTTGTGAGGGTTGTCATACTTCTTTTAATCGTTTGCTAAATTATTTTTTTTGCTACAATAGCAGCTTTCTTAAATAATTGTATCGACGATCGCCCCGCACTGCTTCAAGAATTAAATATAAAATAAAAAGCGTTATCGAAGTTAATCCTACTCCGCTCTAATAAAAACAGCATTCAGAAAAATAATATGACCGTCGCGATCGCTAACTTGGTCGATATTACCTTTATATTCGTAACCTAGATCGGACAAAAGAGCAAAAATATTTTTAAAATTGGCTTGTCCTTGATAAAGCTTATCTAAAGAAATTTCGACGATACAAGCTCTAGCTTTTTTAAAGGTTTCATATCCACCTTGGATTACTTTATCTTCGTATCCCTGAACGTCTAATTTTATTAAAATATCTGCAACTAAATCTTCTTCATTTTCTAAAAAAATATCGTCCAATTTTTTCTGAGAAACCAAAATTTTTTCTTGTTTTTGGGTCATTGGATATTTACTTTTAGATAATTCTGTAGTTGGTAAAAAAGAAGAAGAAGCCGAAAACATTTTATGTAAATTCATTTCTAAATAACTATCGCGATCGCCCAAAGCTAATCCCTCGACTTTAACCTGACCATTTTGTTTGTCAGCCCACTTTTTTAACTTATTATAAGCATTAGGAACGGGTTCGAAAGCAAAGATTTTAGTATCGGGAAATACTTTAATTATATTTTTGAGAAATTGACCTTTATTCGCGCCAATATCCAAAATAGTTTTAATAGGTAATTTTGAGATACCTAACAGCCGAGAATCCCAGTTAGGGGTTAATATATTGCCAACAAAATTAAAAAGGCGATCGGAAATTTCGTATTGCCAAGGAGATAATTCTAGATTTTCAAAATTCATGTTCCTTCAATCTGTTTATATGTGATACTGTAATTATCAAAATAAAATTTAAGGACGATTGAGTTAGAGCATCCTTTAAAATATTAGCAGAGTTTAACAATATTATGCGTGTCGAGGAATGCTCTTTAGCTTTACTTAGTGAAATATTGCCAGATCTAGATCCTTCTAAAGCTGGAATTTGTATAGATGTCGGAGTGGGTACTTTTGCTTTTTACTGCGAATTATTTGCGAATTTAGGTTTTAGATCGATCGCGATCGAACCGTTACCAACCAAAAAATTACTTAAACTTTGTCGCGATCGAAACATCACTTTAATTCAAACTTGTTTGTCAGATAACAACGAGATTCAAACCCTTTATATGGGTAAGTTTGCTGGTTTTGCTAATTCAAATTTAAATTCTCTATCTCCCGATTGGTTCGGTTCTTCTTATAAAGAAAAGCAAGTAAATGTCATCGATTTACCGACATTAATGCAAAAAATAGAACCGGAAAAAATTACTTGCATGAAGTTGGATATTGAAGGGACAGAAGTTAACGTATTAAAGCAATTTTCTCAACTTCCAGAACGTTTAAAACCTGAAATAGTCGTCTTTGAATATGGTGGAGGTTCGACAAAAAGTAAAGCAAAAAAAGGATGGTCGCCAAAATTCTTAAACTCGACTTTAAAATGTCTTAATTATTTAAAAGAAACTGGTTACGATTTTAGTATTGCGATCGATTATGCTTTTAACGCACGAGTGAAAATGTTCGATTTACAAACATCTTCTTTAGATCCGGATCTCCTTTTCGAGGATAATTTTATTTACGGGAATATTATTTGTTTTTCTCAAAAGCAAAGCTATGCAAAAGCAAAGATCGAACAGATTTGTCTTCGCTACGAAAAGAATATTATTAGTTATTTTGTAGCTAATGTTTTTTGCAATTAAAGTCTCTTTATTTTTGTAAAAAATTGCGGGATAAAAGTCCGATTTATTGTATTATTTAGATCTGGCAGCGTAGCTTAATTGGTAAAGTATTGCACTGTCACTGCAATGATAACCGTTTGAATCGGTTGGCTGCCACAGTAACGTAGTTTAATTTTAAAACACTCTGGAGCATACCGAGAGATGCAGGTTAAATTCCTGCCGTTACTACTTTTAGAAGGAACGTACCATGGTACGTTCGTACAGTCAGAAGTTTTTTAATTTAAAATTGATTCATTGATTTCAAATTTAGTAGAACAAATAAAATATAATTTGTTCCAATTCTTTAGTTAAAAATGTTTAGCTTGATGGTTATTTGTATCGAACATAAAGCGTTTGTTGCCATCAGTTTCGCCGTATAAATTTAAAGTAATAGTTGGGTTTTCTCCTACGGCTTCGATCGAATGAATGGCTTCAGTAGTAAAGCTAATTATTTCGCCCGATTGTAATATTTTTGCTTCTGTTTTTACGATTTTATCTTTGTATTCTGGGCTGGGTTTTCTTTGCCAAAAAATATTTTTTTGTTCTCCTTGTAAAACTGCTACAATTCCCCAAGTTCCGTGATTGTGTATGGGGGAAGTTTTGCCAGGTAGCATTTTTTCTATTTGTATTGTTAATGGAAATCCTAATTCTTCATATAATAATAAAATAGAAGTCCCGTCGATATAATTTGGTGCGGGTTTTCTGGTTTTGATCCAATAAGAATTTAAAACTAATTGTCGGACTAATTTTCTTAATTGCTCTAAAAATATTTCTTCTGTTTCTCCTTTTTTATCTGCTTCGTTAAGGATATCTTCTAATTCTGTTAAGAAACGATAGAAACGATAATTTTCCCTCAATAAATCCCATTCTCTACCAGATTTACAAGGAGTACATTTACCCTCTTTTTTTACTAACCAATCTCGATCGCTCATAATAATTTATTGCTTTTTATCAAAATATTTTACAATTAAAATCGATCGGCGATCGTTTATTTAATAGCTTTTTTAGATAGTTTATATTTTTGTTAAGCATATTTAAAAGCATTGTCCCAAATATAATCGATGATTGTTTTAGCTTTATCTAATTCTAAGATTTGACAGTTTTCATCGCGATCGAAAGTAAGTAAAGGTATTTCTTCAGCATCATTTTCATTTAATTTACCGCAAATTTCTGCTAAATTTCCTAAAGGGCCGTTAATATCAAAATCAATTTTAGTACTAAATTTTTTATCCATCCATTCTTCAATGCGATCGTCTAATTGTTCTTTATTTAAAGCTTTTTTGCTAGTAAGTAAATGATAATAAACTAAAATGATTTCTTTTGTTTCTTCTTCTTCTGCAGCATCGATCAAAGTTTTAAAAACTCCGGCATTAATTCCTAAATTTCTAAAAAAGAGAGTTTCAGTAATATTTTTTTGAAATTTTATTTGTTTGCTTTTATAACTGGTGTACTGTTTGAAAGCGAATCCTCCTAAAGTCATTGTTAAAGAGAATGTTGCTACTAAAGCTGGCATTAATTTTCGCAATTCTTCGTCAGAAAAATTAGCTAAAGAGTCAATTCCAGTAATTACAAAAGAAATAACCCCGACGATCAATAAAATTTGCGGTAAAATTCTGAGTGCCGTAGGAACAGCAGCACCGATCGCCGGAACGATAAAGAATAATTTATCTTTCAAAGTCATGCTAGTTTTGACGTTGGGAAAAAGAAATTCTAGATCGAACTTGGGAATATTTTTATAGAGATAAATATAAATTTTACCTGGAGTGTATTCTAATTCTTGCGGGTCGATATTTTTCTGTTTAAAATAGCCAGCATCTTTAATTTTTAGCAATAATGCCACTCGCTCGAAAGTATCGATCGTAATAGTTTGTTTGCGAAAAAAGAATTTAGTAATTGTCGTCATTTTATAAATATCCCCCCGACAAAAACAAACCATCTCATCAAACTCATCAAAATCTATATCCGTTTTTAATTCGATTAAAGATTTTTCTTCAAAAGCTTTCTCCAAACTTTCTTTAGATAAAGCAATATAATTAGATCGCTCCAAAATATGCTTAAAATCTTCAACTAATTTAGCCTGCATTTTTTGCTTTTGAGGATAAGTAGGTTCGATCCTTAATGGAGTATCGCTGTCAGGATCGAAAGGTGCAAAATTATATTTAATTCTTTCTAAGGTACGATGAAATTTAAAATGAAAATATGCTGCTAAAATTTGACAAAACTCGCGAAACTTTTGCGAGTCAGCATCCGATAATTTTCCGTCTTCGAGACACATATCAATAATGTCCGATCGACTGTAGGGAATAAACGCTTCTCTGTCTTCATATACTGCCATGTTTCGCATCTATTGTATTGTCAATATAATTAAACACCCAAAATGAACGATAATAAATTCGATCGCCAAATGATGTTAAGATGTATCGAACTTGCCAGTCGTGCAAAAGGTAAAACATCCCCCAATCCCATGGTAGGCTCTGTTATTGTCGTTGATGGTAAAATTGTTGGGGAAGGATTTCATCCTGCTGCTGGAAAACCTCATGCAGAAGTCTACGCACTCAAACAAGCTGGTAATTTAGCTAAAAATGCCACAGTTTATGTCAATTTAGAGCCTTGCAATCATTATGGCAGAACTCCGCCCTGTACGGAAGCCCTAATCGCTGCTAAAGTTACTAAAGTAGTAGTAGGTACGATCGATCCCGATCCTCGCGTTTCAGGTCAAGGAATCGAAAGATTAAAAAATGCAGGTATAACAGTAATTGTCGGTGTCGAAGCAGAAGCTTGTAGAAGGCTAAATGAGGCTTTTATTCATCGGGTTAAGTATAAAACTCCTTTCGGTATTTTCAAGTACGCTATGACCTTAGATGGTAAAATTGCAGCTACAACCGGGGATAGTGCTTGGGTGACTGGGATCGAGTCTCGTCGTTGGGTGCATCGGTTACGATCGCACTGCGATGCTATTATCGTCGGTGGTAATACTGTCCGTCAAGATAATCCCAATTTAACTACTCACGGTGTCTCGGATCGCAATCCTTTACGCATCGTCATGAGTCGCAGTTTAAATTTACCTCTCGATCGCAATTTATGGGATACTTCAGTAGCACCCACCTTAGTATTTACCGAACAAAATAATAATTCAGATCTCAAATCAGCAATAAGCGATCGCGGTGTAGAAATAATAGCATTAGATTCTCTTAGTCCCAAACAAGTTATGGAACATTTGTACGATCGAGGGTTATCTAGCGTTTTGTGGGAATGTGGTGGAGTTTTGGCCGCTAATGCGATCGCCGATCGTACCGTACAAAAATTATATGCTTTTATCGCTCCGAAAATTATTGGCGGTAATATGGGTTATTCTCCGATCGCCGATTTTGGTTTGACTAAGATGAACGATGCTTTAAAGTTAGATCGGGTTAATATACAAAAAATTGATTCCGATTTTTTAATTGAAGGATATTTAGTCCCAACTCAGAAGTAAATTTAACTTTCTCCTTGCTTTAAATTTCTTAATTTTTAGCTATATAAAACTAACGTACTATGTATCCGGCAATTCACCAGTAGGGATAAATTATGATTATCGACCATGTCGGGATATCAGTCAGCAATTACGATCGAGCTAAAGAATTTTATCAGACAGTGTTAGCTACTTTAGGATACGATTTAATTCAAGAAACAAAAGGCTGGACAGGATTTGGTAAGGATAATATACCGCAATTTTGGATTGGGGGTTGCGATCGAATTAATAATTCGACACACGTTGCTTTTGTAGCTGAAAATAAAGAGCAAATAGAAAAATTTTATCATGCTGCTATTGATGCTGGAGCAAAAGACAATGGCAAGCCAAAAATAAGACAAGAATATCATTATCATTATTATGGTGCTTTTGTTATCGATCCTGACGGACATCATATTGGGGCTGTTTGTCACCAAGTATAGCAGAAGGAAGAAGGCAAAGGAAAATAGATTTTAATATATCGAATATTCTCTTGAAAAAAATGTGCGATCGATCTGTCTTTATTAGTACTTTTTAACTCAAAAAACTCGATCGACAAGTTAAGTTTACCTTAAAAGACTGAGCGATAGTTAATAGCATAAAACAATTTAAATGTCGAGGCAAACCTGTATTTTTAATATTATTTTAAATACAGATCGGATTAGCTATATTCATTTTCAAGTGATAAATTAGAGGTTATTTAGTCGATATTTTTATGAATTCTACTCCTGAAGTTTTACTGAATCGTTTTGCTATCAAAAAATTAAACGAACGAGAGCGATCGGTCAATGTCTATAGCTATACATTTAAGACACCACCACAACCAGGAAAAGAATTTTCAGAAATCAATAAAATATTATGGAATATACGGACTCCCGGTGCATTACTTGGGAAAAATATAGTTACTAAAGATCCAGTTTTGCAAAATTATTTAGATGGTAAAAACTATAAATTACAATCTCAAGGAACACAAGTTTTAAATCCACAAGAAGAAAAGGAAAGGGAAGCTTTAGAAAGAATAGAAAGACGTTGGTTAGAAAAAAGATTAAAACAAGGTTCTAAAAAAAATAGAGTTGAAAGATATAACTTTGGTGGATTAATTTGGTGGAATGCCGAAAAAACTATTCTTAAAAATAAAGGCTGGGAAGTTCATACAGGAGTTCGTTTAGATGTTTCAATACATAATTTAGGATTTCTTTTTTTAGAAATAGATATTCACCATCGTTTTTATTCTCCTTGGACGCTTCAAAAATGGTTTGATAATAATCCCGATATTCCTATAACTTGGCTTCGCAATACTTACGACGATCGCACCTGGAAATATTTAAGAACTAGCAATGAAAACCCAGAAACTCTACAAATACCGGGTTTAAATATGAGTTTAGCTGATTATCATCGCAGTCATAAAATATCGGCTAGCGAAGCAGAAATTAGTAATTCTCGCGTTGTTTATGTAAAGGGAAAAAAAGGAGAATCCGCACACCTTTCTAGCCGTCTAAGACCTAGCATAACAATGGAAATATTGAGTTTCTTAGCCGATCGCGGAGAAAAAGAAGCCGGACAAGTTTTTAAGCAAGTTCGTAAATCTGTTAACGATCGCTTTACTAAAGCTAATGAAGTCGCTGAATGGTTAGCTAAAAATATATATCGGCAACAAAATATAAAATTAAAACCACAAAAAATAACAGGAATTCTTTTTAAAAGTAAATCGCCAATACTATTAATCAAATCCAAACAAAAAGTATATAGAGCAAAAGATAGTTTAGAAAAAGGTTGTTTGCGAACCGGAGAAAAACAGTTCGGATTTTTAGATTTAGTAGGAAATGGAATGCGCTCGGAAACAGCAATAATCTATAAAAAGCTCGAATATATCGCCAAAAAAAGCGGCACGGAAATATTTTTAGAAACACCAAGAAGTCAAACTGAATTGCCTGATAAAGAACGTTCTAGAAGACAGTTTTGGCAAAATTGGGCTAACCAAGGAACTCACACAGTTTTAGTAGTGACCAATTGGTTAGAAAACGATCGAAAAACTCAATTACGTCGAGAAGCTTTAGAAGCTAATATTGCTCTCAAATTTATGCTTCCTATGCCAAAAAAAGATGACTATCGACTTGATAATATTATTTTGGGTCTGTTAGTTAAAGCTAAATGGCAAACAGTAGGTTTAGAACCTCTAGAAGACAAATATGCAGCAGATTTAGTAGTTGGTTTTGATGCTGGAACTAATCGCAATCTTTATTATGGTACGAGTGCTTTTGCTATTCTTGCTAACGGACAAAGTATAGGTTGGGAAATTCCCGAAGCACAACCAGGAGAAACTTTAAGCGGAAGATCTGTAGTGCGAACTATTTTAAATCTTATCGATAGATTTGAAAGAATAGAAAATAGAATTCCTAAACGAATTTTACTTTTAAGAGATGGTTTAATACAAAATAATGAATTCGACTACACACTCGAAACTTTAAAAGATGAAAATATTGCTGTAGATCTTTTAGAAGTTAGAAAAAGCGGTACGGGAAGAATGGCAATTAAACAATTTGATTCTTATTCTATGAAAGATATTTTAACCGACGCAAAAGAAGGAACTGCAATACTTTCTCAAGATAATAAAACTTTCCGCATTGTTACTTCTAAAGCAATAGCTGGAGGAAGTGCCAGACCTTTACAAGTCGTACGATATTGCGGAGATGCACCCTTAAAAGTTTTAGCTAAACAAATTTATCGTTTGAGTATGTTACACCCAGCTAGTGCTTATTCTTCCAGTCGCTTACCAATGGTGCTACACTTCGCCGATCGCATGGCTAAAGAGGTTCAACGTCTCGGTGAAATTGGTATTTTACAATCGGTCGATCGTGAAAAGATTTTCTTTTAATTATTAAATATTAGTCTTCTACAATTTAAGTTGACAGTTAGTTATTTTTTCCTAAATAATACCTTGTTGCAGCACTTATTATGCTGTTAATACCGGATATTAAAGTTAAAACAGAATAAAGTAGCCGTTTGCTTGTCTCCTTGAAAAACTATTGTTGTTCCGACAAAAATTAAACTAAAAATCACTAATCCAGACCAAACAATTATTAAAGTTATTAGTATTTGTTTGTTATCTTTTTGCCTTTGTAATTGCAATTTGAGTTCTAGTTCTTCTTTTCTTTCCTTAGATAACTGCTTTGCTTCTGGAAAGTTTTTAATCGATGGTAAATCTTCCTCTGGATTAGTGTTTTTAGGTTCTAATTCCATTATCTAAAAACAACCTCTTTTATCGATCGATCTGTCTCAATTAATACTTTTGAACCTCGATCGATTTCTCTTTGTATGAATGACTCGGTAGCTATTGCTTTACGAATTGCTTCAGCTTGAGATATACCTTGAGTTTCAGCTAGCCACTCAAGATGTTTGACTAGATTTTCTGGTATAAATATAGTCATTCTTTTTCCGTTGTTTTCTCCGTTGGGAGTATTGTTATATTCAACCTTATTTTTTTGTTCCATTCTCGATCGCTTTATGAAACTTACTTTCATTGTGGTGTCTTTTATAGTGCTTATATAGTGCGCTATTAATGCTTAACATGAATTATAGAAATACGAGAACACTAGAATATAGATGGGATAGCATCTACCACAAAACCACCCCAAACGATCCAAAAAATATTAATTTTTAATAATAAAAATTGACAAAATTACCTCTATTATTCTTGAGAGTGATTGTTATAACCGTAAAAATCGATGCGATAATCTACGATCTTAACACCCGTTCTCTGCTCTATTTCTTTTAGTAAATCTTCTGGCAATTCTACGGCAACATCGATAATTCGATTGTTATCCAAACAGTTAACGTGAGAGTGAGAATCGCTGATATTACCGTATAACCTACCGTCACAACGCTCGACGCATTCGATGATACCTTGACTTGAAAGGGCTTCTAAATTTTGATATACAGAAGTATGACCGATGTTTTTACCTTGTCGGTTCAAGCGATCGTATATTTCCCTAGCTGAAAGATGCTCTTTTACTTCCCAAAGTAACTCGAGAATGAAGCGACGCTGACGACTCAAACGCATACCTAAAGCTTGACAGCGATCTAGGGCATCCTCTAAGGAGCGTATTGATTTTTTTGTTGCTCCTTGCTCTTTCATATGTAAGGCTCTCAATTCGACAGAAAAATACGTACTCGTTACAACTTTAACCTAAGAGGTATTTAAATGTCTACCAAAATTAAACAGAGCGATCGAGCCAAATTAAGAATTTAGGCCGGAACGAGGGAAAATAGATCTTGAAACAAAAAACAGTTCAAAACAATATTGTTTGACTTATTTGAAAAATGATTCCTACAATCGAGCTTAAAACAGAAACCATAAATAAATTAGACCTTTCCCCAGCTAAAGAAATATTAGAGCCGGTATTAAAGTCAAAAGAGATCGCTGCGATCGAGCAAAAAATAAAATTTGAGATCGATTATAATCGCGATCCTTCCGATCCGCGAGAATTATCGGAAATTCCAGAAGTAAGATTGTATTTCGTGCGATTAGATGCTTGTTATCCTTGGTTGCCGATCGTATTAGACTGGAAAGAAGGAGAATTGGGTCGCTATACTGCCATGTTAGTCCCCCATCAATTCAGCCGCAGCGACGGGATACAATACAATCCAGAAGCCTTAGAAATATTTGTCATGCACAAAATATTTACTATTAACGAATGGCTCAAACAAATGGATATTTCCGGTCAATCTCGTCTCAAATCGATGGCTCAAACCTTGGGTTATGAAATTGACGATCCCTTTTTGGAGCTAATAAAGTAAATATACTTCCTAACTAATTAACCAAATCGGGAAATACTTCTCGAACTGCGGGATGAATCAAGCGATGATTTTTAACATTCAAGCCACCAGCCAAAGCCTTATCGGATTGTAAAGCATCTAAACCGCGATCGGCTAACTTAAGGACGTAGGGAAGGGTACTGTTATTAAGGGCTTGGGTTGCCGTCCAAGGAACTGCACCGGGCATATTAGGAATGCCGACGTGAATTACTCCTTCAGAGACGTAACTAGGGTTGCTGTGAGATGTGGGCTTTAAAGTTTCAATACAGCCACCTTGATCTACGGCTACATCGATAATTACCGAACCCGATCGCATTTTTTTGACCAGATCCCTAGAGACTAAAATAGGAGCTTTGCGACCCAAAACTAAAACCGCACCGACGAGTAAATCTGCTTCTGGAACTACAGTATCAATTTGTGCTGAATTGCTGTAAAGTAATTCGACTCTAGAACCGAATAAAGTCTCGAGATAAGCCAATCTTTCGATACTGATATCGAGAATCTGAACGATCGCGCCCATTCCCACAGCTATTTTAGCCGCTTCAGTACCGACTACTCCACCACCTAAGATAACTACCTTACCAGGCCTGACTCCAGGAACTCCACCGAGCAATACCCCCCTTCCTCCTTGCTGTTTTTCGAGATATCTCGCTCCAAATTGTACCGCCAATCTTCCGGCAATAATACTCATCGGAGTTAGTAAAGGAAGGGAGCGATCGGCAAGTTCGACGGTTTCATATGCGATCGCGGCAATACCGCATTCAAGCAAACGTTCGGTCAAACGGCGATCGGCAGCTAAATGAAGATATGTAAATAAAATTTGCTCTTTGTTGAGATACTGATATTCTTGTGCTAGAGGTTCTTTTACCTTGACTATTAATTCCCGATTCCAAGCTTCGGCAGCACCAGCAACAATTTGCGCCCCCGATGCTTCGTATTCTTCATCTGTAAAACCAGCACCGACTCCGGCATTAGTTTCAACAAAAACTTTAGCACCCCTTTCCTGTAAGGCCCTGACGCTGCTAGGACTCAAACCCACGCGGAATTCTCGATCTTTGGTTTCTTTGGGAACGCCGATTTCCATTCTTTTCCTCTAAACTAATCTCGTTAATTTTATTGATTTAATGTAAACTAACATTGTCTCAAATGAACTTTATTAAAAAATTTAGTTCGATTTGGAAGCTTGATTTACTTTTTTGTCAATTTGTCTGAGCTGGAAAACTAAACAGTCAACAATTTTAGTTTTGCAACAAAAATTTAATTTTTTAAATTTTATTAAGAAAAAAAACTGAGATTTACTTGATTTCGGCTCTAACAATAGTTACACTTCTTTAAAATAAGCTTCGCTTTTAAGAGACAATATTAAAAGTCTCTTACTTCTTGCCAAAATCATCCTAGTCGATCGGTCAAGCAAAAAGTTGAAGATAAAAATCAAAAAAGATAAAAATAATAGCGTCGAAGTAAAAAATAAATTTTTGACAGGAGGAGAGTAGTCAATGGGACTACCTTGGTATCGAGTACATACAGTTGTGATCAACGATCCGGGACGCTTAATTGCGGTTCACCTGATGCATACAGCTCTAGTAGCAGGATGGGCTGGATCGATGGCTTTATACGAACTAGCAGTTTACGATCCTAGCGATCCAGTACTAAACCCGATGTGGCGACAAGGGATGTTCGTACTTCCCTTCATGGCTCGTTTGGGTGTAACTGGCTCTTGGGCAGGTTGGAGCGTAACTGGCGAAACAGGTGTAGATCCTGGTTTTTGGTCTTTTGAAGGTGTAGCAGCAGCTCACATCATTCTTTCAGGTTTATTATTCCTAGCTGCCTGTTGGCACTGGGTTTATTGGGATTTAGAATTATTTACCGATCCTAGAACTGGCGAACCAGCTCTAGATCTTCCCAAAATGTTTGGAATTCACTTGTTCCTATCCGGTCTTCTTTGCTTTGGTTTTGGTGCTTTCCACCAAACAGGTCTTTGGGGCCCCGGAATTTGGGTATCAGATCCCTACGGTCTGACGGGTCACGTGCAGCCAGTAGCCCCAGAATGGGGGCCGGCAGGATTTAACCCCTTTAATGCTGGCGGAATCGTAGCTCACCATATTGCTGCTGGTGTTGTCGGTATTATCGCTGGATTGTTCCATCTCAGCGTTCGTCCTCCCGAAAGACTCTACAAAGCTCTCAGAATGGGGAACATCGAAACCGTTCTTTCTAGCAGTATCGCCGCAGTATTTTTTGCAGCATTCGTAGTTGCTGGTACTATGTGGTACGGAAGTGCTACTACTCCAGTAGAATTATTTGGCCCGACTCGCTATCAGTGGGATCAAGGCTACTACCAGCAAGAAATTCAGCGCAGAGTCGAAGCTAATTTAGCGGCTGGAGATACCCCTTCGGAAGCTTGGTCGAAAATTCCTGAAAAATTAGCTTTCTACGACTATATCGGTAACAGCCCCGCTAAAGGTGGTTTGTTCCGCACCGGCCCGATGGATAAAGGCGATGGAATCGCTCAATCTTGGGCAGGACATCCGGTATTTAAAGATGCAGAAGGTCGCGAACTAGACGTTCGTCGTATGCCCAACTTCTTCGAAACTTTCCCCGTTATCTTAACTGACTCTGAAGGTGTTGTCAGAGCTGACATTCCCTTCCGACGCGCAGAATCTCAGTACAGTGTAGAACAAACTGGTGTAACAGTTAGTTTCTATGGTGGTGCTTTAGACGGACAAACTTTTGACGACCCTGCAACTGTTAAAAAATACGCTCGTAAAGCTCAATTAGGTGAAGCTTTTGAATTCGATCGCGAAACCTTAGAGTCTGACGGTGTATTCCGCACCAGTACCAGAGGTTGGTTTACTTTCGGACACGCAGTATTTGCTTTACTGTTCTTCTTCGGCCACATTTGGCACGGATCTCGGACTATCTTCCGCGACGTATTTGCTGGGGTAGATCCAGACCTCGGAGAACAAGTAGAATTCGGTCTGTTCCAAAAAGTTGGTGACCTATCAACTCGTAAGGAAGAAACTGTATAGTAAATTAAAATTTGCTATAAATGTTTGATTAGATCTCAAGATCTTTAAATGAGAGGGTAGAAAATTTCTGCCCTCTCTTTATTGACAAAATTTAGAAAAATAAAAAAGTTAAATTTAAATAAGCGTTTTTTATTGATAAAATGTTAATAGCCAAAATTTAGGAAACTTTTAAAATGGAAGCTGTAGCTTATATACTTGTTTTAACTTTAGCATTGGGTGTAATTTTCTTCGCGATCGCTTTTCGCGAACCCCCCCGGATTCAAAAGTAAATCAAGTTGTTAATCATAAAAATAAACAACATTTTGATACCCTCGAGCCAAAGCTTCTCCTTAAATCTGCCATTGAGGTTAGATTTTTAAAGAGTAGAAGCGGCTCAAATTTATTAGTTTAATATTCTAAGAATTGCGATCGAGAGTTTATTGGGGCGAAAAAGCCATGCAATGCCCTTATTGTCAGCATAAAGAAAGTCGTGTTTTAGAGTCTCGTTCTACCGAAGCACAGCAAAGCATTCGCCGGAGAAGAGAATGTTTGCGTTGCAAACATAGATTCACTACTTACGAGAGAATAGAATTTGTACCCATAACTGTAGTTAAAAAAGATAATTCTTGCGAATCATTTGCTCGATCTAAATTGCTACGAGGCATAATTCGGGCTTGTGAAAAAACAGGAATTACTCAACAGCGTTTAGAAGATATAGTAGATGAAATTGAAATTCAATTGCAACAAAGGTCTCAAAAAGAAGTAACTAGTAACGAAATAGGCAGATTGGTACTGAAGTATTTGCGCGAAGAAAGTGAAGTAGCTTATATTCGTTTTGCTTCAGTTTACGGACAATTTAAAGGAATTAGCGATTTTGTCGAAACCTTAAAGCAACTTCAAGAAGAAGCCTCTCAGGAAAAAAACCTAATAGCTGGAAATCTTCTCGATCGCAATTAACAAACAACTCCAAAAATATAACCTCTGCAATCTCCGGTTCTTAAAAGCTTGAAATATTTTGTTGCCATATACTTAAAATGAACCAAATATATAAATATTGAGAGAATATAAAAAAATAATAAAAATAAATTAAAAAAAATCACAACTTTCAAGTATAATTAAATGACCTGTTAGCTACACCTGACTTAAAATTTAGGATGTAGATTAATAAACTTGCTTTAAAAAGCTAAACAAAAGAAGCCTAATTTTGTTAAGATTAGGCTATTGTATCTACTGAAAAAAAAATAATACTTCAAAACTCTAAGCTAAAGTTTTAGAATAGAGCGAAAGAAGATTGTAACAAAGGTGTAGGTTGCACAGTGCCAAGTGAGTGGAGAGCAACAGGAGGCACAGTAATCAAGGAGACAATAAAAAGGAAATTAAACGCACATGATCGATCGGAAAGTAAAAACTAAACAAGATATAGGGTTCACACATGAAGATTTTGCTGCCCTTCTAGATAAATACGATTATCATTTTAGTCCAGGAGATATAGTTTGCGGAACCGTATTTAGTGTTGAACCAAAAGGTGCTCTGATTGATATTGGTGCGAAAACAGCAGCATATATCCCGATCCAAGAAATGTCGATTAACCGGGTAGATGACCCAGTAGAGGTCTTGCAACCCAATGAAACTCGAGAATTTTTTATATTGACTGACGAGAACGAAGACGGGCAACTAACCCTTTCGATTCGTCGTATAGAGTATATGCGTGCTTGGGAGAGAGTACGTCAATTACAGACAGAAGACGCTACAGTAAGATCGAACGTTTTTGCTACTAACCGAGGCGGTGCTTTGGTACGAATAGAAGGTTTGCGGGGATTTATCCCGGGATCTCATATAAGCACCCGCGAAGCAAAAGAGGATTTGGTAGGGCAAGATTTACCTTTAAAATTTTTAGAAGTAGACGAACAAAGAAATCGCCTCGTGCTCAGTCATCGTCGGGCTTTAGTAGAACGCAAGATGAATGGTTTAGAGGTCGGTCAAGTAGTGACTGGTTCGGTAAGAGGTATAAAACCATACGGTGCGTTTATAGATATTGGTGGAGTTAGCGGACTGCTTCATATTTCTGAGATATCTCACGATCACATCGATACGCCCCACAGCGTATTTAACGTCAACGATGAATTAAAAGTAATGATCATCGATCTAGATGCAGAAAGAGGAAGAATATCTCTTTCTACTAAACAATTAGAACCAGAACCAGGAGATATGCTCAAAAACAGAGAATTAGTTTTTGACAAAGCCGAAGAAATGGCAGAAAAATATCGTCAAAAGCTGAAAGCAGAAGCAGAAGGCTTGACCCTAGAACCTGAAGTTGAAACCGGATCGGAACCAGAACCTGAAGAATTAGAGCCACAACAACAGCAAGAATTAAATCAAGAACAAGAAGTACAACCAGAAGTAGAACCAGAACAAACAGAGGAAGCTGTTGTAGCTGGAGCGGGAACTGAAGAATAGATAATTTGGATCGTTTAAGCGATCTCAGATAGTAAAGCTGTAAAAAGAGGTATTCAGTCCTCTTTTTTTTTGCAATCGTATCTTTGGAGAACTAAAATTGGTAACTATCAATTGTAAAACAATTAAATTCTCAAACATTGAGGCGATCGTTTTTGACAAAGACGGTACTTTACAAAATTCTCAAAAATTTTTACAAAACTTAGCTCGAGAACGAGTCAGATCGATCGAGACTCGAATTTCCGGTCTAAGCGATCGTTTGTTGGTAGCTTTTGGGATATCAAATGAACAAATCGATCCGACAGGGTTAATGGCAGTAGGTAGTCATCAAGAAAATATCGTAGCCGCTGCGGCTTATATCGCCGAAAAAGGTTACAGTTGGTTCGAAGCCAAGTCGATCGCTCTTGAGGCTTTTCAAAGAGCCGAAAAATGCCTTAAAAACCGTAGTGAAACTGCTCCGATATTTACTGGGACTTTAGAAACACTAAAATATTTATCGCGATCGGGATTAAAATTAGGCATCCTCTCGGCCGATTCTACTGCGGGAGTAAAATCTTTTGTCGAACACAATCAATTATCTCAATACATTCAATTAATGATGGGAGTAGACGGAGAAATAAGCAAACCAAATCCCAAATTATTTCTTCAAGCTTGTCAGTCGCTACAAGTAGAACCAAAATGCACCATTATGGTAGGAGACTCCAGAGGAGACATTGAAATGGCAAAAAAGGCAGGAGCAGCAGGAGCGATCGGTATTTGCTGGGAAAATCCCTTTGCACCTCATTTAGCCAAAGCAGACGTAACAATATCCCGACTTGATGAAATTAAAATTTTTGCCAAGGTTATTTAAATTGCCAAATAGAAAAATAAAATAAACTAAATTAGACTGAATATAACAATAACGATCGATCGCCCCTATTAAATTTTGAAGGGGATTTCCAAAGGTTATGTATATATCCTTGTATCATAAAAAATTAGTCTAACAATAAAACTCCCTTAATCGCAAAGGAGGGCTAATTAAAATTGTCTCGTCGCTATCTTTTTACATCCGAATCAGTTACAGAGGGTCATCCCGATAAAATCTGCGATCAAATTTCCGATACCATTTTAGATTCTTTATTATCTGAAGACGATCGAAGTCGCGTCGCCGCAGAAGTTGTCGTAAACACCGGATTGGTTCTGATTACTGGAGAAATAACTTCAAAAGCTAGTATTAATTATATCGATCTAGTTCGTAAAAAAATCGCTGAAATTGGCTACACCGATGCTAAAAACGGTTTTTCTGCTGATAGCTGCTCTGTATTAGTAGCATTAGACGAACAATCCCCTGAAATAGCATTAGGAGTTAACGCAGCTCGAGAATCAAAACAAGATTTAAGCGAGGACGAACTCGATCGCATTGGTGCCGGGGATCAGGGGTTAATGTTTGGCTTTGCTTGTAACGAAACCCCCGAACTAATGCCTTTACCCATTAGTTTAGCCCATCGCTTGGCTCGACAATTAACAGTAGCACGTAAAACTTCTCAACTGCCTTATTTACGGCCTGACGGTAAAACTCAGGTTACGGTTATTTATGAAGATGGAAAACCAGTTGGTATCGATACCATACTCATTTCTACTCAACATACAGAAACCATCGGTGAGATTACTGAAAATCAAGCAGTTCAAGCAAAAATCAAAGCAGATCTGTGGGAAGTAGTAGTCAAACCAGTATTTGCTTCGATCGCTATTAAACCCGATCGCGATACTAAGTTTCTTACAAACCCAACAGGAAAATTTGTCATTGGCGGCCCCCAAGGAGATGCTGGACTGACAGGAAGAAAAATCATCATCGATACCTACGGTGGTTATTCTCGCCACGGTGGGGGGGCTTTTTCTGGCAAAGATCCGACTAAAGTCGATCGCAGTGCTTCTTATGCTTGTCGTTATGTGGCTAAAAATATTGTCGCAGCTGGTTTGGCCGAAAAATGTGAAGTACAAGTAAGTTATGCTATCGGTGTAGCTCGTCCAGTCAGTATTATGGTGGAAACTTTCGGTACTGCTAAAGTAGATGAAGAAGTTTTACTGAGTTTGACTAAAAAGCATTTTGACTTGCGTCCTGCTGGAATCATTCAAACTTTGAATTTAAGACATCTTCCCAATCAAAGAGGCGGTCGCTTTTATCAAGATGTAGCTGCATACGGTCATTTCGGAAGAAACGATCTCGATCTACCTTGGGAGCGAACTGATAAAGCGAATATCTTAAAAGAGGTTTTGCTTGGTTCTCTATCAGGAGTTAATAGTTGAAGATCTCTGTTAGGGAGTCGGGATAAATATTTTTCGGGCAGTTTCGATCCTCCTAATAACTGCCCGATCGCTTTTTAGCTTTGCTTAGTGGTCTCTATTTTTGAAAAGATTAGGGCATATTTTTCTGCATAGTAGTTTAAAATTTCTTCTAAGCAATCTTGACTAAATTTATCTAATTTTTTTTCATACTGTATTAACAAACCATTGACCTGACTTTGCTGATAATCAAAAGATCTGGACTTCTGAGGAATTATTTCTGTTTTTATTCCGTCTATTTGTTCTAAATGAGCAGAAATTTCACGATACACTGCTAGGGGCAATCCAGGATAAGATACAGTTTCTTGTTGTTGTTGCTCTGTTGGCTGCTGCAAATCTATGTATTCTCCACATAATTTAAGATTATTTATTATTTTATTTTTTTTAGCGTAATTTTTAATTTGAAATATTTTGATTTTTTTGCTGTTAGAGATTTTCCCAACAAAAGCAGTTAGTCAAATTAATCCCTCTTAACTCATCAGAGAAAGAGGGTTGGTTTAATTCGTTTGACCTCCAAGAAGTTGAGGAGGTTGCAAACATTATCTTAGATATAAAACTGAGACAAAATTACTCTTAAACCCCTTGTCCGACTTGCTTGAGTACTTCTATGCCAGATTGCTCTAAAACTACAACTGGAGGGTCGGAATTCAATTTTACTCCTTTAACTAAAACTTTTCCATCGGATACGTATTGTCCCAAAGGAACGTAACGAGTAAATTGTTCGTTCGGTGCTTTGAGAATAATTTGTGTATTTCCAGATACTTTTACTACACCTTTAACGACCACTTCTTCGGCTAAATTTGCTGTTTGAGTAGGAGTGTCTTGGTTTGGATTATTATCAACAGTGTTTGTACCTTGTTCGGACGGTTTTATGCGACCCGATTTTAAAGGAATTAAAGCAAAAGGATCTGGTCTACCTTCTGAAATTTCTTTTCTACGTTGGTCGGGATCGGTAGGTGGTGTCAAACCAGGAATATTTCTATTAGCTGTTTGAGTTTCTTCTGGTTCTTCTGTTTCTCTAACTTCTTCGTTATTGTTTTCTTGTTTGGTCTCAGAAGTATTCTGAGAGACATTAGAATTATTTTGCTGAGTTGTTTGAGTTGTTGAGTTAGATTGGTTTTCTCCAGAACAACTTGCTAGCAATAAAGTTAGTATGGTTACGAATCCTGTTAACCAAATTTTTCTCACGATCTGCCTCCCAAATATTTAGTCAAATTTAAACTTATAGAGAGATTATCTCTATAGTTAGTGGAGCTTAACCTAAGAATATCAGTTTTATTTTCAGCCTTATTAATTCGATCGAAAAACTTTGAATTATAAAGGTAAACATTATAATATCAAGATATTAAGATTAAGCTAAGAATTTAATTTAGCTATTCTTTCATTGACTTTTTTAATAAACCAATTCCTTTCTTTACTCTTCTAGCTACAGTGGCTACGCTAATTCCCAAACGTTCTGCTGCTTCTTTTTGGGTTAAGTCTTGCAAAAATACAAATTCTAAAACGTGGCGAGTTCTATCTTCAAGTTGTCCTAATGCATGTTGCAAGCGAATTCGATCTTCTTGAGCCAGTTGAAAACTGCGATAATTAGGATCTGGAACTAGATCGACTAAATTTGTTTTGCCATTATCTTCGTCACCTACTGAAACATCGAGACTCATAGGTTCTCTATTTTGATAGGCTAATTTAATTTCTTGCCATTCTTTAAGAGAAACGTCGAGATTTTGGGCTATTTCTAAATCTGTTGGTTGTCTTTTACAGTTTTCTTGATAATTTCTCGTCACAGTACGAGCTTGTCGCCACAATTCGAGCCAGCGTCGAGGAATTCTAACAGAGCAACTATGATCGCGTAGGTAGTGCTGAATTTCACCTCTAATATAAGGAATAGCAAAAGAACTAAAAGCATATCCTTTGTGAATTTCAAATCTTTCTATTGCTCTGATTAAGCCCATACTTCCTACTTGTAATAAGTCTTCGTAGGTTTCATTACATTGATTCGACCAGTGATATGCTTCTTTTCTAACTAATCCGAAATTTAGTTGCATAATCTGGTTGCGAATAACCAGATTTTTTGTTGATTGATATTTTTTAAATAATACAGAACTTTCTTGCTTTATTTCTTTGGTAAGGATATTGGTAGTCATGTTTAGATTGCTTTGTTATATTAGTGAAGCTGCGATAATAATTGAATAAATTTTTGAGTAGATAAGTTATTTGAGAATTTGTTATTGTAATTTCGATCGCTCTTTACAAAAATTTTGTACCTAGAGAAATCGTTCGCTTAAGCTATTGAAGTTAACTAAATTTGAAATGTTTTCTAGTTGACTCAGGTTACTTTTCTTAAGTTTATTGTTGGTGCAAATTGAATGGCAACGGGATTTACACTATTATTTAATAAGTAAAATCAAGTTTATATATCCTAGATTGTACTGAGTTTATATATTTTTCATTAAAAAACACTTAATCGATCGAACTATTATTAAAAATAGAAAGATATTTAAGTGTTTTTTGGTAAGCTTTTATAGCAAAAGACAAAAGTCTAATTCTTATATAAGAGAAGCATTTTATTAATCTGAAACGTCCCCACCTCTACTCAGACTGCCATAAATTAAATTCGAATAAAAAAAGGGAAGATTTTAAATCTTCCCTAAAATAATTTAATTGTTTTCAATATTACAGTTTAGCGAGAACACAATTTAAACTTTTGGTTCGATGCGAGCGTAGAAAATACCGCGAATTCTTACCTCTTCAGGATCTTCTGCTCCGAGATCGGTAGAAGATGGTTGTTGACTTTGGAAAGTACCAGCTATTTCACCAGTTTCGCGATCTACTTTTGCGACTTGGAGGTTCATCGTACCTTCTCCAGATACGATTTGTTTGATGTTAGCGCGAGTGAGATCTTCTTCATCTGCTTTAGAAGGAAGTGCTTGAGCACTATCATAACCACTAGCCACACCGCGACCTTTAGGGTCTAAGAAAACAGATCCGCGATAAGAAGGAACTTTAAATCCTCCTGCAAAATCTGTAGAAGTATTAATCTTAGTAAAGCCAGGTTCGGTTTTAGCAACTAAATTTTTGACAGTGAACAAGAAAGGTGTTTGAGCACCACCAGGTAACTGAACTGTAATCGGTTGGAAGTCAATTCCATCCGTTTCTTTAAAAGTTAAAACTCCACTATCATCTACAGTTAGAGTTCCACTAATCTGATCGAGACTAGAAGTATCCCTAGTTAGAACTTTAGCAGCAATAAATTCTGCTTCTCGTCGTTTATTAGTAGGTTCTACTTTAACAAAGTATTCTTGTGGCTCGATACACATATCTGTAATGATGTATTCTTGCTCGGCATCTATTGCTATAGAACCCCGAGTAAATTCTGAAATTTGAGGACATTTATTAGCCAAACCAGTATTTACTATTTCATCATAAGTTAGCTGTTCTTTACTCTCAGGTTCTGGGGAACAAGCGGTTAAGAATCCCAAGCAGATAATAAGTATTGCCGCAATTATGGCTCGATATTTCACAGTCAATTTCTCCTTCTCAAGTGTGATGTTATATTTTTGTCAATTTGACGATCGACCCCGACATCGATTCAGACGAAGGGGAAGACCTAGTGAACTTTATCTGTTGTTTTCGCCAGTTTGTTTCGATCTCTTATTTTAATTGGCATTTCATTTTCGCTTCTGGCAAGCCCTTAGTAAATAAATTTACTAGCCAAATATTTGGGTAAGAGAACCGATCGATATTGATGGACAGAGAAACCCATTTTATTTTATTTTTGAAGCACTTTTGGTGCTTTATCAATCTTATAGCTTCATGGCTTTGTTTTTAACTAATTTACTCGATCGCAGATTTGAACCAGTAAGTTGGCTTTATGCTCTTTTGCTCCGCTCGTTTTCTTGAGCGCTTCGCAATTAAAGTTAGAATTATTGGCTGCGGACTTGTCTTGCGATCTAATCTATTACCAGAAGGGATAGGAACTAGGGATCTAAGTAGAATAGCAGCAACCCAATTTTATTTTTGGTTATTTTTAGCCAAGAGTGAATAGCAAATACTGTTTTGTTTGGCAAAAATCGACCTTATTACTTATCTTTTATCGATATTTCTGCTTTTGAATTTTTTAGGGGAGGTACTTTTTTTGGTATTTTACGTTAGTTATCCTTCTAGATGGGGAATATTTATTAAGGAATATTAATTAAATTTGACTTTATTTTATGTTCGCTCAGTTATTAGGCATACCAACTTTTATCGTCTCCAAGCAAGTAGTTGTAGATTTCTACTCGGAAACAGACCGCCTGAATTATCTTAGATTTGTTGCTCAAAGATTACCTCGCTTGTACGATTGGATCGTCGCTTTATCTTACGCGATTAGTTTGAAAAATAAGCGGGAGGTATGGGGTCTTTTGCAGGTGGGAGTGACTGAGTTTGGTTCTGATTTGATTAAAGAAGCTTATCAGTGCGTTCTAGATTCGATCTCTAGTGAAGAAATTGATTGGCTTTGCGACAATCTTGACGGTTTGCTAGCAGTTTTCGAAGGATAATCGGCCTTAGTTTTACTTTTGCAATGAACTTTCTCAATAATTGTTTTTTTGTAAGAATAATAATTAAATAACCGCTTGTCTGTTAACCTTTTTGACAGACAAACGGTTTCTAGATTGTTAATTTATAAATTCGATCGAATGAAAGTTTTGCTCGATAGAAAGCATTATTTTAAATAAAATTCAGCTCGAGCATATACAATCTTAAAATCCATCTTATTATCTAGCTTTGGTTGCGATAAATCGCTCTTTTAGTTACTGCCGTTACCAACAAAAGCTACAGTCAAGCTATCGTGAGTTAAGAAGTGATCGAGATGGTAAGCTCTTTCTTCTGTTTTTAGTAAAATTTGTTCGTAAAGGTAGCGGGTAGCGCGATCTCCAAGACTTTCTGCTTGGGAAGCTTGACGGCGCAATACTTTAATTATTTCTTGCTCTGCGGCTAAATCGTTTTCGATCATGCTGCGGCAATCGTACATTCCATCTTCTTCTGGTTCGAAGCAGCATAATTCAGCTAATTTAGTAAAACTAGCTGCTGGAATTCCTCCGAGTCCGTTGAGACGTTCTGCTAGATCGTGAACGTGTCCTTGTGCTGCGTCGTAGCTTTCTTGAAAGTATTCGTGTAATTGATAAAATTCCGAACCCTCTACGACAAAATGGTGTTTTTGATATTGCAAATATAAACCTTGGAAGCTTGCTATTAGTACGTTCATACCTTCGCAAACTGGCTCGGTAACATTTTTTTCTAATAAAACTACATTTTCTTCAACTTGACCGAAAGGGCGTAAGAGTCCTTTTGTAGCAGCCATCCTTTTTGTCTCCTCTCATTAAGCTTTGCTTGTTGCAAATACAGTGTAACAGAAAACTGAACCCATTGTGTAGTGGTAACGGGTAGGTTTTTTACAAAAGGACATCTTTTAATACAAGTCTATATCATTTTCTTAGGAAAATGCAACAAGCTTATTGATAATAATTGCTGTTTAGGGGGTATAATCTAGTTAAGCACAAAAACGACTCTCTCAAGTCGAATTGGGAATTTAGAGTCTCAAGCAATAGGGAGAGCCAATTGAAAACTAACTGCAAATACTTATCTATTAACGGGTAATGAATTTAAGCAACCCAGAAGCAAAAATATCTCAAGTTGTTCTAGTTAACCGAGCCGATCGGTGGATAGTTTATCAGCGATTACAACAATTAGGGATACCTTGTCAATGTTTTACGAACAAAGATTTAAAAGTTGAATTGACTAACCCTACCGAAGCGATTCAACTATGGAGCGTAGTAAGACAGATTTTTTCAAGTCGCACTGAATTAATAGATTGGCTAGATACTTGTTGGCAACAAAATTCTTATAGAAAAGACTAATAAATTAAGTAAAGGTTAAAATAATGTCTAAATTAAAAGAAAAAGTCTCAGAATTCAGCATTATTGGCGAATTGCTCGGGTTTATCCTTAAAGATGGCTATAAAATTAAGTATCTGAGGATTTCGGTTTCAGAGCGAGAATATTGGATTAAACTGCCAAAAGAAATTCGCAAAAATTTGAGTCTAGAAATTCAGCCTGGATCTTTGTTGCAAGTTCATGGAGAAGGAAAACTCTGTCTCAAGACAGGGAAACTAAAACTGAAAGCTACAGAAGTAAATCCAGTTTCTAAAGTCGATCGAACTTCTAAATGTAATAGTTTAGTTAGACAAGCCGATCGAGAAGAAAAATCTAAAGCCACTATATTAATTTGTCAAAAATCAACTTGCTGGCATAAAAAAGGTGGTAAAGCAGTATGCCAACACCTAGAAGAAACTTTGCGCGATCGAGGTTTGCAAGAGAAAGTAAAAATTAAAACAACTGGCTGTCTCAAACAATGTAAGAAAGGGCCGAACGTAGTAGTAATGCCGGATAAAACTAAATACAGCCAAGTTATGCCAAAACAAATACCGGATCTACTAGAAAAACATTTTGCCTAGAATAGCTCAGAAAATAGTTAATATAGTAGCAACTGGATTGGAGTTTGATAACTCCTATTTTTTTGTTTCAATTTAAATTAAAATTTTTCAGTTCTTTGTGCGTCGTTTAGAAAACCAGGATTTTAACTGCTCTTTAGTAGCAGATTCCATAATTCCCCCCAATACTGCTAATTTATGATTCGACATAGAGCTATCGGGAATATTCCCAACAGTGCGAATAGCTCCACTTTTAGGATCGTCCGCTCCATATACTAACAAACCGATACGAGCTTGAACGATCGCCCCGGCACACATTGGACAAGGTTCTAGGGTAACGTAGAGGGTACAAGTTTCGAGATATTTCGTGCCGATCGCAGCGGTGGCAGATCTAATGGCGATAATTTCTGCGTGTGCTGTGGGGTTTCGGTCTCTTTCTTTACGGTTGGATGCTTTGGCGATTAATTTTCCGGCAGTATCTACTATTACCGCTCCGACGGGGACTTCTCCTGATTCTCCTGCTTGTTTTGCAATTTCTAAAGCCAGTACCATCCACTGTTTGTGAATTAGATAAGCCGCTCGATCGATTTTTGGTAAGGGTATTTGTTTAATAATTTTTATAAATTTTTTATTTTTAAATTGTGGTTTGTGCTAAGAGCGGATCTAGTTGTCCTTTTGCATCTAATTCGTGAATGTCGTCGCAGCCACCTACATGTTGGTTGTTAATGAAAATTTGGGGTACAGATCTCCTGCCGTTAGCGCGATCGGCCATTTGTTTTCTAGCTGTTTCGTCGCCATCGATTTTGTATTCGGTGTAGTTAACCCCTTTCCACCACAATAAGAGTTTTGCTCGGATACAGTAAGGACAAGTTTGCCAGGTATAGATTTCTACTTTGGCTTTAATTTTTTCTGGATTGCGACCTAATAAAGGATTGAGAAAGTCGAACATTTTTTTGTAAATACTGTTGGTTCTAACTTTTATTTTGACAAAGAAGTTCGTTTTGTCGAAGTTTTCGATCGATATCTTTATTTTTTATCTTTTTTGTTCTAAGGTGAATTTAGCTTTAAAATATTTTGAGGTAGTTATCTCGATCGCGATCGAGAGGTTTTATTTTTAGCCGATTTTCAAAATATAATTGAATTTTATTCTTACTTAAAATTAATTGTGCGATCTTTATAGTAATTATGAAGCGAACTCATCTACCAGCTTGTCACCTCATACCTGCCCTGAAGACTTAACAAAACTTAATAAAAACGAATTTCAGAGTAGAGAGTCAGGATCTGCCGCATTCTGGTAGACTTTTGAGATGGAGCTATAAATAAGCTGCGACTTAAAAAAAAACATAATTAAGCAACAGAGGGGAAAAACTCATGGAAAACACTCTAGGGTTAGAGATTATAGAAGTAGTCGAACAAGCAGCGATCGCTTCTGCTAAGTGGATGGGTAAAGGAGATAAAAATACTGCCGACCAAGTAGCAGTAGAAGCAATGCGCGAGCGGATGAATAAAATATATATGCGCGGTCGGATCGTGATTGGAGAAGGCGAAAGAGACGATGCTCCGATGCTTTATATTGGCGAAGAAGTAGGTATTTGTACTCGCGAAGATGCTTCGAAAGTTTGTAACCCAGAAGAATTGGTAGAAATTGATATTGCGGTAGATCCTTGTGAAGGAACTAACTTAGTTGCTTACGGACAACCGGGATCGATGGCAGTATTGGCAATTTCAGAAAAAGGCGGATTGTTTGCCGCACCTGATTTTTACATGAAAAAATTAGCAGCACCAGCAGCAGCTAAGAATCATGTCGATATTAACAAATCTGCTACCGAAAACCTGAAAATTATTTCCGAGTGCATGAACCGTGCGATCGAGGAATTGGTAGTAGTAGTCATGGATCGCCCCCGTCACAAAACACTAATTCAAGAAATTCGCTCTGCAGGTGCAAGAGTAAGATTGATTAGCGACGGTGACGTATCTGCGGCTATTTCTTGTGCTTTTGCTGGAACTAACATTCATGCTTTAATGGGGATTGGTGCAGCACCTGAAGGGGTCATTTCTGCTGCGGCTATGCGCTGTTTGGGAGGACATTTCCAAGGTCAATTAATCTACGATCCAGAAATAGTTAAAACTGGCTTGATCGGAGAAAGTAAAGAAAGTAACCTAGCTCGTCTCAGAGAAATGAATATCGAAGATCCAGATAAAGTATATAATGCAGAAGAATTAGCAAGCGGCGAAACAGTTCTGTTTGCTGCTTGTGGAATTACTCCAGGTACTTTAATGGAAGGAGTCCGCTTTTTCCAAGGTGGTGCGAGAACTCAAAGTTTAGTAATCTCTTCCCAGTCAAAAACTGCTCGCTTTGTCGATACTATTCATATAGGCGAAGCTCCTAAAAATCTCCAATTAAAATAATAAAAATTGAATCGATCGGAGTAAAAAAATAAAACAATCAATTTAAAAATTGATTTTTGCTCTCGGAAAAATGTTCGATAGTCTAGAACAATTCTGTCTTTGCCAACAGAATTGTTTTAGTTTGATAAGAATAAAAAGAATTGAATTGCAATTGTCACAATTTATTTACACGGCTGAAAATATATATATAGTTTTGTGTAAAGTATTTTTAACGCCGATACCCGAACCAGGCAAGACGGAAATCTAGGGAGAACACATGAATATTGTAGTTGTCGGTTTAAGCCATAAGACAGCCCCAGTAGAAATTCGCGAAAAACTAAGCATACCAGAAAATTTAATTGAAAGCGCGATCGCTAATTTGTGCAGGCTGCCTCATCTCGAAGAAGTAGCTATCCTCAGCACTTGTAACCGACTGGAAATATACGCAGTTATCAAAGAAACAGAAACTGGAGTAGGAGAAATAATTCAGTTTCTCTGTGAAAACTCTCAGATTAATTTCAAGCAATTGCGACCTCACTTATTTGTTTTACTTCGTCAAGATGCCGTGCGCCATCTCATGCGAGTAGGAGCTGGTTTAGAAAGTTTGGTACTTGGAGAGGGTCAAATCTTATCGCAAGTTAAGACAACTCACAAGCTAGCACAAAAATACAAGGGAATCGGAAGATTATTAGATCGTCTATTTAAACAAACTATCACCGCAGGTAAAAGAGTTCGCAGCGAAACTAATATCAGTACTGGCGCAGTTTCGATTTCTTCTGCTGCTGTAGAATTGGCACAGTTGAAACTAAAAGATCTAGCTCCCCTCTCGATTACGATCGTCGGTGCGGGAAAAATGTCTCGCTTATTAGTACAGCATTTAATCGCCAAAGGCGCACAAAATTTAGTTGTTGTCAATAGATCGACAAAAAGAGCCACAGAATTAGCTAAAAAGTTTCCTAATGCCAAGATCGAGATCCACTCTCTCGAAGCAATGATGAGCGCGATCGCCCGATCGGATCTGGTTTTTACCAGTACTGCAGCTACCGAACCGATCTTGAATAAGGCTAAATTAGAGCCGATTTTAGTAGCGCATAAGAAATTCATGGCGATCGATATTTCGGTGCCTCGTAATATCCATACAGACGTGAAAGAGGTCTTAAATATCGCTGCATACAATGTAGACGATCTTAAAGAAGTAGTGGCCAAAAATCAAGCGGCTCGCCGTCAAATGGCACAAGAAGCAGAAGCATTATTAGAAGAAGAAATAGCTGCATTCGAAACTTGGTGGCACAGTCTAGAGGCCGTCCCGACGATCAGATGTTTGCGTTCTAAAGTAGAAACGATCCGCGAACAAGAATTAGAAAAAGCTTTATCTCGTTTGGGCACTGAATTTGCTGAAAAACATCAAGAGGTAATTGAAGCTCTCACTAGAGGGATTGTTAATAAAATTATTAACGAACCGATGGTACAATTACGGGCACAGCAAGATATGGAAGTCCGCAAACAAGCAATGGAGTCTTTGCGGTTGTTGTTTAATCTCGATAGTGAAAAACAATATAGCTAATACCATTAAAAATATAAGATCTACTCCGAGCGATCGGAGTAGTCCGTTTCAAAATTAGCCCTCTTTTTATCTGGTATGTTCAAACTGCTCCGCTTTAACCAACCGCTCGAGCGAATACTATTAATTTTATTGGCAGTAGCAATAATTTTAACCGCGATCTTTCGCTTGACAGTCGAAGTGTTTTGGTTTGAAGAGTTAGGTTATCTCGATACTTTTTTAAAACGTTTGTTTTGGCAATTGGGTTTGTGGTTTGCTAGCGCGGGTATTTCCCTGGTATTTTTATTAGTTAATTTGCGTCTGGCTGAGAATTATAAGTGGCATTACGTGCCAGAAAAAAGAAGTTATAAAAAGTTTAAAAAAAATAATCGGTTTAAAAAGATCGATCTCGAAGAAGAGCTAGTTAAAAATGAGCCTCGGGGCGTATCTTTGGGGTTATATTTGCTTTTGCCTCTGGTAATAATATTGGGGGTGTCGATCGGATCGATCGTGATTTATTACGGTCAAGAATCAATTAGAGTTTTGCAGCCAGATTATACTATTTTTAAAGTAAAACCGCCGATTTTGTTTCCGTTTGAAATCGATAGTTTTTCTCCAGAAATATGGACGGAGTTGGCAAAAAATAGCGGTGAAATTCTTGGGGCGATCGCAATATTATGCTTGCTATTATTTAATCCATTATTCTGGCTGCGGGCGATCGCTTGTTTGTTAAGCGGAATTTTTGGATTGTTAATGGCAGGAAATTGGACGAAAGTCTTACTAGATTTAAATAGTTTAGATTTTAGCCGATTAGATCCTATCTTTAGAGAAGATGTCGGTTTTTATGTTTTTGAATTGCCGCTACGAGAATTATTAGATTTTTGGTTGGGAGGATTATCTTTCTACGCTTTAGTAGCAGTAACTTTAATTTATTTGCTTTCAGCTAACAGCCTCTCCGAAGGAAAATTTCCCGGATTTAGTATCGTACAACAGCGACATTTATACACTTTAGCAGCATTAGTAATGCTGGCGATCGCCCTACACCACTGGCTAAAACGTTACGAATTGCTATATTCTGGGTTGGGAGTAGTTTACGGTGCTGGCTATGTAGATGTTAAAATTCGGTTGCCAGTTGAGGTGATTTTAGCAATAATCGCCACAATAACAACGATTTTATTTCTTTTGCAAGTTAAAAGAACCAGTAAAAGAACGATTAAAAAAAATCCCTTTCAAAAAGTTCCTTATTTTTTAATTCCTTTAGGCATATATTTGTGCGCGACAATTGGCGGCTACGCGATCGCTCAAGTAGTACAATTTTTAGAAGTACAACCGAACGAATTAGACCTAGAAACACCTTATATTAAACATAGTATAAATTTAACCAGAGAAGGATTTAAACTAGACAAAGTTGATGTAGTAAATTTTCGGCCCGAAGGAACTATTACCGCCGAAGAACTGGCAAGAAACAATTTAACGATAGATAATATTCGCCTTTGGGATACTCGTCCCCTGCTGCAAACTAACCGACAATTACAACAAATTCGACTTTATTATAAATTTCCCGATGCCGATATCGATCGCTATACCCTCACCGTAGAACCAGATAAAAGCGATTCAAATCAACAAAGGGCAACCAGACAACAAGTAATTATCGCAGCTAGAGAATTAGATTTTAGTGCCGTACCCACTAGAGCGCAAACTTGGATTAACAAACATTTAGTCTACACCCACGGCTACGGTTTTACCCTTTCACCCGTCAACGAAGTAAACGAAGAAAGCGGCTTACCAGAATATTATGTCAAAGATATCGCTACGGGAGCAGAAGATATTAAAGTAGATATTCCGATCGGCAAACCGCGAATTTATTACGGAGAAATTAGTAATAACTATTCTTTGATCGACACCAAAATTGAAGAACTAGACTATCCAGAAGGAGAAACTAACGCTTACAATACTTACGACGGTACGGGAGGAGTGGCGATCGGTTCGCCATGGCGCAGAATAGTCTTCGCTCAGTATTTTCAAGACTGGAGAATGCTCTTTGCCAGAAACCTCACCCCAAATACAAAAATTTTATTTCGCCGTCAAATTATGGAGCGAGTTCAAGCGATCGCCCCTTTTCTCTATTTCGATCGCGATCCTTATTTAGTGGTAGCTGACGGTGGGGATGTCAATCAAGCAGGTTCGCCGAATTATTTACACTGGATTTTGGATGCATATACGATCAGCGATCGCTATCCTTATTCAGATCCTGGCGAAAATAAATTTAACTACATTCGTAACTCTGTCAAAATTGTTATCGATGCTTATAACGGAGATGTCGAATTTTATGTTGCCGAACCAGAAGATCCGATAATTAAAGTTTGGCAAAAAATTTTCCCCAATTTATTTAAGCCGATCGAGACGATGCCGCCCCAATTGTTCGAGCATATTCGCTATCCCGAGGATATCTTTGACATTCAATCGGAGCGATTATTAATATATCACATGGACGATCCGCGAATCTTTTACAATCGGGAGGATCAATGGCAAAAAGCTTTAGAAATTTACGGAACGGAATTACAAAAGGTAAAACCTTATTACCTAATTATGAAATTGCCGAAACTACCGAGCGAAGAAACTGAAGAATTTATTTTGGTAGATCTTTATACTCCCAGACAGCGCAATAATTTGATTGCTTTGCTATTTGGGCGATCTGACGGTAAAGATTACGGTAAATTATTATCCTATCAATTCCCCAAACAAGAATTGATCTACGGCCCGGAACAAATTGATGCTCGTATCAATCAAGATCCGGCAATTTCGGAGCGGATTTCTTTATGGAATCGTCAAGGATCTCGAGTGGTTCAAGGTAATCTATTAGTGATTCCGGTCGAAAATTCTTTAGTCTATGTAGAACCGATATATTTAGAAGCGGAAAGAAATAGTTTGCCGACTTTAGCCCGGGTAATTGTCGTTTACGAAAACCGGATCGTAATGGCTGAAACTCTCGATAAAGCTTTGACTGAAGCTATTTTAGAGCCGGAAACACAAACTGCACCTCCGGTTACTGGCACGATCGAAGAAATTCCCCCACCATTGGAAACTCCTCCTACGGAATAGGGCGCAGAAATTATATTAGGAGGGTAAAAGTCAGAAACTTTGACTTAATCTATCTAACGAAAAGGAGGAGAATAGAGCAGGCCGCCATTTTTCCAAAGTTGGTTTTGACCTCTAGGTATTTGTAACTTGGAGTTTTCGCCGAGATTGCGATCGTATATTTCTTGATAGTTACCGACGTGACGAACGATGCGCTGTGCGAAATCGGGAGCAAGACCTAAAGTGAAGCCGAGATCGCCTTCAATGCCCAAAAAACGCTTAATTCTTGGATTTTGAGAAGTTTTCATTTCTTCTAAGTTTTGGCTGTTTATGCCCAATTCTTCCGCTTCTATGGTGGCATAGACTACCCACCTAACGGCTTCCAACCATTGACTGTCCCCCTCAATTACAACCGGCCCTAAAGGTTCTTTGGAGATGACTTCGTCGAGAATGATGTGACGATCGCTATCTTCTAAGACTGATTTGCGAGCGAATAATTGAGAGCGATCGAAAGTAATCCCTTGACAGCGTCCTGCTTGATAAGCGGTAAAGGCGTTATTATATTCTAAAAATTTAACTGGATAATAGTTTAATTGCCGTCGTGCCATTTCGTCGTATAGATTTAATTCGCTAGTCGTTCCGGTGGTAACGCAGATCGATTGATTGTTTAAATCTTCCCATTTGGCGATGCCGCTATTTTTGCGAACCATGACACCCTGGCCGTCGTAGAAAACGATCGCTGCAAAATCAATTGTCAAAGCTGAGTCTCGTTTTAAAGTCCAAGTAGTGTTGCGAGAAAGCAGATCGACATTGCCAACCGAAACCGCTGAAAAGCGATTGTTAGTACCGAGATTGACGTATTCTACCGCTTCGGGATCGTCGAATAAAGCAGCAGCAACCGCTCGACAAATATCGACATCTATACCGGAGTAGCGATCGTTTTCTTGTCTGATACTAAAACCTTTGATTCCTCCGTGAACTCCGCAAACGATTCTTTTGCGTTTTTTGGCTATTTCTAAGCGAGAAGGCTCACCTTTAGTTTCCGCTGTTACTTTTGGCGATGGTTCGTTTTTTATTATTTCTTCTTGTTGGAGGTTACAACCATGCAAAAAACTTGCTAATAAAGTTGCGATCGAAAGCAGAAAAATTTTTGGGTTCATGATTTTTTTACTCTTTATTACCTGCTACTCTCCAGATTTTTATTTCATTTTTGCTGGTAGTAATTATAGTTTTTTTATCTCGGCTAATAGCAACATTATTAACGTATTGATTTTGTTTTTCGCTTAAAGTTTGATTGTCGCCATTTTTGAGATTCCAAATCACAACGGTGCGATCGTTGCTGCCACTTACTAACATATTTCCTCGGGGGTCGATCGCTAGAGAACTTATTTTTTGTAATTGTTCTTTATAGGTTTTAATTCTTTCGCCGGTATTGATATCCCAAATTCTAATCGTTCCTTCTCTGTTGCCGCTAATTACTGTTTGTGTGTTTGAGGATATGACAACTGCAAAAACTTCAGTAGTATCCTTCATCATTTGCAATCGATCGCCTGTTTCGATATCCCAAACTCTGATGGTAGTATCGTTACTCGCGCTGACTATTTTGCGATCGTTGTCAGTAATTGCTAGGGAATTAATACTAGTAGAATGACCTAATAAAGTATGAATTGTTTGTTTGCTATCTAAGTCCCAAACTTTAATACTTCCTGCGAGATCGCCACTGACTAACTTTTTGCCGTCGGCAGTAATTGCTAGGGATAAAATACTGAAAGGGGAGTGTCCTCTGAAGGTGTGAATCACTTGTCTTTGCTCGATATCCCAAATTCTGATTAATCCTCGATCGTTTCCTGTCATCATCGTTTTGCCATCTGGAGCGATGACAATAGCGTTGATATCTACTTTCGAATTGTCTGTTAAAGCCGCTATTAAATCCCCTGTAACTAAATCGCTAATAATTATTCTACCTTGACGACTGCCGATAATAATTTTATTTCCTTTTGGGGCAATAGCTAGGCAATTAATCCATTCCGCTTCTTTAGTAATAAACTTGGATAAAGCTGGATATTTTTCGTAATTATTTAATTGAATTGCTGGGGAAATTGTTACTTTCTCTTCTGGCTTATTTGGAACTCTAACTCCGCTCGGAAACATAAATAAACTGAAGATTACGGGGCCGACACCAACTATTATTAAAGCGATCGCTATTTTTAAGAAAGTATTGTTTTTTTTCCCTTCTTTTTGCCGCTCTAAATTGTTCTCTGTTTTCACGAGCCGCTCTGGTTTTTCTGATTCAATTTTTAGATTGCTTTCCGACAGTTCGCTTACAACTTTTGCCTGAATTGCTTCTGCTTCTGCTGCTGTTAATTGTAAATCTTGCTGAAGATTTTCTAACTGTTGTTCTTGGCTTGCTGTTAAAGGATATTGGTGGGATACTAAAGCTGAATAGAACCTTTTGTATTTTCCTATATTTACTTGTTTGGTGATACTTTTATTTTCGCAAGAGATTTTTTTTTCTTCACTCTCAGACAGACGGGCGCGAATTTCGCGAAAAGGCTCTCGTTCTTCCGAATGGTATTCTTGTTGACTGTTGGTGTCCTCTTTTTTCATTTTTTTTTAATAAAAATGGCTCGAATTAAAAACTTTAATATCTTTTATTACCAAGGGGATATTCTATTATTTTTTTGCTTTTTATAGAATCAAAGTAATTGATGTTAAAAAAATTAACATATTTTCTAGTTAGTCCGTAGGTCTTTTTATTAAGAAGGCTTCATCTATCTCTAGGAATAGTTGCACTAAGAACAATTGCAGATCGATTTTATCCATATTAAATTAAATGATGACTAAATCTCAACTGTTATGGAACTGAGTAAAGCTAAAATTAAATCGATCGGATCGTTTCCTAATCTATTTTTAATAGATCGCTATCTACTCAAGGAACTAATCTTACCTTTTATCTTTGGTATGGGTTTATTTTCGTCTTTGGGTATAGCTGTAGGAACTTTATTCGATTTAGTACGTCAGGTAAGTGAGTCCCAAGTATTGTTAGCGATCGCACTTCAGGTATTGTTATTAAAAATACCTGAATTCGTTGCTTACGCCATTCCTATGTCAGTACTTTTAGCAACTTTAATGGCATACAGTCGTCTATCTCAAGATAGTGAAACGATCGCTTTGCGTAGTATTGGTGTGAGCTTGTATCGGTTAATCGTTCCAGCGATTATTTTTAGTATTATGATAATGGGAATAACTTTTCTATTTCAAGAATTAGTAGTTCCTGCGGCTAACTACCAGTCTGCGGTTATGCTCGAGCGAGCGATCGCCGATAGCGATGTCTTTTCTGCCAAACAAGAGAATATACTCTACCCCCAATATGAAAATGTTTTGCAGCCAAACGGAAGCAAACAAAGGATTTTGACTCGAATATTTTACGCTGAAGAGTTTGACGGTCAAAAAATGCAAGAGTTGACAGTTTTGGATCTTTCGGGGGAAGGAATCGATCGGATCGTGATTGCCAAATCGGCAAGTTTGAACCCACAAGAAAATAGTTGGGACTTTTTTAACGGCTATACTTACGTAATTAATCCCGATGGTTCTTACGGTAGCGTGGTACGCTTTGAAAAGCAAAGGCTGCAATTGCCGAGAAATTCTTTAAATTTGGCCGATCGAACTCGCCAATACAACGAAATGAATATCGCTCGGGCCAGAATGGCTTTAAAGGATCTCGAGTCTAGTGGGGATACAAGGGCAGCTCGCCAGCTTAAAGTCCGCATTCAAGAAAAACTATCTTTTCCGTTTATTTGTCTGGTATTTGGCTTGGTAGGGGCTAGTTTGGGTTCTAGATTGAGCGATGGGGGTAAAGCAATTAATTTTGGTATTTGCTTGTTAATTATTTTTGGTTACTATCTATTAGCTTTTGTTACTAGTTCTTTGGGTGTTGCTGGTACTTTATCGCCGATAGTTTCTGCTTGGCTGCCAAATTGCTTTGTTTTAGTTGCAGGATCGATAATTTTGGTGCGAGTTGCGAGTTAAGAAGTTTTATAAAAATGAAATTTAATTTATCTTGGTTCAAATTTAGTTATTTAGCGATCGTTCCTTTTTTATTTATCGGCCAATTATCGGCGATCGCCGATCCTTCAGTTCGGTTTAAAAATCGCTCTAATTTTGCTTTATTTTCCAGGCAATCTCAGCTTTATTATCAATTAGGTACTACTCGATACGCTGAGAAAAACTATCAAGAAGCTGTTGCAGCTTTTAGTAGAGCAATTAGGATCGATCGCGACTATGTTAATGCTTATTATTATCGCGGTTTGGCTAATTATCGCTTGCAAAAATATACTTTGGCTTTGAAGGATTTCGATCGCACTTTACAATTAGATTCTAAATATTTTTTTGCTTACAACAATCGGGGTTTGGTGCGTTACAAAACCCAAGAATACGATAA
>CAYWIH010000003.1:0-52322 GCA_964458305.1 uncultured bacterium | reverse complement strand
AAGAATACGATAAAGCGATCGAGGATTTTTCTCGAGCTATTCAAATTAATAAAGATTACGGGCAAGCTTTTTATTATCTCGGTTTAACTCGCTACAAATTAGAAGAATACGATAAGGCGATCGAGGATTTTTCTCGAGCTATTCAACTCAATGTTAATTCTGCGAAAATTTATCACAATCGCGGTTTAGCTAATTATAAAATCGGTCGGTATCGAGCAGCAATTACAGATTATACTAAGGCGATCGAACTCGATGCTAATTATGTAGATGCTTTTTATAATCGCGGCAATGCTAAATACAATTTAAAAGATGATTCGGGGGCGATTTCAGATTACGAAATGGCAATTAAACTCGACTCTAATTATATTTTTGCTCTTTATAATCTCGGTATCCTTCGTTACGATTCGGACGACTATCGAGGAGCGATCGAGCTTTTTACTAAAGCCATAAAATTAAATCCAAATTCACCTCTTACTTACAACAATCGCGCTAATAGTTACTATCAATTAGGAGAATACCAAAGAGCAATTGCCGATTATACTAAGGCGATCGAACTCGATGCTAACTATCTACAGGCTTTTTACAATCGCGGTATTGCTAACTATCAACTAGCAAAATATTCAGCAGCAATTGAAGATTATACTAAAGCGATCGAACTCGATGCTAATTACATACCGGCTCTTTACAATCGCGCTTTGGCTCTTTATCAAATAGGCAGAAAAGAAACAGCTATTAAAGATTGGGAACTATTAGCCGATTTTTATAGTTCCCAAGGAAAAACAACCCAATATAACGAGATTACTGCTTTGATTAGACAATATCAGTAAATATGGAATCGATAATCATATTTTAGATGATGTTACCGCTTTGTTCGCTTCTTGGCGGGTCAGTAACAAATCCATGAAAGTGGAAAGCACCCACACCACCTAAAACTAAAAGACTGAAAACAATAGTACCTAAAAATAATTTTGGTATATTTCCTTGTTCTTTCATAATTTTTTCCTCTTTAATTAAAATACTGGAAAAGCACTTTAAAGGTATTATATATATCTCGAGCTTCCTTTATCGATAATAGCGCGATCGCTATAGTATTTTTAAACTACATCGATTTAAAAAAATTAACTATCATATAAAATAAAACAAACTTCTATTCTTGACGACTCTCCTCAATAACATACTTTTATTTATTTTTTTTTATTTAGTAAAGAAAGTTATTATTTTTCCCCATAATAATTCTTTACCTAGATTATTAAATAATAATAAAGAAATAGCAAAATAAGGAACAATTTCAGAAGTTATAACTAAATTCTAGCACCAAAAGCTACAAAAAAATTAATTTTAAACACTATATTGACTAATTTATGTGGCCCGAATGTCTGAATAGATTGAACGATACTAATGGATACGAAATTTCATTAAAGCCAAATTTACCTGAAGACATAAAAGAAATATTTCGAGAAATTGGCATCAGCGATCTTCAAGAAATGGATCTGCCAATTCGTTTTATAAAAAGATTAGGATCGTGCAGTACGGCAGCCTTTCCAGAATGTTTTAATCTTCCAGAATGGCATCAGGAAAATTCTGAAATGGATTTTGGCGACAATAATTATAATTATGACTACCTCGAAAATATAGGAGAGTATATCTGGTTTGATTGGGATGTAGAAGGGGAAGATGGCAATATTTTACCATTAAGAACTGTTTATAACATCGGCGATCCTGATTGTAACGATGGATATTGGGGAGAAGTTTGGGAGCGAAATACTGGTGAATTAGTTGCCGATTTAACAAGTACGGGAGATAGAGAATTTACGATCGAACTAATTTTAGAAGACATGATTCAAAATTATCGCCCCCAAAAACTGAAAATTACTTTTGAAGATGTGCGAAGAGATTTATCTTCTCTGGATGTTGTCTATCAAAATAACTTAGAAATTGAAAAAGTAATCGGTTTGGCGATCGGATTAGATTATTTTTTAGGATCGATCTAACTCTTCAATAACACCCTCAGCATCGTTAACAATAGCCTTCAAATCGTCCAAAACTTTTCGATCTGATTGCCACAAACCGCGCTGAGAAGCTTCTAAGAGTCTTTCAGCCATATCTCGCAACACCCAAGGATTTTTATCTTTAATAAATTCTTGCACCTTATCGTCGAAAATATAAGCATCAGCCACTCCACGATACATAAAATCTTCGACGCATCTAGCAGTAGCATCGTAAGCAAATAAATAATCTACAGTAGCAGCCATTTCAAAAGCACCTTTATAACCGTGACGCATTACACCCTCGATCCATTTTGGATTAACCACCCGCGATCGATATACCCTAGCAATTTCTTCTTTTAATTGCCTCACTCTGGGGTTAGCTGGGATGGAATTATCGCCAAAATAAGTAGTCGGGTTTTTGCCAGTTAAAGCGCGTACCGAAGCAGTCAAACCCCCTTGAAATTGATAATAATCGTCCGAGTCGAGCAAATCGTGTTCGCGATTATCTTGGTTGTGCAAAACTATTTGTAACTCTTTTAATCGTTTTTTAAAAGCTTCTGGTGCGGCAGATCCTTTACCATCGGCAGTATAAGCATAACTGCTCCAATTAATATAAGCCCTCGCTAAATCCTCGTCATCGCGCCAATTTTGCGCTTCGATTAAACCCTGCAATCCCGCACCGTATGCCCCCGGTTTCGAGCCAAAAATACGATGTAATGCTCTTTGACTGGCTTTTTCTAGCTCTAGACCCTCTTGCTGCCAAAAATCTCGATCTTGCTTTACTTTAGCCCCTAAAGGATTTATTTCTGCTGGCTCGTCGAGGCTTGACACCGATTCGATCGCGTTATAAACTAAGTCTATTAAATTGGGAAAAGAGTCCCTAAAAAAGCCGGAGATCCGCAAAGTCACGTCAACGCGAGGCCTCCCCAACACAGACACCGGAAGTATTTCAAAATCTACCACCCTTCTCGACAAACCATCCCAAACTGGTTGCACTCCCAGTAAAGCTAATACCTGGGCGATATCATCTCCACCAGTTCGCATCGTCGAAGTTCCCCAGACGGAAATAGCTAATGTTTGAGGATATTCGCCGTTTTCTTGGGTATATCTTTCAATAACTACCTCCGCAGCTTTTCTACCGATGTCCCAGGCTGTTTCTGTGGGAATTGCGCGGATATCCACCGAATAAAAATTGCGTCCGGTTGGCAATACATCCGGTCTACCTCGAGTTGGCGCGCCAGAAGCACCGCTAGGAACGTATTTACCGTCCAAACCTGCGATTAAATTGGTTATTTCTTGGTGAGTTTTTTGCAGGGAGGGAATTAGTTGATTTTCGAGATATTTTAATTCTTTTGCTGTTTCTTTTCCGGGTAATTCGAGGGGTTTAGATTCGATTAAATTATCTATTATTTCTGCTGCTATCGATTCGATTATTGCGATCGCATCTCCAAGATTGCGACAATTTATAAATCTTGCTTCTCTATTATTTTCCGAGAAATCAGCAGAGGGATCGGCAGTTAAAGGATTGAAATCTAAATTTAAATCTCGAGCTATTGCTGTTGTTAAGCCAGTTCGATCGAAACTTGGAAAGCGGGCGATCGATATTATTAAATCCCTTAATTGTTTTCGTTCGGGACATTTACCGAAAATATGCAATCCGTCCCTAATTTGTGCCTCTTTAAGTTCGCATAAATAACCGTCAGCAATTGTTAAAAATTGAGCCAAAGAATCGCGATCCAATTCAGATTTTATGCCCAGATCTTTATCTAAATTTGTTTGTTTTACTAACTTAGCAATCCGAGAGGCGATCGCATTTAATCTCGCAGGATCTAGACTTTGCGCCTCGTAATATTCATCAATTAAAGTTTCTAATTTTGCTAAATCGCCGTAGATTTCAGCTCGAGTCATTGGTGGGGTTAAATGGTCGATGATTACCGCACTGCTGCGTCTTTTAGCTTGCGAACCTTCACCAGGATCGTTGACAATAAACGGATACAAATTGGGGATCGCACCTAAAGCTATTTCAGGGTAACATTCATTAGATAAAGCCAAACTTTTTCCCGGCAACCATTCTAAGTTACCGTGTTTGCCAATATGAACGATCGCTCTAACTTGAAAAACTTCTCGCAGCCAATAATAATAAGCTAAATAATCGTGAGTCGGTTCTAAATCTGGAGCGTGATAATTTAAACTCGGATCGCGATCGTAGCCTCGAGATGGTTGTATCCCCACAAAAATATTGCCCAATTGTATTCCAGGGATGGGTATAGTTTCCGCTTCTAAACTTCCCCAGCGATCGCAGATCTCTTTTCTTACCCTTTCTGGTAGGGTAGCAAAATATTTGAGATAATCAGTCCTCGAAAGGTAATGACGTGTCGATCGCCATTCTCTGGCTTCTAAATCGTTAGTTACCCCAGCAGTTAAAAGTTTTATTAACTCATCTGTCGAAGTAGGGATATTGTCCGTTAAATAACCATTTTGCTGCAAAGCTTTCAGTATTTCCAGACAACTTGCCGGAGTATCCAAACCCACCCCATTCGCCAGTCTGCCGTCTTTATTAGGGTAATTAGCGAGAATTAAAGCTATTTTTCGCTCTTGGCGGGGAGTGGTTCGTAATTTTACCCAATTAGCAGCCAGATCCGCCAAAAAACTCACCCGATCGGCCTGGGGTTGATAAACTACGATATCAGTTTCTAAAGTTTCGTTCCAATTGGCAACGGATTTAAAAGAAATTGCTCTAGTGATAATTCTGCCATCTACTTCCGGTAAAGCAACATTCATCGCCGCATCTTTTGGAGTCAAACCAGCAAAAGAGGATTGCCAATATTCTACAGTAGTGCCGCTCAAAATACCTTGCAAGATCGGAACGTTTAATTTTTGCCACAAGGAAACCGGTTCGAAATTGCTAATTTTAGCTAAAGAAAAACTTGTAGTATCGATCAGTATTTCGATCGGGGGATTTGTTCGATTTTCTAGAAAAGATAATAACTTTGTTTGCACTTCACGATCGCGTAAAGAAGAAATAAAGATCGGGATCGGCACTAAATTTTTTTCCAGGAGATCTTGACATAAAGTATCGATTGGCTTCAAATTTCCTGCCAAATAATGAGCGCGATAAAAAAGTAAACCAACTCGAAAGTTTAGAGATTTATGAATTTTATTTGCGTTAATTTTTAATTTTTTCGCTTCGTAAATTCCTACTTTAGGAATAGTCCGAGGAGGAGGGGGATTGTAAGCGGTTTTGAATTTGAGATCGCAAACAAATTTGAGTCCGTTAGCTAAATTATCAACTCCACCTTCAATAAAATATCGCCACAAATTGTTAACGGCTGATAAAGATACATTACAGTGACTAAACAAATGGGGATCGGGGCGATCGTCTCCTGGTAAGACAAATAAAGCTATATCATTGACTTCGACAATTTCCTTAACTACTTCTAAACCATAAGACCAATAAGCACGACCTCCAAGCAAACGAAGAATAATAATTTTTGCTGAAGATAAAACTTTTTCAGCATAGTTATCGATGCTTAGCTGTTGTTGGAGTTGGAGCAGATTTACGACTCTAATTGTCGGAAAATCAGCAGGTACACTAGAGATACTTGCAGCTAAAGTTTGAATCTCTGTATCTGCTGCTGTAAGCACACATATTGATGCTGGATTTTGTTCGATCGAAATTATTCCAGATATGTCGGGATTCCAACCTCCAGGGGTAGCAGCGATCCTATGCATATATTTATTAATTTCCTCACCTTTAAAAATAATTAGGCTCGAGATTTAGCGGACAATATCAAGAGATCCTATTAATAACAAAGTCTAACTGCTTCTTGGCAGGAAAAAAATGTTTAGTTCTCAAAAGCCCATATTCAATCGGACTTTGCCTCATAAAAAATTCGTTCGACTCATCGATCTCTGGCAACAAATGAGAGATTTTTGTGGGGCCGAAGCAGAATTAATCGGCGAAGATAATTTGTTTTTGCAGGAAAATAAGGCAATAGCTGCCAAAAAACGGTTTAGACTGTTAATTTCTCGTCATTTTAGTGCCTTACTCTCGGGAAGCCCCCTTCCCGAAAAATCAGATTATCAAGTAACTATTAGCTTTTCACCCCAAACCATCGCCGAGTTTCTCCACTATCTTCCTCGGCCGTTACTCAAATATTCCCAGCTCGAAAATTATCGAAAAAGATTATTAGCACAAATTAAACCAAATATTAAGGATCGAGATAGATTTATGGCAGAATTATTAGAGATAATCGGCCCCGATCGCGGCAAAACAATCTATCGACTGTCCGGTTGTCGCTCGCGAGATCCCTTAGAAGCAATATTAAATCGTCAAGTAGAGCAAGAAAACATCTTAGATCGATTGGCATTACAGATCGATCGCAACTTAGATTTATTAGCGATTATCAAAATGACAGTTCAACAAGTTAGGGATTTGTTGGACCTAGATCGCTTGATTATTTATCAATTAAACGTAGAAACTGAAAATAAACAAAAAGTCGATCGCGTCACCTACGAAGCTTTAGCCCACTCAGGAATTGCTTCGACATTAAACTTGCAAGACGATCGCTGTTTTGCGCGCAACTCTCGATCGGGCCGAAAATATCTCGAAGGTTTTAACTTAATTGTTGACAATATCGATACAGATACCGATCTCAATCCTTGTTTGCGAGAATTCATGCAACAGTTAGGAGTAAAATCTAAATTAGTCATTCCAATTATTGTTAAAAAACAACTCTGGGGATTTACGATCGCCCATCAATGCTCCAAACCAAGCCCTTGGAAACAAAAAGATATTAAATTTTTACAAAGAGTTGCCGAATATCTGGCGATCGCGATCTATCAAGATCTATTTTATCGACAGGCACAAGAACAAAAAAACAATCTGCAACAGCAAATTGACAGACGCGCTCGAGAATTGCAAGATGCTTTAATAGCAGCTCAAGCAGCCCATAACTCGAAAACTGCATTTCTGGGCAATATGAGCCACGAATTACGCACGCCCCTAACTTGCATAATTGGCTTGTCAGGAACTTTGCTACATTGGTCTCAAGATAATTATGCCTTACCCCTCGACAAACAAAGGCAATATTTGCAGACTATCCACGATAGCGGTAAAAATCTCTTAGAATTAGTTAACGATATTCTCGAATTTTCTCAAGTAGAAGCCGGAAAATCTTCCCTCAATATCAGTCAATTTTCTCTGCGTTATTTATCGAGAGCAATCCTCCAAAATTTCCAAGAAAAAGCCGATCGCAAGCAAATTAGTTTGCAATTAGATTGGCGGGTAAATCCGTCTCAAGACCGTTTTTGTGGCGATCGCGAAAGAGTCGAACAAATTGTATTTCATTTATTAGATAATGCCATTAAATTTACTCCCGAATCTGGCAAGGTAACCTTAAGAATTTGGCGGGACAAAAAACAAGCAGTATTTCAAATAGAAGATACTGGCATTGGCATTAGCGAGAATCAATTACCTTTATTATTCGAGAAGTTTCAACAAATAGAAGAATACCGTCAGCGCATTTATGGCGGAACTGGTTTGGGTTTGGCTTTAACCAAACAATTGATCGAACTTCACGGCGGCAGGGTTGAAGTTGATTCTTGTCCTGGCAAAGGTTCTTTATTTACTGTTTGGCTGCCAGATAAATCCGATAGCTTAACCTCTATTCCGGCAACAAACGTCTCTGTCCCTTCTTCTTTTAATAAAGGAACGGTTGTTTTATTAGCGGAAAATGAAGCAGAAGCAACATTAATTTGCGAACTACTTACTGCCGCAGATTATCAAATCGTTTGGTTAATTAACGGAGGGAGTTCGATTCGACAAATAGAACTTTTACAGCCAATTAGTATTTTAATCGATCGGCGATTGCCAGAGTTCGAAACAACCATCAAAACTCTGAAAAATTTAAATACGACTGCAGATATTAAAGTCGTTTTAATCGCGCAAGAAAATATTTCCCCTAACCAATGGAATTATCTATCTCAAATAGGCATCGCAGATTATTTAATCGAACCAATCCAGCCCGATATTTTGTTAAAAAAAATAAGTCATGTTGTCAGCGAAGATAAAATTCCCCAAATAGCCAGCACTGAGATGGGGGAATCTTTTTAATCTATTTGGGGGTATGGTAAGTAAGGAGACAAAATTATTCTTAAGACTTGTTAATTATTGTCCTAGCTGACTGCTGAATTCTGAGTTGGCCTAGTACAGCATTCCTAACTAAAGATGGATGTGGCGCGTCAAAAAACTGGGGTAGTATTGCGAAGGACTAGAAAAAAATTACTAGATAGAAATATATAAATAAAACCAACTACAACCACACATGATTGCAATCTCCCCCCCAAAAAATACAGCCTTTCCCCAACTAAACGAAACACAAATAGCGGTAATAGAAAAATTTGCCCAATTAAAGCATTTTCAAGCGGGCCAAGCCTTATTCACAGCCGGAAAACCAAACACAAACTTATTTGTAATTAAAAAAGGTCGAGTTGAAATAGTTCAAGAATTAACCGACAAAGAAAAAATAATCACAGAACATTCTCAAGGAGAATTTACTGGCGATCCGACCACAATTTTAAGGGGAATGCCTTCAGTAACCAGCGCGATCGCTGCAGAAGATTGCCAAGTTTACTGTATTTCTAACCAAGATTTTAAAACAATTATTCGCGAAATTCCCCAAATCGGAGATCTGATTTTACAAGCATTTCTTGCCAGACAAAGCATAGCTGCAGATTCAGATCTGGGATTAAAAATAATCGGCTCTAAATATTGCTGCGATACCTTTAGAGTTAGAGATTTTTTAGCAAAAAATTTCCTGCCCCATCACTGGCTAGATCTCGAAACAAACCAGGAAGTAGAAAATCTCTTAAAACAATTAGACATAGATACCGCTGCAACTCCGGTAGTAATTTGTAGCGAAGATCTGATTTTAAAAAATCCCAGCAATGAAGAATTAGGTCAAGCTTTAAATCTCAAAAAATCCTTCGAAGATCGAGAATTATTCGATATTGCTATTATTGGGGCCGGCCCTGCTGGCTTATCTGCTGCTGTATATGCCGCTTCTGAAGGCTTTAAAACCGTAGTCTTAGAAAAAGATGCTCCCGGAGGACAAGCCAGTTGGAGTGCTAAAATCGAAAACTATATGGGCTTTCCCGTCTCCCTCTCGGGTATGGAATTGACCGATCGAGCGATCGTCCAAGCCAAAAAATTCGGCGCGATCTTCTCTATTCCTGCAGAAGTAGTCACAATGGATTTAAATTCCGACTACAAAACCCTCGAACTAGCCGACGGTGCGAAAATTACTGCTAAAAATGTTTTAATTACTACTGGGGCTGACTATCGTCGGTTGCCAGCCCAAAACTGCGATCGCTTTATGGGGGCCGGAGTTTATTATAGTGCTACCGATGTCGAAGCAGTAATGTGTCACTCTCCCACGGCGATCGTCGTCGGTGGTGCAAACTCAGCAGGAGAAGCAGCATTATATTTAGCCGAATATGCCGAAAAAGTATTGCTGTTAATACGGGGCGAGGATTTAGGTAAGAAAATGTCGGAATATTTAGTCCGTCGCATCGAAAATCACGACAAAATCGAAATACTAACTAATACCGAAATTTCTAAATTCAACGGCGACGATGTTTTAAAATCGGTAGAGATTTTTAACAATCAAACCGACGAAACTCAAAATGTCCCAACCAGTGCGGTTTATATTTTTATTGGCGTTATTCCCCACACAGACTGGTTGCCATCGCAAATAGAATTAGATGAAGATGGTTTTATTAAAACCGGCCGTCAGATAAGTAACAATAAATCCCAATACAACAATCGCGCTCCTTTTTTCCTCGAAACTAGTTGTCCAGGTGTCTTTGCTGCTGGAGACGTGCGATCGGGTTCGATCAAACGGGTTACTGCTGCGGTTGGTGAAGGAGCGACAGTGGTTCAGTTCGCTCGCGCAGTTCTTTAATCTTTCTTAAAATTTAACGATTCCTCGGGTAGTATCCTTAAATATACTACCTCTTTTTTTGTCGTGAAAAACCCGCTCGATCGCTTCAAAAACAATCTCATCGTTTCGGTACAAGCTCCAGTTGATTCGCCCCTCCACGAGCCGACAGTAATTGCGGCAATGGCAAAAGCGGCAGTAAATCGCGGTGCGGCGGCGGTTAGAATCGATACTCCAGCCCACGTTAAAGCAGTTAGGGCAATATTGCCCGATATTCCCATAATCGGCTTGTGGAAGCAAAATATCCCGGGTTGCGAAGTTTATATTACTCCTAGTTTTGAAGCTGCTCGCGCGATCGCCTCTGCTGGGGCCGATATCATCGCGATCGATGCTACCATCAGACCTCACCCTCAAGAAAATGTTACCGAATTAATTGCTAAAATCCATCAAAAGTTAGATGCGCTAGTGATGGCCGATGTGGATAATATCGAGAGCGCGATCGCTGCTGCAGAGGCTGGGGCGGATTTGTTGGGAACAACTTTGTACGGTTATACGTCTGCAACCAAGAATCTCTGTCCTCCGGGCTACTCTCTTTTAAAGGAAATGGTAGAGCGGATCGAGGATATTCCGATTATTTGCGAAGGTGGTGTAGGCGATCCGGCGATGGCTAAAAAAGCTCTCGATCTGGGTGCTTATGCTGTGGTTGTCGGTACGGCTATTACTGGAATCGATCGCAAAGTTGCAGATTTTAAATCTGTTTTTTAATTATCATTTTTTTATGTATCAACAAGCTGAAAATATTTTAATCATTTTGGCAGAAATTGCTTTAGTAATTTTTGTTTTTTGTAGTTGCAATTTTTTATTAGTTAAAACTTTTAAACGGGTGATGAAAATTTCTTGGCTGGAAAGAGAAGAAAGCCAAGCTAATAATTTACTTCGTCAAATTCAACTAATTTTAGTTTTTTCTTGTATTTTACTTTGCTTTTTAATTATCGGGGCAAACAGTTATATTATTTTTTATCTAGAAAAAAATATTAAAGACTATACTTTGGGTTTAGCAGCTCAAATTCACGAAGATTTTTGGATTAATGTTGGTTGGGCGATCGCCAAATGTTTTTTAGCTCTTTTAATAGCATTGCAAGCTGTTAAGGTAGTTAATTATTTATTAAATAAAATATGTCAAGTAACTAAAAATTACGAACGAATTACCGCCAACGATCGCAGTGTAGAATCTTTTTTTAGCTTGCTAAATAAAAGTGTTGTCAATAGCATTTGGCTGTTATTTTTGGCTCAATGCACTATATTCGTTCAGCTTCCCCAAATAGTTACTAATAATATTTATCTGATTTTAAAAATTTATGCGATCGTGATTTTGGGATTGCTAATCGTGCGAGCTACAGCAGCAATAATTGATAGTTTCGATGCTTTGGTTCGCGGCTATTTTACTAACGATAATCGAGCCAGATTTTACGATCGCTTGCGCCATTTAATTCCTTTTTTTAAAAGGTGTTTGGAATATGCTATTTACGTGACTACTGCTACTTTAGCAGTAGAACAAATCGAAGCAATTGCTAGGTTGGCTAAATACGGGCCGGAAATAGTGCAAATTGTCGGAATTATTTTTCTAAGTCGAGTATTTATTGAAGTAGCTAAACTATTAGTAGAAGAATTTTTATTAAAAAACCAAGATTTAACCGATCTGGAAAAACAAAGAAGACTAACAATTATTCCTCTAATTCAAAGTGCCCTGAAATATTTGATTTATTTTGGTGCTGGCGTAGCAATTCTTTATACGATTAAAATCGATGCAACTCCAATTTTAGCCGGGGCTGGATTGCTTGGTTTAGCGGTTAGTTTGGGGGCGCAAGGGATAATAAACGATGTGGTCAACGGTTTTTTTATCTTATTTGAAAACTATTATTTAGTCGGCGATTTTATCGAAACAAACGAAGCTAGCGGCTTTGTCGAAGCAATAGAATTGAGGACTACTCGCATTCGCAACCCAGGAGGACAAGTATATATCGTTCGTAACGGCGATATTTCTAAAATTGTTAATTACTCCAAAAATTACGTTTATGCGGTGGTAATCGTCGGCGTAGATTACGATTCTAATTTAGATAAAGTATATAAAATAATCGAAGAAGTAGGTCAAAAATTAAAAGAAATAGATCCCAATGTAGTCGAAGCGACTCGAGTCGATGGCTTAGATAATTTTGGCGAATCAGATCTAACAATTCGTACCGTAACAAAAGTTAAACCAGGAAAACACCTGCCAGTACAGCGAACTTTTCGCAAAATGTTAAAAAGAGCCTTCGATCGCGAAGGTGTCGAAATTCCCTTTGCTCGTCGCGTATTAATATTTAAAAATAACTCAGATGGGGATGAAAATTCAGAAATAGGCGATCGTTTGCGATCGCCCTCTATTTTAGATAAAGATAATTAGTGACTTACCCCTGACCCCTGGGCACTGACCCCTGACCTATCATTGGTAACAAATAAAAAGGAAAATGGTGTTACGGGGTAGTTGTTTCTTCTGGGGTTTCGTTGGGTTGAGATTGAATGTAAAATACCGTTCCCGCTCCAATACCGATAACGGCTAGAAGGGCGATCGAAATTAAAACTAAATTCGGGCCGCTTTTTTGAGCGGTTTCTTCGCTAGTGCTAGTTTCCGATGCTTTTTCTTGTTCTACCGGAGTAAAATCTAATTTTGGTGGTGGTGGTACTACCGGTGGGGTTGTCGTTGGTTGCGGTTGTTCGGATGCTTCTTCGCTCGATTGAGATGGGGCTTCTTTTTCTTCGTTATTATCGCGATCGGCCGGTTTGGTATTTGGTGAAAATCTTGCCAAACTAATCTCTTCATATTCATCTTCGTCTAATGCCGGAGCATTTTCTAATTCTTCGAAACTGAGATTAGAACTTGAGAGATCTTCGAGTCTCGATTGAGCTTCAGGATCTAGACTCGAGAGAGGATCTTCGGTAGTTTCTTCGCTTTGCGATCGGATCTCTGCTTCGTCTGGGATATCGTTGAGAATAAGAGTAGTATTTTGTCCGATCGGTTTATTGCTCGATTTCGGCAAACTGGGTTCTGGGCGATCGCTTGGGGTTTCATCGACTCGATCTAAATCGTCGAGAATGAAAGTAGCATCTTGTTCTGAGGTAGATACTCCTTCTGAGAGGGATATTTCTTGAGTTAGATCTCGATCGGAGTCGATCGCGTTACCTGCTTCTCCTTTTGCTGCTTCGACTTGAAGGCCGGGAATATTTTTGTGAATTAGATCGAAGCGATCGCAAATTTGGCTTAAAAATTCTGCTCTGGTTTCTTCTTTTCCGTTTATCCAAATCGAAATCTTGTTTTTGTGGCGATCGAATTTTACTAAGGCTTGATTTTCTTCTTGGACTAAAATTACACCGTTGCGCCAATAATAATTTTCGTAGATATATTCTTGCATTCTAATTAAGAAGCGCGAAAAAATCGTACTTGGCGGCTTAACTTGATAAATATAGGCCAAATTCAGACTATCTTGCCATTCTCCGGTAATTACTTCTTCGCTACCGAGGAGATCGACGATCAGATACATTTGCTGTTCTTCAATTTCCACTGCCAGATCCATCTTACACATGGCTTCGGTAATTAAAAAGCAATTTTCCCTCAAGACATCGCTAGCAAACATCCGTTGCAGTTGTTCCCTTTCTAGGACTCCTTGATATTGTTTTAATTCTAGATCGTTGAGGATTTGATAGATGCCATCGACGATAAATTTACTTGGATAGATCTTGTTAGCTTCAGGAGTCGCACCCCCCAGACATAAAACGTGGCCTAAATCGCTAATTAACCTTAGTAAATCGCTTTGTTCGCTTTCATCGAGCAGTGATTCGGATCTGGCGAGATCTTGATATTCGGCTAAATCGATCGCCAGTTGGGATGTTTGTTCTAGTTGTTTTTTGACCGACAACCAGGTAGGATCTAATTCTTGATGGATATTGTGGGGTAGTGCGGCTATTTCCCGACAAATAATATTTTTTAATTGGTCGATATTATAATTAGCCTCGCAAGAAACTTCGACGAAAGTTTTGATATTGGGATATTTTCCGCTTAATTTACCGCGATCGAAGCTTAATTTTTTTTGGTCTGCTTTATTGCCAATTATAATTACCGGACAATTGCCACCGAAACTTTTAATCGATTCCAACCAATATTCAACTTCGTTTTCTGCTTCGTTTTTATTGGCATCTACCACTAACAAATAAATGCTACGCTTGGTAAAAAAGAAGTGATGGGCTGAATGCATCGATTCTCCCCCACCAAAATCCCAAGCATTAACTTCAACATTTTGCTCGTCTATTTTAACTTCCCAAGTTTGGCGATTAATGCCTAAAGTAGTAGTTTGTTGAGGCTCGAAATTGTTATTTAGCAAACGCTGCAATAGAGAAGTTTTCCCCGTACCAGCAGGCCCGACGAGCAACATTTTTACTTCGTTTAAAGGTTCAGATTTTGCCCCGCTACCGCTATGTTTGAAATAATATTGAACGATCGTACTCGGTTCGTTAACACTATTTAATATATCTGGGGGAATTTCGATCGGATTTCTGGTTAAATCGAGATTACCTAAGTTAGTCAGTTTTTTGATTTCTTCTGGCAAACTAGTAATATTATTATCGCTGAGAAATAATCCTTTGAGCTGGCTTAAATTGCCGATTTCTGGCGGCAAAGTCTCTAATTTATTTCCCCTGATATATATATGGGTTAATTTAGTTAAATTACCGATTTCTGGCGGCAAACTTTGGATCTTATTATCCCGTAAATACAACCGCGTTAGATTAGTTAAGTTGCCGATTTCTGGCGGTAAACTTTCTAGTTTATTACCGTTGAGATAAATCCTCGTTAAATGGGTTAATTGTCCTATTTCTGGAGGCAAACTGGTAATAGCGCACTCTCGCAATTCTAATTGAGTTTGCCGTTCTTGTGCTGCTTTGGAGATTATTTCTAGTAATTCTTCGTTAGTCATTTCAAACTTGCTATTCAAACCTAGCTATAGGTCTTGCTTTTTTGATAATTTTATGAATACACTTAATTATATTTATCTTCACGGTTTTGCTTCTAGTCCGAAATCTGCTAAGGCAGAATATTTAGCAAATCGAATCGAGCTGAGTATTCCCGATTTAAATCGAGGTGATTTTACTCACCTTACCTTAACCCGTCAATTAGAGCAAGTTGCCGATCGATCCTTAAAATCTTCAGCATCGGTAAACCTTATCGGATCTAGTTTTGGCGGTTTGACTGCTGCTTGGTTGGCAGAAAAATACGACAAGATCGATCGCCTAATTTTACTCGCACCTGCTTTTAATTTTTTATCTCATTGGCTGCCGAAACTGGGTCGAAAACAATTACAACAATGGCAAGAAACTGGCTATTTATCGGTATATCATTATGGTGAAAGTACTCTGTTACCTTTACACTATCAATTTATTTTAGATCTCGAGGGCTATCGTGAAGAAAAGTTGCAAAAACCGATCCCCACTTTAATTTTCCATGGAGTTGACGACGATGTTATCCCGATCGATTCTAGTCGCGAGTATGCTGCTACTCGTCCTTGGGTGCAACTGATAGAATTGAAAGACGACCACAGTTTAATTAAAACAATGCCACAAATTTGGCAAGCTATTCGCGATTTTGGTCAAATTCCTCACTTCCCCAAAGAGAATTAGCTAAAATTGCTGCTTGAGTGCGATCGCGTACCTCCAAACGTCGTAAAATATTGGTGACGTGATTTTTAACGGTTTTCTGGCTGATATAAAGTTCCTTGGCAATTTCTGCATTGCTCGATCCTGCAGCAATCGATCGTAAAATTTCTAATTCTCTAGGGGTTAATTCCGACCAACCTGGGGGTGGTTTTGGTTTAGAAACAGCAGAATTATTAATTACTTTTTCTACTAGACCGGGCCCTAACTGAGTATAACCTTTATCTACGGCTTGAATTGCTTTAACTAATTCTTCTGATGGCGTATCTTTAAGTAAGTAGCCCGAAGCTCCATATTTTATCGCTCTGATTACATAATCGTCGTCGTCAAAGGTAGTCAGAACTAGTATTTTAGTTGCGGGAAAATTGCGAGCAATTTCTTTTGTTGCGGCTACACCGTCCATAATTGGCATTCGCACGTCCATTAATACTACATTAGGTTTTAATTGGGCTACTCGCTCGATCGCGCTTTTACCGTTATCTGCTTCGCCGACTATTTCCAAGCAATCTTCTAATTTTAATAAAGCTTTTAGTCCCCTTCTAATTAAACTTTGGTCGTCGACTATTAATAAAGTAATCATAGCTTGTTTATTGGCAGAGATACTGATATTTTGCAACCGCGATCGGGAGCGGTAATTATTTGAAAATTGCCCCCCAAAGCTTTAGTTCTTTCTTCCATTCCTTGCAAGCCAAATCCGGTAGTATTTTCATCTAAAATAAAGCCGACACCGTTATCGCGAATGATTAATTTTAAATCTGTATTTATTTCAATTTTAATTATTACTTCCGTCGCTTCCGAGTACTTACAAATATTAGTGATTGCTTCTTGCAAAATGCGGTAAATCGTAATTTTAATTTCATCTGAAATGGAACTAAAAATATTAAGATCGCATTGCGGTTCGATTCCTGTAGACTTTTTTAAATCCTCAATTAAACTGCCGATCGCATCCGCTAAAGATTTTCCTTCTAAGGGGTTCGATCTCAAAGTTGTTACCGATTGACGCACGTCTTTTAAGGCTGTTTTTCCTACTTGTTTGGCTTCTTTTAGTAGCTCGGTTGCTTCTTTTGGATCGCAAGGTAATATTTTTAAAGCTGCTTCTAAGTGAAGGTTAAAAATTGTCAGGGAATGTCCTAGAGAATCGTGAATTTCCCGAGCAATTCTATTTCTTTCTTGTAAGGTAGCTATATCTTCAATTTTTGCCGCATATCGACGTAATTTTTCGTTAGCAATTGCTAGTTTTTTGCGACTTTCATATTCTGATAAAACCGTATCTACTAAGAGCTGCAAAAATAAAAAAAGTATTCCCAATAATATGGTGGTTATCCAAAATATTTTTAAGCGATCTTCTAAGAATTGCGGCGGTAATTTTAAAGTTTGTACTCGATAATATTGAGCGATCGGTACTAAAACAAAAACTATCATCGTAACCGCAAAACGACTCGATCGAGAGAAGATGAAAGAGTTTCGCACTACTAAAATAAGATACAATAAAATGGAGAATTTCAATCCTCCCCAATAGGTTAAGATAATTATTAAAAACTCCAAACTTAAATAAATTAATTTCTCTGAAGTTCGTCTCAATTCAACAATTTTAAAGCCCATTAAGGCAAAAATAAGCAAACAAAAAAAGTTGAGCCAATCTGAACGATCGAAAGGTAAATATTGTGGATTTAATATAGATAAAAATACGATGGATAATAAAATCCAATTTAAATAAAATAAAAATTTAAGCGGTGAATTACGAAAAGTTTTCGGAACGATCGAGACCATTTTTTAAGATTTTTTAAGATTTTTTCGATAATAATACCGTTTCTCAAAAGCAACACGAGAATTAGTTTTGACAAAGGCAATATCTTCTCTTTATTTCTCTTTTTTTTTCGGCTGCGATCGAAATATTACCATTACTCGATATTATGACAAACAACAACAAAATCTTACCACTATCTCTAGTCCTAAATAAACCTAGGAATATAGTCCCAATTGAATAGCTATTCCAAAAATGAGCTTTGCTCCCTCTTAAGTATTGCGATATTTTTGATTAATTTTAATCTTGAAATTATTAATATTTTAAAAAATAAAAAGCGATCGAATTAATACCTTATAAAAATAATATACCCACCTACGGAGGTGGGCTGATTTGGCGTACAAGTAATTAGAACTCCTGAACGGTCAATTGTATTCTTACTAAAATTTACACTAACAAGTCCGCAACATTTTTCTTGAGATCCACAATTCGAACCTAGTCGGCTAAATTTATAATCGTCGCTCTTATAACCTAATAACGAAGGTGTTAGAGTACAATTATCTCAACAACTGTTATCATTTTCAAAAAGTGTTGGGTAGATTTCGAGCGGGAGATACGAACTCAAATCTAACTTTTATTGAAAGCGTGGTGTGCTTTCTCGTATCTTGTATATTAAGCTAACACCTAATTATGAGATAGAAAACCCCTTTTTTACCAAACTTTACTTTTTCAAATATATTGAAAAACAACTGCGGCGCAAACAGAATTAGAATATTTGTATGTCTAAAATCCCTTCAACTTCTCAAAATCTAGACTCTGGCAACTCCACACCAGATAAAAGCCCCCTATGCATTCTCATTGACGGACACTCCCTTGCTTTTCGCTCTTATTATGCTTTTAGCAAATCTAGAAGCGGGCCGATCCAAACATCGACAGGAATACCCACGAGCGTCTGTTTTGGCTTTATTAATTCGCTGCTACACATCCTCAAACATCAGCAGCCAGATTACATAATAATAGCCTTTGACTTACAAAAACCATCTTTTCGCCATCAAAAAGATCCGAACTACAAAGCTAACCGCAAAGAAGCAGAAGAAGATTTTATTACCGACTTAAAAAATTTACATCAGTTATTAACTGCTTTGAATTTACAAATAATAACTGCGGTAGGATACGAAGCAGATGACGTACTAGCAACTTTAGCCAAACAAGCGAGTAAGTTGGGTTATCGAGTTAAAATAGTTAGCGGCGATCGGGATTTATTTCAATTAGTAGACGAAACCAAAAAAATCAGCGTCATTTATTTAGACAATCAAGCAATTAAAAGCTCTAAAAATTTCAACTATCCAGAATTCGATCGCGCAGCAGTTGAAGCTAAATTAGGAGTCAAACCGGAGCAAGTTGTCGATTATAAAGCTCTTTGCGGGGATAAATCGGATAACATTCCAGGAGTAAGAGGAATTGGGGAAAAAACAGCAATAAAATTACTCTCAGAATACGGCAATCTCGAAGCAATCTATCAAAATATAGAGAAGATTAAAGGGGCGGTTAAAAAGAAACTAGAAACGGGATTAGAAGATGCTAAAAAGTCTCAGTATTTAGCACAATTAGTCGATGACGTTCCCGTAGAAATAGAGTTAGACAAATGTAAATTACAAGGATTTAATATTGAAGAACTCAAACCGATTTTTAGAAAATTAGAATTAAAGAAATTTGCCGCCCAAATAGATGCAATACACTTGCAATTTGGCGGAAGCCCCGAAAATTTATTAACAGAAGATTCTGAAGAAAAACAATTATCATTATTTGGAAAAAATCAAAAACAAAAAGAAGAAAAAAAATCCGAAAAATCGCCGCTAAAAACTCAAATAATTGACGACGAAACTAAATTAGAAGAATTAAGAGAAATACTCCACCGTCAGACCAGAATCCCAGTAGCTTGGGATACGGAAACAACTTCTTTAGAGCCAGAAAATGCCCAACTAGTCGGGATAGGTTGTTGTTGGGGCAAAGAATACGATCGAGTAGCTTACATACCGATAAATCACAAAACAGGAAAGCAATTAAAACAAGCAACAGTATTATCGGTATTGCGTCCAATTTTAGAAAGCGAAACCCACGCAAAAGTTTTGCAAAATGCTAAATTCGATCGAATGGTATTGTGGTATCAAGGCATAAAATTAGCCGGTGTAAAAATGGACACCATGCTAGCTAGTTACATCCTCTATCCAGAAGGATCTCATAACTTAAAAGACTTAGCACATTGTTACGTATCGCGGTCGGAAGTTAAGCCGAAAAGCTACGAAGAACTCAATATTCCCAAAACAGAAACGATCGCAGATTTAGAAATAGAAATAGTTGCAGATTATTGCGCTAGCGATGCTTATATTACCTTCTGTTTGTTCGAAGAACTAAAAAAGGATTTAGAAGTATTTACCGACCAAAAAAACATCCTGCAAAAAATCGAGCAGCCTTTAGAACCAGTGTTAGCTGCAATGGAAATAGCCGGAATCAAAATAGATACGGCTTATCTCAAAGAATTATCCGAACAATTAGCAAAAGATTTAGAAGAATTAAAAAAACTTGCCTATCAAGATGCCGGAAGAGAATTTAACCTCGGATCTCCTAAAGAATTAAGCAAAATTTTATTTGAAGAATTGGGATTAGATCGCAGAAAATCCCGCCAAATAAAAACAGGATATTCAACCGATCGAGCTACCTTAGAAAAACTTCAAGGCGACCATCCCATTATCGATCGAATCTTAGAATATCGTACCCTATCGAAACTTAAATATACATACGTAGACACCCTACCAAAATTAGTTAGAAAAGATACCCAAAGAGTCCATACAAGTTTCAATCAAACAGTTACCTCCACCGGTAGATTATCATCTTCAAATCCTAACTTACAAAATATCCCAATTCGCACCGAATTTTCTCGACAAATACGCAAAGCATTTATTCCCGAAGATAACTGTTTATTAGTATCTGCTGACTATTCCCAAATAGAACTGAGAATTTTAACCCATTTAAGTCAAGAACCTATTCTATTAGAAGCGTACCGAAACAATCGAGACGTTCACAAACTAACAGCCCAATTACTATTAGATAAAGAAGATATTACCCCAGAAGAAAGAAACCTCGGTAAGATAATTAATTTTGGCATAATATACGGCATGGGAGCGTATAGATTTGCTAAAGAAGCTAAAGTAAGTGCTGAAGAAGGCAAAAAATTTATCCAAAAATATCACCAAAGATATCCGAGAATATTTGCTTACCTAGAATATATTAAAAAACAAGCGATCGCCGACGGATACGTCTCGACAATCTTGGGGAGAAAACGTCATTTTGAGTTTGCAAGCAATAGCTTGAGAAATTTAAACGATTACGAGCTAAAAAATCTCGATCTTTCTAACCTTTCTAAATTAGATATCAGCAACTCCGACGCACAAAAATTAAGAGCCGCAGCCAACGCACCAATTCAAGGCTCATCAGCCGATATAATTAAAATAGCAACGATCAAATTGCACAATACATTATCCTCAAAATACAAAGCGCGCTTATTATTGCAAGTACACGACGAATTGATCTTTGAAGTTCCTCGCGAAGAAATAGAAGAACTACAACCAAAAATAAAGACTACAATGGAAAATGCCGTGGAATTGAGCGTACCTTTGCTCGTAGAAGTTCGCGCGGGTCAAAATTGGATGGAAGCTAAATAACAAATTATGTTAGGTAAATTTCAACAAAGTCATCTTCGTATCGAACTAGCCGCACCCGCAACTATTATCCGCGAAAGTTTATTAGATACTACAAATTTAAGACAATGGCTCTGGACTCAACGATTATCTCCCGGACTTCCAGAAAAATTAACCCCCGAATTAACCTTTACCAGCTATATTGGACTAATTGCGATCGAGCATAAAGTGGAAATAGCCGATCGAAGCTGTTTGCGTTTGCTACTCTCAGGAGGAATAGACGGCTATCACGAATGGTGTTGGGGCGATGGTTGGGTACAATCTCGCTTAGAAGGTATTTCCTTATTACCCCTCAATTTAGGACAAACCATCAGCTTGCTGAGTTTCCGTCAATTCGTCACCGATCGCGCTAAAACTACTCCTAAAACTTCAGGATAAGAAGGAAGAAACAAGAAGGTTCTAAAAATTGCAAATTGCTATAACAAATAATATATTTGAACCCCTGACCTCCGATCCCTGAACTACAACTAATGATAAGCTATCTTCGTGGCAAAGTAATCGAAACGATCCGCACCAATAACAATCGTATCAGTCTGATTTTAGAAGTAAATCAGATCGCTTATGAAATTCAAATACCGAGTCGTTTGGCCAGAAATTTACCCGAAGATCCGCAAGTAAAAATATTTACTCACTTACAAATTCGCGACGATAAACCTATTTTATACGGTTTCGGTACGGCAGCAGAAAGAGATTTATTTTGTCAATTAGTTAGCGTTAGTGGAGTCGGATCGCAAACTGCGATCGCTTGTATCGATACTCTCGGAATTTCAGATTTAGTTGGCGCGATCGTCTCTAGCAACATTCATCTTTTATCTAAAGTACCTGGTATAGGCAAAAAAACAGCCGAAAGAATAGCATTAGAATTAAGAACTAAATTAGCACAGTGGCGAGAAGCTTCGGGCGTAACAGTCTCTAATAATAATACCGTTAGTCCTCCTGCTGAAGTGCAAGAAGATTTAGAAATGACTTTACTTGCTTTAGGATATACTAACGAAGAAATTCAACAAGCAATTTCAGTTTTAACTCAAGACAATTTAATGTTAAAAAATCGCAATTCTGAAGATTGGATCGCCGGTGCGATCGCTTGGTTGAGTATGGAATAACGATCGTTAAAATTAGCACGTAAATAATATTTTTATTAGCGATCGATCTTCATATCCTCTATATTACTGAAACGTCCGTAATTTAAATAACTAATAATAAAGACAGTATTTTTAACGGTCTTATCGTAACAACCAAAATTTAATTTAAGCTAAATCTGCTTTTAAATCGATCGCAATTTTTTTACTTTTTATCGATCTAAGTTTTAAAATTAATATATTTTTTTACTATCCCGCTTCAGAATTAAAAATTTTAGAATTATTTATTCAAATATAATTGTTTTTAAAATAAGTCACTAAAAAAATTATTATGTTAATCGATCGAGAAATATATTGATTAATCGGAGTCGTTCCTTTGATAATTAGTTTTTTAGCAATAAGTTTTTTAGCCATTCTAAATAGCAATAAGCCAAAAGTTACCATCGATCTTATTAAATATTATGGCAGTCCGATAATTCTTTTATTAAACTTTTCTGTTTACTACTTACTTAATAACAATTTAAATTGTTACCGATGACAAATAAAGTGTTACTGTACAAAAAGTATTTGGTGCGACGATCGCTCATTTAAAATATTAAAACGGAGAGGGTGGGATTCGAACCCACGGTACCTTGCGGTACACTCGATTTCAAGTCGAGCGCATTCGACCACTCTGCCACCTCTCCAACAAGGCATCAAACTATATATTATCAGAAGAAGTAATTATTAACATCGATCGCGCCGAATTTAGGAAATAATCTCTCGATCGCGATATAAAACTTCTTCAGAAACGATCTGAAAATTTTCTCCCACCCAAATTAAAGCAATCTCAGTAACTGTGGTATTTTCCCAAGTAACGATCGAGAAGTTGCGTAAAATTTGACCGTCACGATCGATAATTCGAGGGACTTTAGCAGAATTGTAGTAAATAGTTCCAGCTTCGTCTTTAATAACAGCAGTGCGCGATCGATCTTTAGTATGACGCAAATTATGATGCATATGGCCGAAAGTAACTAAAGGAATATTCTTGCCAGAATGACGTACCTTAGAGATAGCATCAGCTAAATCGGGATCGCCATAATCACCACCGATCGGTTGCCAATCTTTACCGCAAATATCTTCGGGACGATCGCCCAAACCAAAAGGCCCGTTATGACCTAAAAATATTATATTGTCGTATTTCGTTGCTTCTGCTGCTGTTGTAATAGCAGATGTAGACTCTTCAAAACTTTCAATTCCGTAGCGATCGCGATAAAAACCTTTATTTCTCCAAGTCGGGCCACCCCAACTAAAAGGACGACTTCCCACCACAGATAAACGTAATTGAGGAAAATCTAACTTACCGTAGCTGACGTTAACCTCTCCTAATATATCTATTTGTTGTCGCACTCGATCTTCTTTGGTGCGATCGTAAGGACATTTTTTGCGTCCCCATTCTGAAGCAGTGTACCAAGCATCGTGATTGCCAAATACCGTTGCTTTGGGAAGATTTAAAGCAGCAATGCGTTCGACTACTTCAATCGATTCGTTACCAAAATCTCCGACAAATAATGCTAAATTTACGTCTAAATGCTCGAGGGCTAAATTATCTTCTTTTTCCCATAGATCGTGGATGTCGCCAATGACAGCAATTTTAAGGGAATTTTTTGGACGATCCATATTCTCGTTCCTGCTCGCTCTTGTTCTAGCATAAACGGGATCGTGTCTTGGAGTTATGTATTATTAATTTCAAGTTTTGATAAGTACGATTGAAATCGATAGTAATCTTAAACTAAAATCGCTAAAATTAAGAATGAAGAATTAAAACCAGGAAAGCTTATAGATACGATCTACGGAAACCTGAAAGGTTTAAAATCGAGTCAAATTAAACAGCTACAAAGGCTTTACCATCAGCGTATTAGTGGCGATCGCTTTACGAGTTCTGAATTTGCTCAAAGACTCGCAGCAATTAGCACGGAGATAAATCAACCTGTTTGTGCTTATTTAAATCGTCGCGGGCAAATTATTCGAGTTGGGGTAGGGACTCCCCGTCAGACTCAAATACCTCCTTTAGAATTGCCTCGTTACGGTGCAGAACGATTGTGTGGCATTCGCTGCATCGCTACTCAGCTTAAAGCAGATACCCCGACCGAGTCAAGTTTAACAGCAATGGTATTGCAGAGGTTGGATGCTTTAATAATTCTAACTTTAACCGGATCTGGGATCGTTCGTCGGGGTGGGGGTGCTACCGGATATGTCAAAGAAGCCTATTTAGCTCATCTGATTCCCAGTTTAGAATTAAGTCTTGAAACTAAACATTATTGGACTATTTCCCCTCCTTTAAGTTTAGATTCTCTTTCCGAACAAGATTTTTTAGCTTTAGTTGAAGGTTTAGAAGCGGAATTCCAACGAGAATTTACCGCTCAACAAGTCGATTCTAAAGAAGATCGCGTCTTGTTAGTGGGTTTAATGACCCAAAAAATGACTCAAATCGAATTCGAAGACAGTTTAGCAGAATTAGAACGCTTGGTTGAAACTGCCGGAGGCGAAGTATTAGAAATTATATCCCAAAAACGCTCCGCCCCTCACCCTCAAACTGTAGTAGGAGCTGGTAAAGTTAACGAAATAGCTCTATCAGTCCAAACTTTAGGGGTCAATTTAGTTGTCTTCGATCGCGATCTTTCTCCCGGTCAAGTTCGTAATTTAGAAACTAAATTTGGCGTTAGAGTTGTCGATCGCACTGAGGTTATTTTAGATATTTTCGCTCAACGCGCTCGCTCTCGGGCCGGAAAATTACAGGTCGAACTGGCACAATTAGAATATATGTTGCCTCGTCTGACTGGTAGAGGTCAAGCTATGTCCCGTTTGGGTGGTGGTATCGGGACGAGAGGGCCTGGTGAAACTAAACTGGAAACCGAACGCCGTGCGATTCAGCGTCGCATAGCACGATTACAGCGAGAAGTCAACCAACTACAAGCACATCGATCGCGCTTGCGTCAGCAACGTCAAAAGCAAGAAGTTCCTACCGTGGCGATCGTCGGTTATACTAACGCGGGCAAGTCGACTTTAATTAATACCCTAACTAATGCAGAAGTATATACCGCAGACCAATTATTTGCAACGTTAGATCCGACAACTCGTCGTTTATCAGTTAATAATGAAAGTGGCGATCGGCCGCAAACAATTTTATTAACCGATACCGTTGGTTTCATTCAAGAATTACCTCCTCCTTTGATGGATGCTTTTCGAGCTACTCTAGAGGAAGTCACCGAAGCCGATGCTTTAATTCATTTAGTCGATATATCTCACCCAGCTTGGCATTCTCACGTTCGATCGGTAATGAATATTTTATCCCAAATGCCGATCGCACCGGGGCCGATGCTGATTTGTTTTAATAAAATCGATTTGGTCGATCCCGCTACCATAATTGAAGCAGAAGAAGAATATCCTCTAGCTATATTTATTTCTGCTGCCGAGCGTTTAGAATTGGATAACCTTCGAGCAAAGTTAGCTCGACTTGTTGATTATGCTGTAGTTGGTAATTAAAATTTATTAGTTGGTTGTCAAAGAGCTAAAAATGACTGTTTTTGCGATTTTTTGGCTCTCTTTATTTATCTATTCACAATTAATAATTTTAAATATTCTTAGGATCTTAAGTAATTTATAAAACAAGAAAAACTGAAACAGATCTAATTTAGTCGGAAATACCTCCAATTATTTTACTTATACTTTATACTTTTCTTAAAACAGTTAAGCATATCTTTGTTAGCTTCAGAGATCGTTAATAAACTGTCAAGAAAAGGAACTTAGAAATGTTTAATAATCTTCGTCTCAATACCAAACTAAATTTGCTTCTAGCAGTAATTTTCTCTCTGGTGGTGTTAGTAGTTGGTTCTTTTTTGGCTCAAATATTAGAAACTAATGCCAAAGAAAAAATAACAGATCAAGCATCATTGCTAATGGAAACTATGCTTTCTGTAAGGGAGTACACCAGCGAACAAGTAAACCCAGAACTAGCACCAAGATTAGAAACAGAAGATGAATTTTTACCAGAAACAGTTCCCGGATATTCAGCTCGGGAAGTTTTTGAGAATTTAAGAACTCGAGATGCTTATCGAGATTTCTTTTACAAAGAAGCAACTATAAATCCTACCAATCTCAGAGATAAAGCAGATCCTTTTGAAACTCAAGTAATTGAAGCATTTCGCGCCGATCCAGAAGCAACTCAAACAGCAGACTTTCGCGATCGCGCTAGCGGCAGATTTTTTTATATTGCTCGTCCGATTAGAGTATCTCAAGAGAGTTGTTTGAAATGTCACAGCGATCCCGCATTAGCCCCAAGAAGCCAAATTTTAACTTATGGAGATGAAAATGGTTATGGTTGGGAATTAAATGAAATTGTAGGAGCGCAAATAATTTCTGTTCCTGCAAGTAAAATTTTTGATTTTACTCATCGCTTGCAGTTAACTGTAATTGGTAGTATAACTGCTTTTTTAATTGTGGCTGGTATTTTCATTAATGTATTCTTAAGACAAACTATTACTAAACCCCTCAGAAATATGTCTCGATGGGCCAAACAAGTCAGTACGGCTAATACAACAGAGGAATTCGTTCACAAACCAAACGACGAAATAGGAATCCTAGCCGCTTCTGTCAATCGCATGAAAGTTAGCTTAGAAATGGCAATGAATATGTTGAATTCTCAATTGCCTAAAAATCCCAGCGATCGAACAGAACAATAAATTCGATCGTTTTTAAACGATAAACTGAGAATAAATTTTTGCCATTGCGATCGCCCAACCTTCAGATCCGGGTGCTGAAGCAACTTCCCATCCCCTTCCCGCTAAACCGGAATGAGGGCCTTTTTTTCCTGGGATAATAATCGGGTAATCGACTACTTCGAGCAGATCTAAATCGTTAGGACTGTTACCCAAACCAACTGTAACGACTCTATTTGCTGAAGATTTGAGTAAATACTGTTTTTCGAGCCATTTAGCTGCCTTTCCCTTCCCAGCATCTTTTGAGATTAAATGAGAGAAGCGATCGCCTACTACTACTCTAAAACCTAAAGATGCTACAACTTCTTTGAGCTTTTCCGGGGCGATATTGCCAGGAGTTAAAAAAGGTTCGGTAAATTCTCTAGCTTTAGCCAGTTTTACCTCCTCAAGAGACAATCCTGTTAACTCTTGAATTTCTTCATCGCTTAAATCTCCAAATCCCCGCAGATCTTCGCCTAAAATTTCAGCAACTTTTTTTAAGCCATCTCTAGCTCGAGAATAATCGCAGCCAAATAATTCTAAATAATAATCTTTTGCCTCCGTTTCAGGTAAAGCAAATCGATCGTTATCGATCGGCACGAACGCACCGCTACCATTTTCTACGATAAAAGGATCTTGAAGATCGAGAGCGGTTCTTAAGGTTTCTACTTCTTGACGAGTTTTGCTAGTGACTGGAATGACTGGAATTTTTCTTTTTTTAAGCTTTTCCACCATGGGAATGGCAGCATCGTATTTATAATCATCTTGGTTGAGAAAAGTTCCGTCTAGATCCGTAAAAACGATTAGTGACATTAACTAACTATTCTTCATTTTGATTTCCTTCAATCCGCAGTCTAACCGAGTCAGCATGAGAAGGTAAACCCTCTGCTTCGGCGAGAATTTGAATTGCACTAGCAACCTTTTTTAAAGCCACAGAAGAATATTGAATTAAACTCGAATGCTTCATAAAAGTTTCGACTCCCAAAGCCGAAGCATAACGAGCCGCTCCAGAAGTAGGTAAAGTATGATTGGGGCCTGCCAGATAATCTCCTACTGCTTCCGGGGTAGAATTGCCTAAGAAAATCGCTCCTGCATGACGAATCTGTTCTATTATTGCCCAAGGATCTTCAACCTCTAATTCTAGGTGTTCTGGGGCGAATAAATTAGAAAGTTCTACCGCTTCGGCTAAAGAATCTACCACAACAATTAGACCATAGTGAGCGATCGCTTTTTCTGTAAGTAATTTTCGCGGATGGTTTTTTAATTGTTTGTCTACTTCAATTTGAACCTTCTCGGCCAAACCCATTTCCGTAGTCAATAAAATTGCTGCAGCCATCGGATCGTGTTCTGCTTGCGCTAAGAGATCGGCAGCCACGTGTTTGGGGTTAGCTTTGCCATCGGCTATAATTAATACTTCCGAAGGCCCCGCCAAAGAATCGATCCCCACCGTACCGTAAACCTTTTTTTTAGCCAGAGTGACGTAAATATTGCCAGGGCCGGTAATTACGTCTACTTTCGGTATTGTTTCAGTTCCGTAAGCCAAAGCTGCGATCGCTTGGGCCCCCCCGACTCGATAAATCTCTTCTATTCCCGCTTCTTGTGCTGCGACTAAAACTGCCGGATTTATTTTTCCTTCCGCTCCAGGAGGGGTTACCATTACGATCCGAGGAACTTTGGCCACCCTTGCAGGTATCGCGTTCATCAACACCGTACTCGGGTAAGATGCCCTACCTCCAGGGACGTATATCCCCGCTCGATCTACTGGAGTGTAACGTTTTCCTAAAACTACATCATCTTTTTCAAATTGTACCCACGATCGAGGCAAACGCTGTTTGTGGAAGGCTTCTATATTTTTACAAGCAAGTTGAATTGCATCTAGTAAACCTTTAGAAATTTGTTGGTATGCAGCATCAAGCTCCGAGCCGCTTACCCGCAATTTTTCCGCCTTTACATCTTGCCCGTCAAACTTCTTGGTGTAGTTCGCGAGTGCTTTATCTCCTTGTTGTCTTACTGTTTCTACGATTTCTGTTACTGCGGCCTCTTTAGAGCGAATTTGTTCGTCGATCTGGCGATCGCCGATTCGTTTTATTTCGTTTTTGGCCTCAGCCTGCTGAGTTATAATCCGCAGCATGGAGTTCACACACCCCTTCTAGCTACTACCCTGTTTTCAAAAAGAGGTCTTGTTTTTATCAAAACTCTCTTCTTTAGCTTAACGTGCTTTTTTTTTTGCTGTTACAATGTACTATCATAACAGCAGTATTTTACCTTTTTCTTTAAATCCGTTTTTTTCTTCTTGTAATTATTTAGTATATCTTGCTATAATAGGAAGTCTAGGATTTTTATTCTTTAGTCAACAAAAACTTAATTTTACTCTAGATTACAGTGGCAAATAGCAAATCTGCAATAAAACGTATAAGAATAGCCGAACGCAACCGGATGCGTAATAAAGTCTATAAATCTGCGGTGAGAACTTTAATGAAAAAATATTTTCAAGCAGTAGAAGAATACGCGTCAAACCCTACACCAGAAGCAATGGAAACCGTCGATAAAGCGATGAGAGTGGCTTATAGCAAAATAGATAAAGCCGTTAAAAGAAAAGTTTTTCATCGCAATAATGGAGCGAGAAAAAAAGCCCGTCTGGCTAAAGCCCTCAAACAAGTGAGCGCGGCTAGTTAAGAAAATAAAGCAAAGAATAACTAGTTTAGAGATTGAGACTCGATTGTGGTAACTCGAAGAAAAAACTACAATCGGGTAAAATTAATGGGGATCGACTCGGGCAAAAAACTTTAATTTCAAAGATAAAAAGGCGATCGAAGGGAGCGGAGCGGGTAAATGCAGCTGATAGATACCCACGTACACATCAATTTCGATGTTTTTGAGCAAGATTTAAACTCGCTGCGAAACCGTTGGCGAGAAGCAGGAGTAGTCCACCTAGTTCATTCTTGTGTAGAACCACAAGAATTTGCCAGCATTAAAGCAATAGCCGACAAATTTTCCGAATTATCTTTTGCGGTAGGACTTCATCCTTTAGATGTTGAAAAGTGGCATGAAAATACAGCAGAAGAAATATTTAGCTTAGCTAAATCCGATCGAAGAGTAGTAGCAATAGGAGAAACGGGATTAGATTTTTATAAGGCAAATAACCAACAGCAACAAGAAAAAGCACTGTTAGCACAGTTAGAAATTGCCAGACAATTGAATAAACCCGTAATCGTTCACTGTCGAGATGCTGCTAGTAGTTTGAAGGAAATAATAACAGATTTTTGGGACAGTAAAAATCCTATATCTGGAGTAATGCACTGTTGGGGAGGCAATGTAGAAGAAACAAACTGGTTTTTAGAACTGGGATTTTATATTAGTTTTAGTGGCATCGTTACTTTTAAGAATGCCAAATCCGTGCGAGAAAGTGCAAAAATAGTACCCAAAGAACGTCTCTTAATTGAAACAGACTGTCCGTTTTTAGCTCCCGTACCAAGAAGAGGGAAAAGAAACGAACCAGCATACGTTCGTTATGTTGCTGAATACTTGGCCGAACTGCGAAATACTCCAATCGAAGAATTAGCCCGACAAACGACTGCAAATGCTTGCCAGTTATTTGGCATCTCAACCAACTAAAAAAAATTTTTTCAACTCGAGAATTGCGTAGGATAAAACTATCTTAAAGGAAAAAATGCCAATAAAGTTTAATTTAGGCGATCGACCGGCAAAAAAAGTAAATTTACTGACTAGTTGGAGACGATCGAGACCGCTTAATAAGATAGCAGCATAAAAATCTAACTAAAATACAGGTAAAGTCTTGTATTTAGCTAAAAGTAAGCAATAAAGCAAATTAGAAACTAATAACAGGCAATAAAGCAGATCTCCATGAACAATTTAACAGATAACCTGCTACCAGATTTGATCGAAATTCAAAGAGCTAGTTTTCGCTGGTTTCTCGAAGAAGGATTGATCGAAGAACTCAATAGCTTCTCACCCATAACCGACTATACCGGAAAATTAGAACTACACTTCATGGGAGAAGACTACACCCTCAAACGTCCCAAGTACGATGTAGACGAAGCCAAACGAAGAGACAGCACTTACGCGGTACAGATGTACGTACCAACTCGCCTGATGAACAAAGAAACCGGCGAGATCAACGAAATGGAAGTATTTATCGGCGATTTACCCTTAATGACCGATCGAGGTACTTTTATTATTAACGGGGCAGAAAGGGTAATAGTCAATCAGATCGTGCGATCGCCTGGAGTATATTATAAAGCCGAAATCGACAAAAACGGCCGTCGTACCTATTCAGCTTCTTTAATACCGAATCGAGGAGCTTGGTTAAAATTTGAGACAGACAAAAACGGTTTGGTGTGGGTGAGAATAGATAAAACTCGCAAACTTTCCGCTCAAGTATTGCTCAAAGCGATCGGACTTTCAGATAACGAAATATTAGACAGTTTGCGCCATCCAGAATACTATCAAAAAACGATCGAAAAAGAAGGCAGTCCCAGCGAAGAAGATGCCTTATTAGAACTGTATCGGAAATTGCGCCCCGGAGAACCGCCAACAGTAAGCGGCGGACAACAACTATTAGAATCACGATTTTTCGACAGCAAACGCTACGATTTAGGCAGAGTCGGACGCTACAAACTAAATAAAAAATTGCGTCTCAACGTTCCCGACACCGTTAGAGTGTTAACCCCAACAGACATTCTTTCGGCGATCGACTACTTAATAAATCTAGAATTCGATATCGGCAGCACCGACGACATCGATCACCTCGGCAACCGAAGAGTCAGATCCGTCGGCGAACTATTGCAAAATCAGGTCAGAGTAGGATTAAATCGGCTCGAGCGAATCATTCGCGAACGAATGACAGTCAGCGAAGCCAGTTCTCTAACCCCCGCATCTTTAGTCAATCCCAAACCTCTAGTAGCAGCGATCAAAGAATTCTTTGGTTCTTCCCAACTATCCCAGTTCATGGATCAAACCAATCCTTTAGCAGAACTGACCCACAAAAGAAGACTATCAGCATTAGGCCCCGGAGGCTTGACCAGAGAAAGAGCCGGGTTTGCCGTTCGAGACATTCATCCCTCCCACTACGGCAGAATTTGCCCCGTAGAGACCCCAGAAGGCCCGAATGCAGGCTTGATCGGATCTTTGGCAACCTACGCTAGGGTCAATCAATACGGCTTTATAGAAACACCATATTATCGAGTAGAAAACGGTAAAGTTCGCTTCGATCTCGCTCCAGGATATTTAACCGCAGACGAAGAAGACGACATGCAAGTCGCACCCGGAGACGTAGCTACAGACGAAGCAGGCAACATCCTCGGCTCGACCATTCCCGTCAGATACCGTCAAGAATTTTCTACAACTAGTCCCGAACAAGTAGATTACGTCGCAATTTCCCCGTTACAAATCGTATCGGTAGCAACGTCATTAATTCCCTTCCTCGAACACGATGACGCTAACCGCGCTTTGATGGGATCTAACATGCAACGTCAAGCAGTACCCCTGTTGCGTCCCGAACGTCCCCTAGTCGGAACGGGATTAGAAGCCCAAGCAGCCAGAGACTCCGGGATGGTAGTAGTGTCTCGCACCCACGGCATCGTAACTTACGTCGATGCTAAAGTAGTTAGGGTCAAAGTTCTCCCCAAACCAGGAACGGAAAACGAAGCAGAAAGCGGACGAGAAAGGATAATTGAGTACGAACTACAGAAATACCAGCGATCGAACCAAGATACTTGTTTGAATCAGCGGCCTTTAGTCTACGAAGGAGAAGACGTAGTTCCAGGTCAAGTACTAGCAGACGGTTCGGCAACTGAAGGGGGAGAATTAGCCCTAGGTCAAAATATCCTAGTCGCTTATATGCCCTGGGAAGGTTATAACTACGAAGATGCCATCTTAATTAGCGAGCGTTTAGTTTACGACGACGTTTATACCAGCATCCACGTCGAAAAATACGAAATTGAAGCCAGACAAACAAAATTAGGGCCAGAAGAAATTACCCGCGAAATACCCAACGTCGGCGAAGACGCACTGAGAAATTTAGACGAACGCGGCATCATTAGGATCGGTGCTTGGGTAGAAGCAGGAGATATCTTAGTTGGTAAAGTGACTCCTAAAGGAGAATCAGATCAGCCACCCGAAGAAAAATTGCTGCGAGCCATCTTCGGCGAAAAAGCAAGAGATGTAAGAGATAATTCCTTGCGAGTACCCAACGGCGAAAAAGGCAGAGTCGTAGACGTGCGGGTCTTTACCAGGGAAGAAGGAGACGAATTACCTCCCGGGGCGAATATGGTCGTCAGAGTTTACGTCGCTCAAAAAAGAAAAATCCAAGTCGGCGATAAAATGGCAGGAAGGCACGGAAATAAAGGAATTATTTCCAGAATTCTCTCGATCGAAGATATGCCCTACTTACCCGATGGCACTCCCGTAGATATCGTTCTCAACCCCCTCGGAGTACCTTCGCGGATGAATGTCGGACAAGTCTTTGAATGTCTTTTAGGTTGGGCAGGAGCTAACCTAGCAGTTCGATTTAAAATGACACCCTTCGACGAAATGTACGGCGAAGAAGCATCTCGTTTGACCGTACACGGCAAAATCGAAGAAAGTAGTCGCAGAGCCGGTAAAGATTGGGTTTACGATCGCAAAAATCCTGGCAAAATTCAAGTTTTCGACGGACGTACTGGAGAACCGTTCGATCGCCCCATTACCGTAGGCTACGCTTATATGCTCAAACTGGTGCATCTAGTAGACGACAAAATTCACGCCCGTTCTACCGGCCCTTATTCTCTGGTTACCCAGCAACCTCTCGGCGGAAAAGCACAACAAGGAGGACAACGCTTCGGAGAAATGGAAGTTTGGGCACTAGAAGCGTACGGTGCAGCTTATACCTTACAAGAGTTACTCACAGTTAAATCCGACGATATGCAAGGACGAAACGAAGCCTTAAACGCTATTGTCAAAGGCAAACCGATCCCCAGACCGGGAACTCCCGAATCTTTTAAAGTCTTGATGCGAGAATTACAATCTTTAGGACTCGATATATCAGTGCATAAAGTAGAAACAGCAGAAGATGGTAGTAGCAGAGACGTAGAAGTAGACCTGATGTCCGATAGTTTCCGTCGCGCCCCCAGCAGGCCTACTTACGAGTCCCTAACTCGCGAAGATATCCAAGAATCAGAAGAAGTAAATTAGGCTTTAGCAACTGGTAAAACTAACGATCCAGTTTTCAAACCTAATTGAAATTGTTTTCGATCGGATCGAGTCCCAACCCGACAACTTCGGCTCGATCCAAGTAATTAAAAGATATCCTAACTAGGCGATCGCACTAATAGAAAAAACCCAAGATAAAAAATATGAGAAATCAGTTAGAACAGCGATTTGATTACGTCAAAATTGGTTTGGCCAGTCCCGAAAGAGTTCGCCAATGGGGCGAGAGAACCCTTCCTAACGGTCAAATCGTCGGCGAAGTAACCAAACCAGAAACGATTAACTACCGAACCCTCAAACCAGAGATGGACGGTCTTTTTTGCGAAAGGATCTTCGGCCCCGCCAAAGATTGGGAATGTCATTGCGGGAAATATAAAAGAGTTCGCCATCGCGGAATTGTTTGCGAACGTTGCGGTGTAGAAGTAACAGAATCTCGAGTTCGCCGTCATCGCATGGGTTTTATTAAATTAGCTGCGCCAGTTACCCACGTTTGGTATCTCAAAGGCATCCCCAGTTATTTAAGTATTTTATTGGATATGCCTTTGCGAGATGTAGAACAGATAGTATATTTTAATGCTTATGTCGTTCTCAATAAGGGCAATGCTGGCAACTTAGAAAGAAAACAACTATTAACAGAAGATCAGTGGATCGAAATTGAAGAACAGCTTTATGGTGAAGATTCCCAACTAGAAAATATTGAAGTAGGAATAGGGGCCGAAGCAATTCAAAGATTATTAGAAGAATTAGATTTAGAAGAACAAGCCGAAAAACTACGACAAGAAATAGTTAGTGCTAAAGGGCAAAAAAGAGCCAAGCTAATTAAGCGTTTGCGAGTAATCGATAATTTCATCGCAACCGGATCTCGACCCGATTGGATGGTATTGAATGTAATTCCTGTAATACCTCCCGACCTTCGCCCGATGGTTCAATTAGATGGGGGACGCTTTGCAACTTCCGATTTAAACGACCTCTATCGTCGGGTGATCAATCGCAACAACCGTTTAGCAAGATTGCAAGAGATTTTAGCCCCAGAAATTATCGTTCGCAACGAAAAACGAATGTTGCAAGAAGCAGTAGATGCTTTAATAGATAACGGCAGAAGAGGACGAACTGTAGTTGGTGCAAACAATCGCCCCCTCAAATCTCTTTCCGACATCATCGAAGGAAAACAAGGCAGATTTCGCCAGAACTTATTAGGTAAAAGGGTAGACTACTCCGGGCGATCGGTAATCGTCGTCGGGCCTAAGTTGAATATATATCAATGCGGGTTGCCCAGAGAAATGGCGATCGAACTGTTTCAACCTTTTGTCATTCACCGCATGATCGTCAGCGGCTTGGTAAATAATATTAAAGCAGCGAAAAAATTAATTCAAAGAGGGGATTCCAGCGTTTGGGAAGTTCTCAAAGAAGTAATTACCGGACACCCCGTCATGCTCAACCGAGCACCAACCCTGCACCGTTTGGGAATTCAAGCCTTCGAACCAATATTAGTAGAAGGTCGAGCGATTCAGTTACACCCCTTGGTCTGTCCGGCATTCAACGCCGATTTTGATGGCGACCAAATGGCAGTTCACGTTCCTCTATCTTTAGAATCTCAATCAGAAGCAAGATTGTTAATGTTAGCTTGCCATAACATACTTTCCCCAGCTACCGGCCGTCCGATCGTCGCTCCTTCTCAAGATATGGTTTTAGGTTGTTATTACTTAACCGCAGAAAATCCCAAAGCCACAAAAGGAAAAGGTCGTTACTTTGCTAACTTTGAAGATGCTTTGCGAGCCTACGAACAGGGAATTTTAGACGTTCATTCAAGAATCTGGGTTCGCTATCAAGGAGAAGTCGAGGCTGAAAAACCAGATAACAAAGTCCTCAAATTAGAAAAACGCGATGATGGCAGCGTAATCAAACACTATCGCGAAAGATTTGTCAAAGAGACAGCAGAAGGAGAAACAATCTGTCAGTATATCAGTACCACTGCAGGGCGGATCGTCTACAACAAAACAATTCAAGACGCACTTGCTATCTAGCAGACAAATTTTATAAATTGCAGAGATCCAATTAAATCCTGACTATATTCAATCTAGCTCGAAGCAAAATTACATCAAGGGGAAAAATGACATTTTACAATAAAATAGTCGATAAACGTCAGCTCAAAAAATTAATTTCCTGGACTTATAGCAATTATGGTAGTGCTCGCTGCGCTCAAGTAGCCGACAAATTAAAAGAAATGGGTTTCCGCTACGCAACTCAAGCAGGAGTATCGATTAGCGTCGAAGATCTCCAAGTTCCCCCAGTTAAAAGGGAAATGCTAGACGCAGCAGAAGCAGAAATTCAAACCACAGAAGATCGTTATGCTAAAGGAGAAATCACCGAAGTAGAACGCTTTCAAAAAGTAATCGATACTTGGAACGGGACTTCAGAAGCCCTTAAAGAAGAAGTAGTCAGGAACTTTCGCGAAACCAATCCCCTCAACTCAGTGTACATGATGGCATTTAGCGGAGCGAGGGGAAACTTATCTCAAGTCAGACAACTAGTAGGAATGCGGGGATTGATGGCAGATCCGCAAGGAGAAATTATTGCCCTGCCAATTAAAACAAACTTCCGCGAAGGTTTGACAGTAACAGAATATATTATCTCCTCCTACGGGGCAAGAAAAGGACTAGTAGATACAGCATTGCGAACTGCAGACTCCGGTTATTTGACCAGAAGATTGGTCGACGTATCCCAAGACGTAATCGTCCGTGAAGGAGACTGTGGGACTCAAAGAGGGATAAAAATCGGGCCGATGAAAGACGGCGATCGCACTTTAATTCCCTTATCCGATCGTCTCTTCGGAAGAGTATTAGGTGAAGACGTAAAAGATCCTAAAACCGGAGAAATAATTGGTCGACGCAATCAAAATATGGACGAAGCACTATCGAAAAAAATCGGCTCGACAGTAGACGAAGTAATAGTGCGATCGCCCCTAACTTGCGAAGCAGCTCGATCGGTGTGTCAGTCTTGTTACGGTTGGAGCTTAGCTCACGGTAAAACAGTAGACTTAGGAGAAGCTGTCGGAATTATTGCCGCTCAATCGATCGGCGAACCGGGAACTCAACTGACAATGCGGACTTTCCATACTGGAGGGGTATTTACTGGAGAAGTCGCCCGCAGTATTAAAGCAGAAAGTTCCGGTCAAGTACAATTAAAAGGAATCAATACCAGGAAAATTCGTACCCGTCACGGAGACGAACGCAGACAAGTAGAAGTTCCTGGCGAGTTAGTCTTAGAACCAAAAGGTGGCGGCAAACCGACAATAATCCCCGTAACTCCAGGCTCTCTTCTCTTGGTAGAAGACGGGACGAACGTAGAAGCCGGGGAGTTATTGGTAGAATTAGTTTCGGGAAAACAACACCAAAAATCTACAGAAAAAGCCGCCAAAGACGTATCTTCGGATCTAGCAGGAGAAGTAGTATTTGCCGATTTAATTCCCGAAGAAAAAACAGATCGTCAAGGCAATATGACCAGAATAGCTCAAAGAGGGGGTCTGCTTTGGGTATTGTCGGGAGAAGTGTATAATTTACCTCCCGGTGCCGAACCAGTGGTCAAAAACGGCGATGGGGTCGAACCAGGAACGGTTCTAGCCGAAACTAAATTAGTCTCTGCTAGCGGCGGAGTAGTCAGGCTAACTCCAGGAAGCAGAGAAATTGAAATTATTACCGCTTCAGTCTCCTTAGATCGAGCTAAAGTAGGGATCGAAAGTAGTGGCGGTCGAGAACAATATATAATTGAAACTGCCAACAGCCAAAGATTTTTGCTAAAAGCAACTCCAGGCACGAAAGTACAAAACCATTCTGTAGTCGCCGAACTAATCGACGATCGCTACAAAACGGCTACTGGGGGGATTATTAAATACGCTGGCGTAGAAATATCTAAAGGTACTCGCAAGCAAGGCTACGAAATTGTTAAAGGGGGAACGCTCCTTTGGATTCCAGAAGAAAGCCACGAAGTCAATAAAGATATCTCTCTGCTTCAAGTCGAAGATGGAGAATATGTCGAAGCAGGTAAAGAAGTAGTTAAAGATATTTTCTGTCAGTCTTCAGGAATAGTTGAAGTAATTCAGAAAAACGACATTCTGCGAGAGATTATTATTAAACCGGGAGAATTGCACTCGGAAATTGACGAGACGATCGTCGAAAAATTTGACGATCGACTCTTGCAACCCGGTACCGAAATAATGTCAGGGGTGACTACTTCAGAGTTGCGTTACGGACAAATAGTCGAAACTACTAGCGGGATGGCTTTGTTGTTGCGTCCGGTGCGAGAATATACCATAGAAGACGAACCAGTAGCACCATCTCAAGGATCGATCAATCAAGAAGGCGGCCGCCAAATCGAATTGCGATCGGTGCAAAGACTCTATTTCAAAGACGGAGAAAGAGTTAAGTCAGTAGAAGGAGTCTCCTTACTTACCACTCAATTAATCTTAGAAATCGATAGCGACTCTTCTCAAGAAGGAGGAGATACCAACGCCAATCTCAGTGCCGATATTGAATTAGTTCCTGACGAAGATAATCCTGAATCTCACCAGTTACAAATGGTTATTTTGGAGTCTTTAGTCTTGCGTCGAGATAGCGATAGCGATCCTCTCGGAGGTACGATTCAAACTCGCTTGTTAGTAGAAGACGGTCAAGAAATACCACAAGGTGCTGTAGTAGCTAGAACCGAAATTCAATGTAAAGGTGAAGGAGAAGTAAGAGGAATTAAAGAAGGACTCGAAGCGATTCGTCGCATTCTCATTGTCAGAGATCTCGATCGGGTCAAAATTCCAGTAGCAGAAGAACCGATAGTTAAATTAGAAGAGCTATTGGTGGCCGGACAAAAACTAGCTGCTGGAGTCCAAACTAAAGAATCTGCTCAAGTAGTGGCGATCGATAAGCTCGATACTGGCTGGGAAGTAACTTTGCGTATGGCTCGTCCTTATCGAGTTTCTGCTGGAGCGATATTACACATCGACGACGGCGATTTGGTACAAAGAGGGGATAATTTAGTACTATTGATCTTCGAGCGTTCTAAAACTGGAGATATCATTCAAGGTTTACCGAGGATTGAAGAATTACTAGAGGCCCGCAAACCCAAAGAAGCTTGCGTTTTAAGTCGTCGTCCCGGTACTTGTCAAGTAGAATACCTAGAAGATGACAGCGTGGAGTTAAAAATTATCGAAGATGACGGCGTAATTACTGAATATCCAATTAATCCCGGACAGAATTTGATAGTTTCTGACAATCAATGGGTTGAAGGAGCAGAACCTCTAACAGACGGCCCCGCTAACCCCCACGAAATTTTAGACATTTTCTTTAATTTATACTTAGATGAGAAAGGGGTTTACGAAGCTGCTTTAATCGGTCTCAACAAAGCACAAAACTTTTTAGTAGAGCAAGTTCAATCGGTTTATCAATCTCAAGGGATCGATATTTCTGATAAGCATATTGAAGTAATCGTGCGTCAAATGACTAACAAAGTCAGAATTGATGACGGAGGCGATACGACTATGCTACCCGGAGAATTAGTCGAGTTGCGTCAAACCGAACAAGTCAACGAAGCAATGGCAATTACCGGAGGTGCTCCAGCTCGTTATACTCCGATGTTACTCGGGATTACTAAAGCCTCTTTGAATACCGATAGCTTTATTTCTGCAGCGAGTTTCCAAGAAACAACCAGGGTGTTAACTGAAGCCGCGATCGAAGGGAAATCTGATTGGCTCAGAGGCTTGAAAGAAAACGTAATTATCGGACGATTGATTCCAGCAGGTACTGGGTTTAATACTCTTGACGAGTCTCCTTTGGCTTACACGGGGGAATCTGACGGGACTATTTTGCGAGATAATTTTGTCGGACGCAATAGTGCTTATAGTTCTCCGGCCGAACGTTATGAAAGTTTACGAAAACAAAATGATTCTGGGATCGTTGAGAATGAATCTAGTTCGAGTAAAAATCTCAATCCCGAGCGTTTGGGTGAAGATGAAATGGTAGACGATAAAACGGCTCGTCGCGTCTACACTAGTAATTCAGATTCTGATTTCTTATCTTTAGACAGTCCTCTCAAATCTGTAGTTGACGATGATGATTATGAAACTGATAAGGATAATCAGGAGGATACCGATTATTTTGTCTAAAGTTAGTAGGGATTTAGGCTAGTCATTTTCTAAATTTAGAAGACGTTTTTGCATTGATTCTGGCAAGAACGTCTTTTGTTAACACTAATTTTGGATTAACTTTATTTAATAAATCGTGGAAAAAGAACCATTGACTGACAATCATAAAAACTTACAAAAATCCCGATCGCATGACGATCTCCAAGATTCAATTACTCCTCACGTTCACAATGAGGATTCTTTGCGACAAATTATTAACCGACTCTCTCGCATTGAAGGTCATGTTAGAGGGGTCAAAACTATGATTAATGAAAGTCGTCCTTGTCCTGAAGTATTGGTACAAATTGCAGCAATTCGGGGTGCTTTAGATAAGGTTGCGCGAATAGTTCTCGACGAACATTTGAGCGAGTGTATTGCCAGGGCCGCTCGAGAGGGCAATATTGAATCGGAAATTGAAGAATTAAAAGCTGCTTTAGATAGATTTTTATAAATACTAATAAAATATAAGATCTATCTTTGGGGAATAACAAGTAGCTCGATCGCTTATCTAAGCAAAATTGAGTAAAGATTGACAGTTATATTTTTGACAAACATCTAAATAATCTGCTTCTAATTCTAAATATTCTGCTTGAGCTATCATTAATGTAGTTAAATTAGGGGCAATTATTTCGCCTTTGTCTTGATATAATTGGCGAGTAACAATAATTGGCGAACTTTTTTGTTCTGGAGATAAAACAACCGTGTACCAAAATTTTTCATTGTAAAAAATTGGAAATAAAGGATTATTTTTATTCGGTTTTTCTTGATAATTTAAAATTGCTTCGTCTAAGTGCAAAAAATCCAAGCGATCGTAGATAAAACTAGAATAAAAGTTAGAATAGTCTTCGTAAGGATCTAAACAACCATCGCGCCATTGATATAATTCGTAAACTTCTAAAGGTAATTTTAAAGGTAAGAGAGCGATTGTTTTTTCTTCAATTTCTGCATGAGTCAAACCCGATCGCCAATCACCTGTTTCATCGTAATTTTCTTTAGCCCAATTTAAAATGCGATCGAGAGCTTCTCTTAATTGTGTCATTAAAATTATTTTCCTAGATTTTTAATATATTTTATCGATCGTCGTCTTTTTTTTCCAGAGAAATAAAAATTATTATTGACGGGCATAAGTTTTAAATTCAATTGGAAACAATGAAAAATCAACCGCTAAAACCAAAATATATCAGTCATAATGGCTTTTTAATGGCTAAAGATTTTCCTCCAGAAGCTTTTAAATCGGCACTACAATATCAACCAGAAGCGACCGATATTTTTATTGTTACTTATCCTAAATGCGGTACTACTTGGATGCAAAATATAGTTTGGCTGCTAGAAAATCACGGTCAACCTTTTCCTGAAAATAAGAGTATAAATCGAGAAATTCCTTTTTTAGAAACAGTAGGTAAAGATTTTGTTACTGCTTTACCTAATCCGAGATTTATTAAAACTCATTTGCCTTTTTCTCTTATTCCTTACCATCGAGAAGCAAAATATATTTACGTAGCGCGCAATCCTTTTGATTGTGTCGTATCTTTTTATTATCATACTAAAGGTTTTGTCGAACATTACGATTTTGGTGAAGGAACTTTTGACGATTTTTTTGAATGTTTTATTAGGGGAGAAGTGGATTTTGGCGATTATTTTGATAACCTATTATCTTGGTACGAACGTAGAGACAAGCCTAATATTTTGTGTTTAACTTACGAACAAATGCAGGCAAATATCGAAGGAGAAATAATTAAAGTAGCTGATTTTTTGGGGAATGAATACCTCGATCGAGTCAAAGATCCTCAAATTTTAAATAAAATTATTCACCACAGCAGTTTTAAAAGTATGAGTAAAAATCAGCAGCGTTGGTCGAGTAAAAGACCGGATAATATGACTCCTTTTATTCGTAAAGGAACGGTAGGAGACTGGAAAAATCACTTTTCTCGATCGCAAATAATAAGATTGAAAGAGAAATTTATTAGTAAGACACAAGGAACTGAAATTGCAACAATGTGGAGCGATATTATTCCTGTATAGCTCTGGAGCGATTAAAAGGGTAGGAAATTTAACTGTTATAGATGGCAATATTTAGCTAAGGTATTTAAATAGTTATTTTATTTTGACAATTTTCCCAAGTTTCTAGGGCTAAATCGATTAATTCTTGCCCTTCACTAACGCTTTCGATGCGAGATAATTTATCTCTTAAAACAGAAGCACCAACAAAACCCTTACAATACCAGGTCATATGTTTGCGAGATTGATATATACCGCGCTGACCTTTATATTCCCACAAACCTTGTAAATGTTCCTTAGCACATTCGAGCCTTTCTTTAACCGTTGGGGGTGGTAAAGTTTTGCCAGTTTTGAAAAAACGATCGATTTCTCCGACTAAAAAAGGATAACCCAAAGTACCCCGAGAACACATTACCCCATCGGCCCCAGTTATTTCCAAACAGCGCAAAGCACTTTCTACAGAAAAGATATCGCCGTTAGCAATTACGGGAATAGAGAGAATTTGTTTTACTTTAGCAATCCATTCCCATTTTGCCGCTCCATTATAACCTTGAGCGCGGGTGCGGGCGTGTAAAGTTAACATTTGCGCCCCAGCATCTTCGATTTTTTTGGCAAACTCGAGGATATTTATTTCTCGATCGCTCCAACCTATTCTAGTTTTAACCGTAACGGGTACGTTAACTGCTTCGACTACCGTTTTGACGATCGCTTCTGCTATTTCTGGCTGACGCAACAGAGAAGATCCGCCACCTTTTTTAGTTATTTTATTAACCGGACAACCCATATTAATATCTATCATATTTGCTCCCTCTGCTACTGCTTTTTGGGCTGCTTCTGCCATAAAATCGGGCCGACAATCAAATAATTGAATGCCGATCGGTCTTTCGTCGGGGCCTATTTCCATTAACTTAGGTAGTTGGCGTAAATGATGTATTTCCGAAGCACTGACCATTTCGGTGTACATCATCGATTCTGGGGCATATCGCCGCACTAAACCCCTAAAGACCAGATCTGTTACGCCAGATAAAGGAGACTGCAAAACGCGGCTATTTAACGTCACAGAACCAATTTTTAGGGGAGTAGATAAATCAATTTTTGACTGAATGCAATCCATTTTTTGGAGGGAGCAGAAAATTAATAAATTTAAGATTGTATTGGCACTTGATAGGCTGGTTGATATCCGCGCCAAACTCCTAATAAAATTCCTTGTATTTGAACTCGATCGGCTTTAACTTCGATCGGATCGTATTTTGGGTTAGAAGCTTTGAGGGTAACTCGATCTTCGCTACGATACAGCCGTTTTAAAGTAGTACCGACTCCTTCTACTCTAGCCGCAACTATCTCTCCATCTTTTAATTCTTCTCCTTCACCTAGCGATCGCATGATTGCTAAGTCTCCTTCAGCAATTAAATCTTCGATCATGCTATCGCCAATTACTCTTAAAGCAAAACAATTTGACTGACGCAATAAACCAGATAAATCTAACTTTTCATTTTCTTCAATAAAAGGTTCTACCAATCCCCCAGCGGCGATCGCTCCCAAAATTGGTACTCCCGATTTTTTTCGGTGTAAAATACGTATTGTTCTGGCTTTGCCTTCGTTCCAATCAATATAACCTTTATTTCGCAGTCTTTCTAAACGACTTTGGATCGGTGCTGGAGATCTCAATTTCATCGCCGTCATCATTTGTCTGATCGAAGGTGAATATTGATTTTCATTGATATAATCTACTAAGTAATCGTAGAGTTCCTGTTGTGCGTTTGTTAGTGGTTCCATAATTTATCCTACTAACTAAATGTTTGTTTAATTGAATTTACGGATACTTAACTCCATTTATTTTAGAACAATAGTACTAGCAAATCTACTTTGAGTATATTTTCAATTCAAACTCGACTAAAAACTACTTTTTCTGGTTGATCTTGATATTTACCTTTACGAGTTTCGTAATTTACTTCGCAAGGTTCTCCTTCTAAAAAGAGTAACTGAACTACCCCTTCGTTAGCATAGATGCGACAATCGGCACTAGAAGAGTTAGAAACTTCTAAAGTCAAATGTCCTCGCCAACCAGCCTCTGCTGGGGTCAAATTAGCAATTAAACCGACTCGAGCGTAACTAGATTTACCAATACAAAGAACGGTAATATTTTCGGGAATTTCTAATCTTTCTAATGCCACTCCAAGACCGTAAGAATGAGCTGGTAAAATGAAAAAACTGCCGTTATTATCTTGATGTAATTCTGTTAGTTCGAGATTGTTGGGATTAAAATTTTTCGGATCGACAACTGTACCGGGAATATGTCTGAAAATACGAAATTCAAGGGGAGATAAACGAATATCGTAACCAAAACTTCCCAAACCATAGGAAATAACTGGGACGTTTTCAACTTGGCGAATTAATTGAGGCTCAAAAGGAGAAATCATTCCTTCTTTTGCCATTTTTGCGATCCAAGAATCATTTTTGATCATAATTTATTTTTTGCCGATCGATTTCTGCCAAAAAAATAGAAAAACCCGGATAGTTCCGGGCTTACTATTTTATCTTCAAAAATAGAGATGCTCTTGAAAATTTTATAATCTAATTTTGTTGTCTAATTCTTATTCTGGAATGCCGCAAGTAAGAGGGCAGGATGCGTAAACTTTATTGTAGTGAAGTTCTGCATCTCCGTGCAACCAGCTTAACCAAGTAACATCTTGAGGATCGATTCCTTTTGCTGTCAATATTCCCGCACCTACTACTACCAATAAAACGTTAAGGGCTAAAATTGTACTTCCTACTAACAGGACGGCACTAGTTGGCATTACTGCGTGTAGCACGATCGTCATTAAAACGCCGATCGCCGAGAGGATAAAGCCGACAGGAAATCCTACTACTAAAAAGCACACTGTTAAAGTGAAACTCCAGATTAAGAAGCTTTTGAGGCCAGTTAGGAAAAATTTCTTTTCGGAATATTGTTGCTGTGTAGATAATTGCATTTGTTTTTGCTCCAGTATTTATTTATTTCAAACGATCGCGTTGCAATTGAGTTTTTTACAACTGTTATTAATCAGTATAGTTAGCTTTTTAAATTAAATGAGAAATACTTTACATTTATTCACGATGGTTAAAAAAAATAAATCATTAAAAACCTTGACGTTTAAATTTTATCGTGTTAATCACTTTATCGTCGAGTAAAGCAGCGGTTAAGCATAATCTGCGACGTTTGAATTTAACGAAAGCTAACAAATAAGCGAAAATTTTCTCATAAAAAAGTATCGAGATAACTTTTCTTGATTTATAGAATTATTGTTTGGGATAATGATATAAGATAATCGTCAAGAGCTTCTCTGTTCGATATGTGGCGCGAGACACTCGGCTAAGCTTTGGCTTTAGGGGGCAAAATATTCGAGGAGGACGGCTAAAAAATGTTTATTTTTCGACCCAGAATAAAGGCGATCGCGATCGCTTTGACGGCAGGTTTTTTGGGAAGTTTGGGAAGTTATAAATTACTCGAAACAGCAACAAACAAAGAATCGATCTTTCCAATGTGTTGGCGATCGCAAAAAAAAGATTTATCGGAGATATCTTTTAAAGGCTTAGATTTCGTTGAAAATAAAATTGCTTACGGAGATATTTCTTTAACAGAAGGCTTCAATAGTGAAAATGCAGTTACTGTAAATGTAAATCAAATTGCTTGCTCGCCCTCAGAAGATATTTGTTACGGTATTATCGGCCATAATCAATTAGTACAATTAGATCCAAAATCTAATTGGCAAACTACTCCAATTGAAATTACATCAGAATTACCAAAATTAAGCTGGCCGACTGGCATTACTTTCGATACCGATCGCGATCTTTTATTAATTTCTTCTCTTGGAAGTGAGGGTTATTTATATTCTTATTCTTTCGATCGAAATGTTTGGCAAGCTTTTAGTTTAAATAATATCGATCTAGCTGCGATAGTTTATCACCCTCACGACAAGCAAATTTATGCTTTGGGAGTGACCTACGGACAAGTAAAAGGTTTAATATTATATCGACTCAGTTTAAACGGGCAAATTCTCGAAACTACAAAATTATCTGACCCGATTTTAGCAGGGTTGCCTGCATTTCATGAAAGTACATTAAAACCGCAGTTAATTTCTTCTGGGAAAGATCTGATTCTAGTTGCTGGCAAACAAACATTATATTCGAACGGGACTAGCAATAAATTTAATAAGTCGAAAATATACACGATCGACCCAGAAAATAAACAAGTTAAATTAAGATCGAAACAAAGTAATTAACCTAAAATTTCTTCTAATTTGTGCTGATTCCAAAGAGACTGATACAAACCTTTTTGGCTGACTAATTCTTCGTGAGAGCCAATTTGAACGATTTCGCCGTTATCCATCACAAAAATGCGATCGGCAGTAGCAGCAGCAGATAATTGATGAGAAATGAAGATAACAGTTTTTCCTTTTTGAGAAGAAAGGTTATTTAAAATATCGGTAGCGGTTTGGTTGTCAACGCTAGAAAGAGCGTCGTCTAAAATCAAAACAGAAGCATCGACTAATATTGCTCTAGCTAGAGAAGTACGCTGTCTTTGTCCTCCAGATAAAGTTATACCCCTCTCACCGACAATTGTTTCGTATTCTTGGGGAAAATTAAGAATTTCTGGATGAATTTGGGAAATTTTTGCCGCTCTTTCAATTATTGGTTGTTCTTGAAGCGGATCGCCATAACGGATATTATTTTGAATGGTGGTACTGAAGAGAAAGCTATCTTGAGGTACGTAAGCGATCGCAGCTCTTTAATCTTCTAATTTCAATTTAGTTATATCGTAGCCGTCTAAAAATAATTGACCTTCAGATATATCTAATAAGCGAGGAATGGCATTAGCTAAAGTTGTTTTACCAGCACCGATCGAACCGACAATAGCAATTATTTCCCCAGGAGAGATAGTAAAATTGAGGTTATTTAAAGCGGGAGTATCCGATCCCGGATAGGTATAAGTTAAATTTTGTGCCGTTATTTTTCCGGTTATTTGTTCTGATGGTAAAGCGATCGCGTCTGGGGGATTGGTAATTTTCGGTTTGACGCTTAAAATAGCTTCGATGCGATCGATACTAACTTCTCCTCTTTGATAAGTTGTAATCGTAAATCCTAACAAAGCGGTGGGAAATACTAACAATTCTACATAGATAATTAAACTTACAAAATCGCCGATCGTCACTTCTCCTCTTTCTAAAGTCCCCGCTCCCAACCAAAGTAAAATTAGTAAACTAACAGAAGATACCGCTTGAATGATCGGAAAAAGTTGGTTGCGAGTTTTGGCTAATTGGACGTTAGCTGCTAACAATTTTTGATTTTTTTCAGCGAATGCGCGACGTTCGTTTTCTTCTTGAGCGTATATTTTAATTAAAGACATACCGCTGACATCTTCTTGAACTAATTCGCTAAGATCGGATAATTGTTCTTGTACTTCGCGCTGTTGGTTTTGTAAAGTACGACTGAATAATCCCACCAGAATCAACATCATCGGATATACTGCGATCGCCCCCAAACTTAGAGGTACGTTAATCGATAGCATTGCTGGGAGGGTTAAAGAATAAGCAAAAGTAGTGTTGATAATACTTAAGAGTGCAAAACCCAACAAACGACGAATATTATCGACATCGCTAGTTGCTCGATTGATTAAATCTCCTGAAGTATTGGTGGCGAAGTAAGATGGTTCTAGAATTAGTAAGTGTTCGAATATTTTTTGTTTGAGATCGAATTCTACTTGTCTGCCGATACCGAAGAGTAACACCCGAGATATTACCCTAATTAACCACATTAAAGAAGCAAGTACGGCAAGTAAGATTATATTGGGATATATTTGCTCGAAAGTAAAATCACCTTGGAGTCGATCGACATTATTGCGAACTAATCGAGGTAAGTAAACGGCGAGAAGGTTTACTATTAGTAATGCGATCGTTCCCAATAGGACTCTTTGCCAATAAGGACGTAAATAGGATACTAGTGTTTTTAGTCTTGAAGATGCCATGTTTTAGATTTTAGCTGACGATCGCTTAAATATGGTAACTTTTTTTTAGGCTACTGAATTCAATTTTATGTCTTGCTATACTCTTTCTCAATTATTCGTAAACTCGCTCGAAAAACAGGAAACAACTTTTAAGAAGTTAGATATAGTTTTTAAATTGGATACTGTAACTTACTTTTTGCAATTAAATAGCTAATTTTATACTTCTACCTAGTTATTTAACACAAAAATAATTGAAAATTAAAAGTTAATGTTTCACAATGCCAACATTAAAATAATTTATTTCTAAGTAGCAATAATTATGTCATAAGAACTAGAAAATAAGAAAAAACAAGTCTATAAAAATTGCTGGCGATCGCCTGAAGGACAGAGAATATTAAGAGGGGCGATTGCTGTTTTGCAAAATAACCAATCTTTAGAGCAATATTTTTTGTCTTTGCCCTATTTTGATTATGAGCGGGCCGCTCCCTGGAATTTGATAGGAGCGACTCTTAATGACATTGAATTAATTAATTCTTGTTTTAAAGAAATTTTGGTTTTTGATGTAGATTTTAGCAATACTAATTTAACTGGTGCTGATTTTAGAGAAGCTGATTTATCTGAAGTGGATTTTTGTAATGCTAATTTAACTGATGCTAATTTTGAAAATTGTTTCATTAAAAGATGCAATTTTACTGGGGCAAATTTATCGACTGCTAATTTTACTAATTCAAAAATTTTTTTTGGGACTTTGGCTAAAGCTAATTTATCAAAAACTAATTTAACAGGCGCGAAAATAGTCTCAGTCGAACTTGAAAATGCTAATATTAGCGATGCTATTACTAAAGATACTATATTTAAGCAATTAAAAAGCGGCCCTGAATTAGGATTGAGTCAAGAAGTAAAAGATGCAATAGCAGAATACAAAAAGATTATGACTATTATAAATCCCCCAGAACGTTGGGAAAAATATTAAAATAGCAGACTGTAGAGTTAAAATAGTTAAATTACAAACATTTTATCGATCTCGAATTTCCTAAACTTTACTAATACTGTTATAGTAAAGGTTTTTTGATTAAAATTTTGCTTTTTTTATTTTATATTTTAGAAAAATTTTTCTATATATTTGTAATTTAAAAGCTATTTCTGGATAATTCGATCGCAATTTGTTTAATTTTTGAAAAGTTTATTTTACCGCGATCGCACCGAGGTATTTGCTCGATCTTAAACCAGTATTTAGGCATTTTATATTTACTAATTTTTAAATTTTGTTTAATCTCTTCAGCAGAGATATTCTTTTCTTTGGCTACATATAAAGCAGTAACAACTTCGCCCCATTTATCATCTGGTAAACCGATAACACATATATCTTTTACCAACCCAGTAGCTAAAATTGCTGCTTCTACTTCAGCAGGAAAAACATTCTCACCACCAGTAATAATTTTCTGGGAATTTCTGCCAATAATATATAAATAACCATCGCGATCGAAATAACCGAGATCGTCAGTAGAAAAATATTCCTTATCTAAAGATAAATCTGGATAGTAACCAAAACACATCGATTTGCTTTTAATATTAATAATGCGATCGCTGTTAATATTTACTTCTGCATGAGATAAAACCTTTCCGCTACTATTATTACCATCGAGAAAATCTTTTGGTTTGAGAATAACTACACCCGAAGCAGTTTCGGTCATGCCATAAGTTGGGGCTAAATTTATATTAGATTTTCTAGCAGTATCTAAAAGCGATCGCGCTGTTGCTGCACCTCCTAATAAAACAGTCTGAAATCTTGATAACCAAATAGGATTAGATTCTAATAAAAATTGTAGCTGTGTCGGCACTAAAGAAATAAAAAAATCTTCCGGGTCTATTTCTGGTAATTTACCATTTTTCAAATCTTTATAAGAGAAAATAGCTATTTTTCCGCCACTAACAAGCGATCGCATTAACTGCATTAAACCGCTAACGTGATATAAAGGCAAAATGCAAAAAGAATTAATTACTTTGCGATCGAAATATTCATAAAATCCTGCTACAGATGCAGTTAAAGTCTCCCAAGTATGGATTGTAAAACGAATTTTTCCCGACGATCCTCCAGTGGGAATTAATATTGAGGAGACTGGGAGAGAAAAAAATACCTCTGACTTCTTACCTCTTACCTTTGACCTCTTAAAATGGAAATATTCTTCTAAATTGCCTAAAATAAGATCGGGTTCGACTATTTTAAATACTTGCTGCCATTCGGTTTGACCCCAATTAGGATTGCAAAGAAATACCGAACAATTAGCACTTACAGCAGCAATAAAATAAACAAAGAATTGACAAGGATCGGTTTCTGCGATTATAATCCTTCGTGATGTATAATTTTGGGATAACTGCGTCGATAAATCTTCGATCGGATCGATCGCTTCATTATTGTCGTAACCGAGTAAAAAATTTCGATCGCTTCTTCGTCTTAAATATTCTAAAGGTCGTTCCACAAACTATTTAACCAATCGTCCTCATCTTCATTAAACCAGTGACTAACCCCAAAACCAACCGCACGACTTGGATTATTTAACTTTGCTGCTAAATTTAAAACTGCATTTGAGCCAATACTAGTTTCAAAAACACTAGAAAAAACAACATCAATTTTATTTTCTTCGATAAACCGAGACAAACGAGAAGGAGATCCAGCGATCGCAGCTTTAACTACAAAAATCGATCGCCAACCTTTTCGATAACAATCCTCTAACTGAATTAAATTACTAACCGATTCATCCAAAGCGATCGCAGTAGCAAAATTTTTACTTAAATCCAACATTCGATCGAAATGTTTAGTAGATAGAGGTTGTTCGATGAACTCGATTTTATCTGGATAGCGATCGCAGACATTCAACCAGTCGATCGCATTATCAACAGTAAGTCCACCATTAGCATCTAACCTTAACTTTACACCCTCTGGCAACTCATTTATGAGTCGTTCAAATATTTTAATCTCTTTATTTGTCTCATTAACCCCAATTTTCCATTTAAAAGTCCTTCCTCCATCGTCCCAAATATCGCGCCATTTAACTAAAGCATCCTCTCCAGCAGGTAATAAATAGCTGTAGAGAGGGTAGAGACGTTTGATGAAACGTCTGTACAAAATAGGTGTCGAAGAGCGGTTTTTTAATGCCGATTCAAAAGCAAATTGACAACAAGGCAACTCTTGCGGAATAGCCTCAACCTCGTAAAATTTTCCGCCCAAACCTTGACAAAAAGCCAATGCTTGCGTTATGGATTCAGAACCGAACCAAGGTAAAGGAGCAATTTCACCAAAACCAAGATTACCAGAATTGTCACTCAAACGAATAATAATGCCTTCGCGTATTTTCCAAACACCGTGACTAGTTTTAAGAGGTTGACAAAAGCGACGTTTATAGGGATGAAAAGAGAAATTATATTCCACTGAGTATTAAGTAACAAGTAGAGAGTTGCGAGTAACGAGTTTTTTTAAGTTTATATTTATTCTATTTGTTTAATTGCGATCGCGTTTATAAGTTCGATCGTTAATTATTTAAGTGTAAAACTTGTCTTTCTAATTTTTTAAAAGCAATTACAAAATAGTACAGAATAATAATTATATTTTCGATATCATAAGTATTTTACTATTAGCAAATTAAACCCATTCGACACCACTAAAATCAAGCCAATAAAAGTCAGTTCCTCCTCTTTTAAATCTTTTTGTGAATTCTTTTCTATCCATAATTTACAATCTAATCGATCGCCCATTTAAACAAACTTATTCAATCAATAAAAAAGTAGCAAGTATTTAAAAATGCGATCGAGATTAAATTAAGAAAAAATATTCACTTAACAAACTCGTTACTCGTTAATAACTTCGTAAGACAGAGAATATAGGCAAAGTTTTCTAATACTAAGCTATATCCTGCTGCCTTCTACTATAAACCCAAATCTACAGCTATTCTGTGGCCGCAACTGAAACCAGAAAAAGCAACAG
>CAYWIH010000002.1:32546-97151 GCA_964458305.1 uncultured bacterium | reverse complement strand
AGTTTTAGAAGTTCTATTTTAAGTAGATGGATCTTGTGATGGTGATGGTGATGGTGATGGTGATGGTGATGGTGATGGTGATGGCGATGGCTGGTGGTAATATTAGGTTCGCTTAATTACTTATCGAGGGGAAACTAATACCAATTTCGTTTTTATTTGCTATGGATGAGGGTCAGAGGTGAGAGGAAAATTGAATTAATTTTCTTTTAGACACTATTCTTAGCAATTATTTTGGAAAATGGAATAAGAGACTAGGAGAAATTAGCTGAGAATTAATATTAAATATTCACAGCCGATCGAACAGCTATAAATAAGTTTCCCCTCTTTTCTCAATTTATTTATATGTAATCTAAATTTATTAAATATGTTGGACAATCCTAGCAATATTTTAGATATAGAAGAGCGCGATTTAGAAAAGTTAATTAGATCGATAATTAGCGGTTCGCAAGTAAAATTACAATCTTCTGTTTGTCTAAATTCTACTTATATTGCCTTACGAAAAAAAGGAATTTTACAACAGTCTTATTGGCGATACGATCGCGATTTAAAAACAATTTTAGAACAAACTATTAGCCAGGCTTTGGAAATATATGGTTTAGCTTCGATCGCTTCAGCAAGAGGCATAGATACGATCGAACTTTGCTTTACCTATAACTATCAATTAGTCGAACCATCAAAATTTAAACGTATTTTCAGTAACGTATATAGAGGTATTCGCGGCATAGAATTACAATATCAAGATACAATTAAACGTTACAGTCCGACTAGCGCGATCGCCCGCAATCTCAGCTTTAAAAAAATCTGGGAATCATTTTTAAAAGATGAATCTATTTCCGCAGAAACATTCGCCCGCAAAGGGGGAGTTATTCAAACATTTGATGCCCAACAAATCCTAATTAAATTAACTCCAGAAATAACTGTCACTACTCTCCACCGCGGTAATCGTATTTTTGGCGATCGAGAACTTTCTAAACAGGAAGTTAGCAAGATGGTAGAAACGATGGCAAACTGGTTGTTGCGCCAAATACAAGAAGACGGGCGCATGACTTATAAATATTTTCCCAGTCGCGGACAAGAATCGAGTGCTAATAATTTAATTCGCCAATTTATGGCAACCTTAAGCCTAATTCGCTACGCAAAATTTACAAATCGCCCAGATTGTTGGATTTTAGCAGGTCACAATCTTAACTACAATCTCAAAAAGTTTTATCGAAGAGAAGGAGAAATTGGCGCAGTCGAATACGAGGGAAAAATAAAATTAGGAGCAGTATCTTTAGCAGCTTTAGCAATTTTAGAATATTCAGAACGAGACGGGAAAATAAAAATAGATCGAGACTATGCCGAGATTTTCGATCGACTTTGTAAATGTATCGATTTGCTCTGGCAACCTGACGGATCTTTTCGGACTTTTTACCAGCCGGGCGATCGCAACGACAATCAAAATTTCTATCCTGGCGAAGCATTATTATTTTGGGCATCTCTTTATCAAAAAAACCGAGATCCAAACCTATTAGAAAAATGTTATAAAAGTTTTAATTATTATCGAAATTGGCATCGCAATAATCCCAATCCTGCTTTTATACCTTGGCACACTCAAGCTTACACTCTGCTCTACAATGCAACTAAAGACAGCCAATTTTTAGAATTTATCTGGGAAATGAACGACTGGCTGCTATCGATGCAAGAGTGGAATGGAGCTAAATACCAAGACTTACAAGGAAGATTTTACAACCGAGATCGCCCCGAATACGGGCCACCTCATGCTTCTTCTACCGGAGTATATTTAGAAGGTTTAGCCGATGCTTATCAATTAGCAATTCAAACAGGCGATCGCGATCGGGCTAGCATCTATAAAGAAGTTATTTGGCGAGGAATTCGCAGCATCCGTCAATTACAATTTCGCGATGATATCGATCTTTTTTACATCTCAAAGCGATCTCGAGTTCATGGCGCAATTCGTACTACAGTGTATGATAATACGATCAGAGTCGATAACGTGCAACATTGCTTGATGGCATTGTTAAAAATTGAAAGATTTACTAAATTCGATCGCGAAGCAAACCAGAAAATTACAGTCGATCGTTTGCCCGATCGCTCGGGAGTCGGCTCGAGTTCAAATCTACCCAAAGACTTAAAAAATTTTCGTCTGCTAAATTCCCGAGTTGAGATCGAACCATTCTTAAGGGAAATTAACAATAATACCGATCTCTGGCTTCAAGATACCAGTCGGCAGAACAAAATTAAAGTACAGCGAGAAACCAACACTATTTATCTTCGCAGCGCGCTAAAACCATTTCCACCAGGAATTACCAGCAGCAATGACGTACACGAAAGTCGCACCACCAAAGCAGCCGAAAAATTCCCCCAAGTCTTCAATTGGCTCAAAAGCTTTGCCGAAAGCATTGATGGAGAATTAGCAAGAGCGACGATCGTGCGTTTAAAACCTCACGGCCGGGTTTATCGCCATATCGATCTGGGTAGTTACTATCAACTGCGCGATCGCTATCATTTGGTCTTGCAAAGTCCTGCTGGTAGTCTTTTAGGAGCGGGTGAAGAATGGATTGCCATGCAAGAAGGAGAACTTTGGTGGTTTGATAATAAACAACCCCACGAAGCCATCAATCAATCCGATGACTGGCGCATTCACTTAATTTTTGATATTCTCCCGCGCGATCGTCAATTAAAATAATATCTCTAGCAAGCAATGGAATCTAACCTACTAAATAATGAGCCGATAATACGCTTAAGTTGTTTCTGCGGCATTTTTTTAATAGTGAGTTTATGGGAAATATTAGCACCACGCCGGAATTTATCTATTTCTAAAAGAATGCGTTGGTTGAATAATTTAGGATTAGTAGCTTTAAATACAATTGTCTTGCGAGTAATATTTCCAGCTAGTGCGGTGAGTATGGCGATATATGCCGATCGAAATAGTTGGGGTTTATTGAATAATATCGATCTAGCAAATTGGCAAGTAGTTTTACTATCAATAATAGGATTGGATTTAGCGATCTATCTTCAGCACGTTATGTTTCATGCTTTACCAAATTTATGGCATTTGCATAAAATCCATCATGGCGATCGAGATTTTGATGTCAGTACTGGTTTGCGTTTTCATCCCCTTGAAATCTTGCTTTCAATGGTAATTAAGATCGCTGCAATAGTATTATTGGGAACTCCGGTTTTGGCTGTAGTTTTGTTTGAAATTTTACTAAATGGAACGTCAATGTTCAATCACGGCAATATTTTGCTGCCACAGCAATTAGATCGTCGATTAAGATGGTTTCTAGTTACGCCAGATATGCATAGAATTCATCATTCAATTATTGAATGCGAAACTAATAGTAATTTTGGCTTTAATTTGCCTTGGTGGGATTATTTATTTGGCACGTATCGCCATAATTCTCGTGTTAGTCAAGAAAAGATGTCGATCGGCTTACAAGAATACCAAGAAAATCTTCAAGTTCAAAAATTACATTGGATCTTATTGCTGCCATTTATTTCTACTCAAGATAATTATTCAATAATTAAACGCGATCGTAGTAATACCATTTCTCAAAAATAATAAGAGACTTTGTTTACGTGAGTTCGACGAAACAAAAAGAGCTGAAATCAAGGCAGATCCGGCTATACCAATACGCAGACGCATCAGTATAGCTCCGAGTACATTTGATTTAAAGCTGTCTAACTTCATCGAACTCACGTTAAAATTAGTAAGGTTTGATAGGTAAGTTTAGACCTATGACCGCAGCAGGAACTTATTTATCAGGACAATAGCTTAAATCGGCAGAGTTTTCAATATATAAATTTACTAAAAAAAGATTAGAAGTATCTTTTTGATTTTCTTGTAAGCTCAATTCTAAACTTTTATTTAAAAACATATATTTGGCAATTTCTTTACCATGTTTTCTTTTAAGTTTGCAATAGTATAATGCTGATTTTTTAGCTTGTTTATATCTAATTTTATTAGAAAAATATTGCTTTATTTTAGGGTCGTGACTTGTCGATATCCAATTATCCAATATTTTTTTAAATGTTTTATCTTCTGAAGATTCAAAATTAGAGCATCCAAAGCAAATAATGGCAATTGATATTAAGCCAATTTTTTTAAGCATTATATTTATTCCTGTTTATTATTTTTAAGCGAAAACTAATTTTTAAGAGTTTTCTAGAAAGCCTAAAAGTTAATTCTATATATCAATATATTTCAAGTAAAAATTCGTAACAAGTGAGATAAATACGGATTTAGAAATAACTTTATATTTTTTATATTAAGAGAATTTAATTAGCTAATTATTCTATAGAATTTTAATTTTTAATGAACTCAAATAACAAACTTTTGTTGTTCTAAATTTGCTTAATAGTATTCTTTAAAAAACTAACGGACTAAATTAGATGATAATAATTGAGAGGGTTTAAAATATGGTTCTTCATTTGAAAACTATTGCCAAATGAATTCTCTCCATTTCTTACTCCCCCTGTCCCCCTAATCATTAAATGCTTCTATTTAGATCGGATACTAAGACTGTAAATAAGATTGCAAAGCATCTAATAATTCTGACTCGTTATAAGGTTTAGTAAAATATTCCGTAACTCCTAATTCTTTTGCCTGCTTTCGATATCGATCGCTGTTGCGAGTAGTTAATAAAATAAATGGCAATTCCTTTAATAATAGATCTTCGCGACAGTAAGCAAGCAATTCGAAGCCATTGATATAAGGCATTTCTAAATCGCTGATAATTAATTGAATTTGGGAGTTATTTTGTAATTGTTCGATCGCTTCTTTTCCATCTGCTGATTGTAGGACTTTATAACCTTTTTTTTGTAAGGCTAATAATAACGTTTGTCTCCAAGCAGAAGAATCATCGACTACTAAAATAGTCGGTTGTTTATTATTATTTGAATTAACTCGATCGAGAGAATTACTTGTGTTTTGAGGACTATCGAAGGTCAAAGTTAATAATAAAGGAACGTCGATCGCGCAAGCTAAAGATGAATTTGCTAAGATGATGCAGCCATAAATATAATTAGGTGGAGTTAGAGCGAGGCTGAAAGGTTTAATTGTTAATTCTGAAGCAGTAAATATGCGATCGATCCGTATTTCTAAGGCAATAATCAGGGAGCGAAAATTGATTATTAAGATCGAAGAATCTTTTTTTTGTTTGCTTGGTTCGAGCGCAGTTTGCGGGTATTGATAACTCAGTAATTCAGATAGTTGGTAAACTTGAAGCAATTGAGATTGCCAGCGTAAATATTTCTCACCATCCGAGTAAATAAATTTAACAAATTTAGCACTTAAATTCTTTTCGATTTTTCTGTAGGGTAAGATAAAAACATTATTCTGAAACTGCCAAACTAAAGATTTGCTAATGTTATAATGTAATTCTTTCTTAACCGCTACAGCTGGTAATTTTGGCGGTTTGAGAGCTTGAGAATCTTCTAAAAAAACTGATTTTGCTCGCTCGATCGAATTTTGGAAAACAATCGGATCTAAATCTGGTGAAAATAAATCTATCTCCAAATTTTCCCAATCCTCGATCGAACCATTAGATAAGGAAGGGGGATTACTATTTTGGTTATTATCGTTTAATAATGCTTGTAAGGCAGCTTGAAAACCAACTTTAGCTAACTGACCGATATTTCGAGCCGCTTGAGGACTTGCTTCTAAAGTAGCTCGAGTAGTTTGGGCGATAGTAACAAATTCAGATATGCCTAAAACTGTCCCTAAATCGAGGAAAATTGCGATCCGATCTTGAAGTTGGCTTAAGATATCTGCTTCGCTTGCTTCGATTAAAACCCGATCGAGATCTTCGAGAGCTTCAGCTATTTCTGTATTGCAAATTAAATTTTTAAGATCTGGTTCGACATCGGTAATTTTAGGAATATTGCGATCTTCTGCGGCTGAGTTGTCTTCGAGAATCGCCTCTAGCTGAGTAAAAATAGATTCCGATCGAAATATTAAATCTTCACTATTATCGAGATGGCCGTTATTTTCAATGCGAGTTATTACCGATAACCTTAATAACTCGTAGCCTTCGATTAAAAGGTTTAACAAATCGAGATCTACTTTAACAGATTCGTGCTTGAGACGGCGAAAAAAAACTTCGAGACGAGCTGCTATGATTTGAGTTTCGCTAAATTCAATTTGGGCCGCACCCCCTTTAATTGTATGGGCCGCACGGACAAGTTCTTCAATTTTAGTTTGATTCCAATCGCGATCGAAACCCACCAAAATCTCTTCAATCTGCTCCAATAATTGAAGGGTTTCTTGAATAAAAATTTGGTAAATTTCTCGATCGACTTCCCAAGAGAGGGCCATAATGGATAACATTGTAAATTAATTTCTAGGTGGTTCGACTGGAGAATTATGGATTCTCAGGGCGAATGATTTTAGCTCGTTAAGATAGTTAGCTAAGAGGCTAGATTGTTCTGAAGTCTGTTTGGCAAGAGAACTTAATTCTAAAAGAGATTGGTTAGCTGTGGTTGAAGTTTGCAATTGAATTGCAGCAGTTTTAGTAACTCGATCGAGGCAATTAATTCGCTCGTCGGATTCTGCAAGCAGTTTTTGGAATTGAGAATCGATCTGTTGCCATAATTGCCTTTGCTGGGAATCTTGTTGTTGCCAACTATCGACTCCTGCAGTAATTTCTGCGCTATGGCGATCGATTTCGCTAACTACTGGTTTAATTTCTCCAACTGTAGAAGTTAATTGCTGAGTCGAAGCATAAATTAGATCGGCCATCCCGGCGATCGAATCGCGATCGAGCTGTTGTTCGCCCTTACCAACTTCAATAATTAAATTCATAGTTTGTTCGTTAATGCGTTCGCCAAAATCGCTAATTAAACTCTCTATCTCCTTGAGTTGGTTAAAAAGAGATTTCGCTTTATCGATCGCTTGTGTAGTTCCCTCGATTGTAGTTGCGATCGCACCTCCATTATCTAAAGATCGTTCGATCGGCTCTCTCAAGATGTTTAAATCGTTAAGATCTTCGCGAGCATTGCGATCTAGTAATTCTACTCCCTCGGCCAGCTCGGAGCTATAATTAACTATTTCTTGAATGCGATCGGCAAAAGAAGCGATCGTTTGTTCTTGAGTTTCGATCCTGGCTAAAAAATTCTCAATATCGATGTCGCTGCGGCCTGAGAGTTGCGGTAACTCAGCTTGCAATAAATGTCCATCTTGTAGCTCGGCTCGAGCCATAAATACATCGTCTCGAGACATTTGCGCTAGTTTTTTCTCCATTGCAGCATAACGCTCTGAAATACGGGCATTATCGATTGCAAAGCCGATTTGCACTGCTAGCTGAGCGAACCAATTAATTTCTAATTCTTGCCAAACTCTAGGTGCTTCGCATTGATGGGCTACTAGCAAACCCAATAATTTTCCTTCTTTGATGATTGGGGCGACTAAATTAGCTTTAACTTCCAATCTTTCTAACTGTTCGACATAACAAGAAGTCATCCCTGCTTCATAAATATTATCGATCGCCCGAACTCTGCCGTTGAGATATTCTGTTTCGTATTTTGCATCGAAACAAGGATCTTTAATCGTTCTTCCCAAAGCTCTGGGCCAGCGTGGTTGGACTGCTTCGGCAATTACCACACCGCGATTTTCTGCTTCTAGTCCATAAATTACCACTCGATCGCAATTAAGAATTTTTTGGACTTCTTCAACGGAAATCTCGATAATTCCTTGTTCTGAAATACAACTGCGAATATGTCCGATCGCATTTGTAAAAAACTCATTTCGCTCGATTTCAGTTTCTAGTTGTTTTTGGATCTGGTTAGATTTTGCTAAAACTCGAGCGTTATCGATCGCAAAACCGACTTGAATGGCAATTTGAGCGAACCATCTAATTTCTAATTGTTGCCAAAATCGAGGTTCGTCGCATTGGTGAGCTACTAGCAAACCCAATAATTTTCCTTCATTGAGAATGGGAGCGACTAAATTAGCTTTAACTTCCAATCTTGCTAACTGTTCGATGTAACAAGGAGTCATCCCCGCTTCATAAATATTATCGATCGCCCTAACTCGACCGTTTTCATATTCTTTGGCGTATTTTGCATCAAAACAAGGATCGTCGATCTTGCGCCCTAAAGCTCTCGGCCAGCGCGGAGTAACCGATTCTGCAATTACTACGCCGCGATTTTCTGCTTCTAAACCATAAATTACCACTCGATCGCAACTGAGAACTCCGCGAACTTCTTTAACAACGGCTTTGAGCAGTTCTGTTTCTTGCAAGGAAGCGCGAATATAGCCGATCGCATCGGTAAAATACTGCGTCCATTCTGTTTCGTTTTCTAACTGTTTTTGGATTTGAGTGGCTCGTTCTAAAACTCGAGCGTTATCGAGAGCAAAACCGACTTGGGATGCCAGCTGAGCCGTCAGATCGACTTCCCACTGCTGCCAATATCGGGGGCCGTCGCATTGATGAGCTACTAACAAACCCAACAATTTTCCTTCGCTGACAATAGGAGTAACTAAATTAGCTTTAACTTTAAATTTTTTGAGTTGGTCGATGTAACACCGAGTCATGCCGCTATTATCAATATTTTCGATCGCCCTAACTCGACCGTTTTCATATTCTTTAGCGTATTTAGCATCAAAACAAGGATCTTCGATCTTCCGTCCCAAAGCTCTGGGCCAGCGCGGTTGAACGGCTTCAGCCACTACTGTAGCTCGAGATTCTGCTTCGAGGGAATAAACGACTGCTCGATCGCATTTGAGAATTCTTTGTAGCTCTTCTACCGTTGCATCGAGAATATCTTGCTCTTTGATACAAGCACGAATGTGGCCGATCGCTTCTGTTAATAATTCGGTTCTCTCTGTTTTTGCTGCCTCTGGTGACAACTGGCTAGAGTTTTTAGCAATTTTCATTGCCGAATTAATGGCACGATTAGTCCAAAAACCGACGATCCCGCCTCCGAATAATGCTGCAATTACCGTTGTGAAGGACAATATTGTCAGTAGTTGTCTTTGCTGTTCTAATTTATTGGCAACTAAAACTTGATTTTCTTCTCGTTCTACTCTGACAATCTCCTCATCGATAGCTCGGCCGGCAAAATAGTAAGTAGATCCTCCAATTATCAAAGCCGGTATTATACCTAATATGCTTGCTATGACAGTGGCTTTGGTTTTTAATTGGGATTTTGATTTTTCTGAGAATCTCAGTTGTAGACCGTCTAAGTCTAATTTGTCTCCCTCTTTGAGGGATGATTTGGCGCGTTCTTTTTGCTGAGTCATTAGATGGTATCTATTAAAAATTCACTACAATAGGTAGAATTTTGCAGTAATTTTTGGTTGCTTTGTAAAGCAGTTGACAATAATAAGATGATAAATTATTTTTCAGATCTTCCGAAAAATTTTTATCTTTCTAGCTTCGGCTTTACTGCCAGGGTTGCCCAGACCATCTTGATTTGTTTGCAACTTTAGTAATTTTAGTTTTATTTAAAATTTATATAACTATTTAGCAATTTTTTTACTTAAAAGTCGATTGCAATAGAAGCGATCGACCCTTCTTAGCACAAGTCAGAGGAATAATCCTTAATATTTAACCATTTTGCCAATCGAACATCTCCCAACCTTTATTTCAACTGCTATAAGTTACAATTTTCACTCCAATGTCAGACTATTTTTGGTATTGTTGCGAGTGTAAGGATTCCAAGTAGTCAACTCGATCTGAGAGTGATTGCTTAATAGTTGGGCGATCGTCCCTTCATTCAATCCCACTACCATGCTAAAATCAGCTCCAGCAATACCGTTTAAATGACTTATTTCTGCTCCGGTTAAGTCCGCACCCCGCAAGTCGGCCCCTTGTAATTCTGCTCCGCTCAATCTTGCATTGCGTAAATAAGCCCCGCTCAAGAAAGCTCTTTGTAAATTAGCTCCGCTCAAAGCTGCATTCTCCAAATTAGCCCCGATCAAGTCCGCACCGCTCAAATAAGCCCCGATTAGTTTAGCTCCGCGCAAATCGACTCCGCGCAAATTGGCTGTATTTAAAAATGCTCCGTTGAGTATAGCACCCGGGCCGACCGCTCCAGAGTTTTGATAATTAAATTCTGGCGACCAAACCGTTACCGAATCGTACAATGCTACTTGTAATTTAGCTCCTTCGAAAATAGCATCTTTTAAGTTAGCTTGACGCAAATCGGCTCTTTGTAAATAAGCTCCGCTTAAATTAGCCCCGCTTAAATTAGCCCTGCTAAAATCGACACCGCGCAAATCCGCACCTGCTAAATTAGCCCCGCTCAAATTAGAATTAGTCAATCTAGCATTGGTCAAACTAACTTTATTGAGATTAGCACCAGTTAAATTAACACCTCTTAAAGAAATGCCGTACAAATCGGCATGAGATAATTCAATATCTTGCAATTGTTCTCCCGATCGCAGCAATTCGATCGTCTCTTGGTGTTTTTTTTGGCTTTGTTGGGATGTTTGCATAATTACATTTGGTCTATATTTTTATTGCCCGCGATCTTTGCATAATTTTGGCATTTTTTAAATTTTTAATTAATAACTGCAAATAAACTTTTGTAAAAAAAAATAAAACTAGTAAAATCGCTAAAAATTGCATTTTTAAAGTATATCTAGAAAATAGTTAAAGATAAAGCCGAAGGCACAAAAAAAATTGCGGAGCAAAAAACAATGAGATTGAAACCGCCAACCACGATGATGGACTTTTTTCGCAAAAGCGAAGGAACTTGGTTCACCCAAAGAACAGTACATCATTTTGACAATGCTGCCGACGAATCGGGAGAATCTAACTTAATCGTCACAGTTATCGAGCCAGACGATTCTAAAATAGCAGAAGTTTGCTCCTCTCAAGGCATAGATCCCGATCGAGCAACCGGAGGAGCAAGTTTCAGTTGGCAGGGAAATTTAGACGATCGCGAACCCAATCCAGATTATGCCGCAATTTTAATCGATATTCCCGACGATGACAGCAAATTGAGCGGAAAATTAATTCGCGATCGCGGTTACGTTGAAAGTATTCCCGTAATCAGTCGCTATTGGTTCGGCCGAGATGGTATCTTGACTATCGATACCGATTACGATAACAATCAAGGTCAGGAGCGTTGTTGGTTCGTTACCGATGATTTCCGAGTTCGCGTCAGTACGGTCAAAATGATGAATGGCGTGAATTTAATGACTTATTGTTCGGAGCGTCGTTGTTTGTCGGGCGATCGCATCGAAGATCTGATTCAAAATAATTTTGCTCGGGCCGGTATTTAAGAGAACGATATTAAGTAATGTTGCTTTGTCGATCGCATATGAGACGAGGTTTTGGGAGATCCGATATCCTCGCAACAGAGCTATAGTATCCGAGTCTTAATCTATGTATCAAATTTTTAGGGAATATTTAGAAGAAGAGCTATTTAAGCATTTTAATTTAGAAAAAAGAGCGATTCCGCCCGGATTGGAATTCAACCAAAGCGATCGGGGTAAAAACCAAGCCACAATTCAAAGTTGGTGCTATAAATCTCCCCAACTGCGGAAAATTCGTTATACCTATATCGATGCTGGAGAATCGGCTCAAATCTTTAATAGCGTTATCTATCCCGCACATAATTACGATATCCCTCTTTTAGGCATAGATTTTTTAACCTTTGGCAAAGTAAAAAATTTAGTAGTTTTAGATTTTTTACCGTTATTTAACGACCGAGCTTATCAAGATAAATATGTCGAACCGATGGCAAAAATTCGCGATCGATATCGAGATTTAGCTCAAAATATTCCCATGAAATTTTACGATGCCAATCGCTACTTTTCTAAATACATTCTCTTTGCCAAAACCGACAAAGAAACTATAGTAAAAAGACTGTTTCCAGCTTACAAAGAATACATTCAATTGTATTGGCAGATCCTCGAAGATGCAGAATTTTTAACCGAACCTCAAGAGATAGATCGCATCGTTACCGCTCAAAAAGATTACGATTGTTATAGCGCGGAGCGAGATCCCGCTCACGGTTTATTTAGCAGTTATTTCGGTAGCGAATGGGCCGATCGCTTTTTGCACGAATTTCTCTTTGAAGATGCTCGCTCTTTAGCTGTGACAGCAAATAAATAAAAAATCAATCAATTTAAAATTTAATTGACGTGAGTTTGTATCAACCTTTTTTAGATTTTGCGATCGATCTTCTATCAGATAAATTAAATTTATCTCCTTATCCAATTCCCCCAGGATTCGATCGCCAAGAAACAACAACCGGAAAAGGAAAAAGACTTGAAACAGTCATTACTACTTCGGTTGCTTATTCTACCCCAAAATTGCGGCAAATTCGTGCGGCACACGTCAGAGGAGGAGGAGCTTTACAAGTACTTAATTTTGTAATTTTTCCCCAGCCAAATTACGATTTACCCTTTTTTGGTGCGGATTTAGTTACCCTACCAGGAGGTCATCTAATCGCGATCGATCTGCAGCCTCTTTTTCGGGACGACCCAGCTTATCGAGATAAATATACCGAACCGATTTTACCAATATTTCGCACCCACCAAGAACATTTAAGTTGGGGTGGAGATTTTCCAGAAGAAGCAAAACCCTTCTTTTCGGAAGCTTTTTTGTGGACGCGGCCCGAAAAAACAGAAACGGTTAAAACTAGAGTATATTCGGCTTTTTGCGACTATCTCACCGCTTATTTAGATTTTGTTAGCGCAGCAGTGGCGATCGACGACATTGACAAGCAAAAGCATATCCTACAAGCTCAATTGCGTTATGTCAAATATCGCGCCGAAAAAGACCCGGCTCGGGGGATGTTTGCTCGCTTGTACGGGGAAGAATGGACAGAAGAATACATTCACGGTTTTTTATTCGATTTGCCGAGAAAAATTCCTCAATTATTACCGAGTTTGTAGTAAATATTACAAATTATTGCTGTTTTTGACGTAGACATAGCAATATAGCCCGATCTTCCTTTAGTCTCGAAAGAGAAGGAAAAAGACGAGTAAAATTACTCAGCCAATCCTTCTCGACCATCGTAGATGGGAATAATTAAAGGCTTATTTTAAATTTAACGTTCGCGGAGGACAAGCAAAGGTATGACTATTCCTTTATTGAGCTATCCCCCTAACAGTCAAAATCAGCGCGTAGCAGGTTTTGAAGTGCCAGGAGAAGAGCAGCCTAGAAATTATACAACAGCTCATCTACCAAATCAAGTAGAAATCAACGAGCTAATTAGAGCCGCTTACCGCCAAATCTTTAACGAACAGCAACTTTTAACTAGCAACCGTCAAGTTTTTCTAGAATCTCAGCTGAGAAACCGAAAAATTACCGTCAGGGAATTCGTGCGGGGCTTGCTGCTTTCAGAAACTTTTCGGCGACGCAATTACGAGCCAAATAGTAATTATCGTTTCGTGCAAATGTGCGTTCGGCGCGTTTTAGGAAGGGATATTTACAACGATCGCGAAAAAATGGCTTGGTCGATCGTTTTGGCGACTAAAGGCTTAGAAGGGTTCGTAGATGCCTTGCTGACTAGCGAGGAATATTTGAAGAACTTTGGCGAGGATACCCTTCCCTATCAAAGAAGGCGGATATTACCGCAAAGATCCCAAGGAGATTTGCCTTTTGCGAGAATGCCTCGTTACGGTGCAGATTATCGGGCTAAATTGGAAGAAATCGGCTATTTTTCCCACGAATTCAAACAATATCCTTGGATGACATCCGGCTATCGCTGGAGTTGGCAACGTCCCCCTTACTCCAAAGCATACGCCCTGATCGCCCAAACAATATTTTACGGGGGATTAGCGGCACTTGCTGGGATCGCGATCGCCGTCGCTCTAGCAGCTTGGGGCATCATCAGCTTGTAATAATATTAAGTTTTATTAAGAAAAAGCTTAAAAAATTTACAAGATCTGGGGAGCAAAAATATCGTAGGATTGTATAAAATTTACCTGGGGAGAAACTAGAGTAACCCCAAAAAGGCAAATAAACGCGATAAAGCGGTATATGATAAAAACATAAAGTTTTCTGATATTTCTTAAAAAAATAGTTTGAGTCATATCATGGATAATGGCTTTAACTTTTGAGAAAAATAAAGGAAACTAAAACAGTAGTGGAAACATCCACCTGTTTTGCCAAAAAAATGGTTGCGATCGCAACTAAAAAATAAGACCATAACTTATTGACAGGAGATCTAAATGTTTGACGCATTCACTAGAGTAGTTTCTCAAGCAGATGCAAGAGGGGAATTTCTATCCAGCTCTCAAATCGACGCTCTTAACAACATGGTTAAAGAGGGCAACAAGCGCATGGATGCGGTAAACCGCATTACTAGCAACGCTTCGGCGATCGTAACAAACGCAGCTCGCGAATTATTCAAAGAGCAGCCCCAGTTAATCGCTCCTGGTGGTAACGCTTACACTAGCCGTCGCAACGCAGCTTGCTTGCGGGATATGGAAATTATTTTGCGTTACGTAACTTACTCGATTTTCTCTGGCGATGCTTCCGTACTAGAAGATCGTTGCTTGAACGGTTTACGCGAAACTTACCTAGCATTAGGAACTCCAGGAAGTTCTGTTGCAGTTGGCGTACAAAAAATGAAAGAAGCAGCATTAGCGATCGTTAACGATCCTAACGGTATCACTCCTGGCGATTGCAGCGCGCTTGCTTCTGAAATTTCCGGCTACTTCGATCGCGCAGCAGCGGCAGTAGCATAAGCAAACCATTCAATTAAGCATCGTTTTTTAGCAAAATATCAGGGAGAAATCGAAAAAAATGAAAACACCTCTAACCGAAGCAGTATCCGCAGCAGATTCTCAAGGTCGTTTCTTAAGCAACACCGAAATTCAAATCGCTTTCGGTCGTTTTGAAAGAGCTAGTGCCGCTTTAGAAGCAGCAAAAACATTAACTGCTAACTCTCAAAGCTTAGTTAACGGAGCAGCTCAAGCAGTGTACAGCAAATTCCCTTACACTACTTCTACTCCCGGGCCCAACTACGCTTCTACCGAAGAAGGTAAAGCAAAATGCTCTCGCGACATCGGTTACTACTTGCGTATGGTAACCTACTGTCTAGTAGCTGGTGGAACTGGCCCCATGGACGAGTATTTAGTTGCTGGCTTAGATGAAATCAACCGCAGCTACGAATTATCTCCTAGCTGGTACATCGAAGCTTTAAAATACATCAAAGCTAACCACGGTTTGCAAGGTCAATCTGCTACCGAAGCTAACAACTATTTCGACTACGCAATTAACGCTCTCAGCTAATTTGAAGAGCGACTTCTGGGGGCAAAAATTGAGTCTCTAGTCGATCGAGAAATTTAAGCAATCGATCGAGATTGTTGAAGATCTTGCCCGGAAAAGTATGCGAATGCCGGCTAAAGCGCGCTAGTATTTGTTTACTGTTCCGGGCATTGTTACGTTTATTGCGAGCAAATGCAACAAGAATATCCCGAGTTTGGCGAACCAGAATCGTTAACCGAAGAAACAGCGATCGCTAAATTATTGCAAAAAGAAGATTTAGGTCAGCGTTATTATGCTGCTTGGTGGTTGGGAAGATTTAGAGTGGCAACACCTGCGGCGATCGATGCTTTATTATTGGCTTTAGAAGACTCTGAAGATCGAGCACCCGACGGTGGTTATCCTTTAAGAAGAAATGCAGCTAGAGCTTTAGGTAAACTGGGAGATAAAAGAGCGATCGAGCCATTAATTCGCTGTTTGGATTTTCCCGATGTTTACGTCAGAGAAGCTGCAGCACAGTCTTTAGAAACTGTTGGCGATGCCAGTTGTATTCAGCCTCTTTTAAAGTTACTTGCAGGTGGTGTAGCGGAGGCTAAGCAAGTCCCTGGAAAACCCCATCTAGTGCAGCCCTACGAGGCAATTATCGAAGCTTTAGGAACTTTAGGAGCAACAGAAGCTCAAGAGGAGATCGAGCCTTTTTTAAAACATCGAGTCCCTAAAGTACAGTATGCAGCAGCTCGAGCGATGTATCAATTAACTGGTAATTCTGTTTACGGGGATATTCTGGTTAAGGCTTTGGCTGGAGATAATTTACAACTGCGACGATCGGCTTTAATAGATTTAGGGGCGATCGGTTATTATCCTGCTGGAGAGCCAATTTTTAATACTTTAGCTGAAAATAGTATGAAATTAATCGCTTTGAGAGGATTATTAGAATTTCAATTAACAAAGCAGTCGGAAATTACTGCTTTATCTGAAGAAAGTATTAAATTAATGGAGTTAATGGACGGACTATTGTAATAAGCGACGTACCTTGGGTGGAAGGAGTAGACAGCTTTCCTTGAATTGATAACTTATAGATTCCTACCGATCGATCGTTACTAAAGCTGTCTATTCTCTCCCGGTAAGTCGGTATAGAAATCAGAAATTATCTACTCGTTACTTTCAAAAAATGTCCGTACAAAAATATATAGAAGCTGTCGAAAAAGCTGATTCTGCTGATGGTTTGTTAGAAGCAACCGAAGCATTAGCCGATCGAAAAGATCCCGCAGCAATCCCTACTTTAATTGAAATATTGGGTTATAACAATCCCGGAGCTGCCGTTGCTGCTGTCGATGGATTGATCGATATCGGCGAGCCAGCAGTTCCTTATTTATTAGAAAATCTTGACGATTATAATTATGGTGCGAGAGCTTGGACTATTCGTGCTTTTGCTGGGATCGGCGATCCTCGCGCCCTCGATTTATTGTTAAAAGCTGCTGTCAGCGATTTTTCTTTGAGCGTGCGTCGTGCGGCTGCTAGAGGCTTGGGATTTATCAATTGGTCTAAATTACCCCAAGAGGATATTTTACCGGCTCAAAAACAAGTTCTCGATGTTTTATTGTTAGTTTGCGAAGATGGGGAATGGGTAGTTCGTTATGCTGCTGTAGTTGGTTTGCAAGCACTTTTAGCTAGAGTTTCAGAAAATAGTGAATTTGTCAAGCCTATTTTGGCAAAATTTCAACATTTGCAGCAAAAAGATCCAGAAATAGCAGTTAGCGGCCGCGCTTGTATGGCAAGAGAAGCATTTAATTAAAACTGGCGATCGAAAGTTTTGCGCGCTGAAGCTCCCGCTTCAGATCCGCTTCGAGGATCGCTTTGTTCTCGATTGTTTGAATTATTAGCAGGCCATTTCTGGTCTTCTTTCTAAACTGTTCTTTACTGGGCTAAATTCAGGATTTTGAACTAATTTAACTTTTTTATTTTCAAACCAAACGCTAATGCGATCGCCTTCTTTTACGACGATCGATGCGACTGGGATTTCTAAATCTAAGAAATATCTGCATCGTTCGATCGCATTTTTAAATTGATTTTTAGCATAAGTGCTCGAGCGAACAAATAAAAGGCCTCGATAATTCAAGCCTAGTAAAGTTTCAGTTTCTTTACCTTCAAAATGAGTTACCGTACAGTATTGAACTTCAGAATTAGTCAGAATTAACACGATATTTTACTCCCGCTCGTTTTTCTAATTGATGTTTGATTAGCTTTTTTTTATTAAGAGGTATTAGAGATAACGTCGATCTCGATTTTTATGGAAGTCAATCCATAAGATATTTTAAGTGTTTTTTCTGAGATTTTAAATGTTACCCTCTAAAAATGTCAGATCTTCATAGATACTTTAAATTTTTTACCCGACTATTTATCCCCAAAAACGCTAATTTCTTTGCGCTTATTGTCTCGATCGAAGTTAAATCCTGGCTTTTGAAAATTTGTAATTTTCTTTCTCGCTTTATGGAATTTAAATTTTTGTCGATCGTTTATTCCGTAAAAATACTAGAATTTGCGAACTGATTAGCAAATAAAAAATACTAAAATTACTAATTAATAGCTCTTTGTTCTCCTAGTATTTACTTAAGTATGATCCAAGCTAAAAGCAAAAGAAACGATCGCAAACACTAAAGCAAAGAATGGAAATCACAAGTAAGAATTTAACCCTGTTAGATCGAGAATTGCTAAAGCGGGCAACTTCGATACTATTGGGATCGGCAGTACCAAGATCTGGGAAAGTGCGAATCAAAGGTAAAGCGATCGTCGTATAATTTAACGGGAATTTAAGTATTGATAGTTCTGTTGTCGGTGTCGGGCCAGTTCTGTTGCTAAAGCGATCGCGGCTTTGATACTATTGGGATCGGCAATACCCTGTCGGGCAATATCGAAAGCAGTACCGTGATCTGGGGAAGTACGAATCAAAGGTAACCCGATCGTCGTATTAATCGCGCGATCGAAAGCCATTAATTTTACTGGAATTAGGCCTTGATCGTGATATAAAGCTAGATAAGCATCGGCAGCATTATCGGAATTTACTTTATCGTACCAAGCACGACCTGGTTTGACCCACATCGTATCGGGAGGTACGGGGCCGATTAATTTTAGATTGGGATAGTTTTGCTTTTCTTTTTCCAACCAAGGTATTAACCAATCTTTTTCTTCCCTTCCTAATTGTCCGTTTTCACCGCTATGAGGGTTCAAACCCGAGATAACTATTTTAGGGTTGTTAATACCAAAATCAGTGCGAAGACAGTCTATCAACAATGCTAATTTTTTTGACATTAACTCGGGATTTAAAACCGATGGAACTTGAGATAAGGGAATATGGGTAGTAGCTAAGAGGGTACGTAAGATAAAACCCGTATGGGGCGATCGGGCTACAAATAACATCCCATATCGATCTGCTTTGGCACTGCTTGCTAAAACTTCTGTTTGACCGGGATAATTATATCCTGCTTCTTGCCATAAATATTTAGCGATCGGTGCGGTGACAATAGCATTAAATTCCCCTTTAATAGTTCTGGCGATCGCTTCAGTTAAATAAGCAAAACTAGCCGCACCACTTACAGCATTTCCTTGACCGAGTTCGATGCGATCTCCATAATTTAAAGGAATATCTAAGATTGATATTGTCGCCGGATCTGCTAATTCTGACGATTTTTGACGAAGATATTGATATCTTTCTTCTAAGAGCGATCGAGTGCCGATCGCGGTTATCGAACAATTTTCAGGCACTAATTCACGATCTGCTAAAGCTTTTAGCACAATTTCGGGCCCGATACCCGCAGGATCTCCTAAAGTAACGGCTATTTTAAGGATAGTCGGATCTGTAGCCATTTTTAAAGTTTTTAATTTTATCCTTCGACTCGTTCGTTTTACCATATAATTTCCGATCGGACAACTGCAAAATTCAGTAGGGGCTTACCATGGTACGTCGGTACAAAATTCATCGAGTGTAGTAATAAACAAAAACGGTATTAAAAGAGGGCGATCGTCTGGGGGGAAAATCGATCGCAGCAGTTATCATAAGTTGAAATATATCTAGATGAGAGAAAATTATGAGTGCTGAAAGTATGCTTTTTTATGGAGCGATCGCCGCTCCTGTTTTAATTCTTTTCGGTTTAGCTTGGGGATTTTTACTGTTGAAAATTCAAGGCAGTTAACCAGAATAATCTTTTAAAAAAATATTAAAGGCCGAAGCAGCGATCGCAGGTAAACTATAAATACATTATTATAATTTTCGCTCTTTGGTCTTTATTTGTTTATATCCTCCAAAAATAGTAAATGAAAATAGCAATTACCGGAGCAACAGGATTTGTTGGCAGTCGTTTAGTACAAAAACTTAACCGTGAAGGACATCAATTATTAATTTTTACCCGCAACCTTGAAAGAGCAAAAAAAGTATTCCCTCCTTCTGCTTTTCCAAACTTAGAAATAGCACAATATAACCCCAAACAACCCGGAGAATGGCAAAATAAAATTTCTGGCTGCGATGGCGTGGTAAACTTAGCAGGAGAACCGATCGCCGAACGTTGGAGCGAACAGCACAAACAAGAAATTAAGGCAAGTCGGGAACTGGCTACTAAAAATCTTGTCGCAGCAATAGCAAAAGCAGATCCCAAACCCAGCGTATTGGTAAATGCCTCCGCGATCGGCTATTACGGAACTAGCGAAACCGCAACTTTTGAGGAAAATAGCCCCCCCGGTAATGATTTTTTAGCAGAAGTTTGCAAAAATTGGGAAGCAGAAGCACAAAAAGTAACTTCAGTTGACGTTCGTTTAGTTATCCTCAGAATTGGTATAGTTTTAGGGGATGGCGGTGCTTTAGGTAAAATGTTAGCCCCTTTTAAAATGTATGCCGGAGGGCCTTTAGGTAACGGCAATCAATGGTTTTCTTGGATACATCGCGACGACCTCGTAAATCTTATTATTACAGCATTAAAAAGATCGGATCTGGCCGGAACTTTTAACGCTACTGCCCCCAATCCAGTACGTATGAACCAATTCTGTCAGGTATTGGGAGAAGTATTAAATCGTCCTTCTTGGCTGCCAGTGCCGAGTTTTGCTTTAGAATTACTGTTAGGCGATGGTGCTAAAGTAGTTCTCGAAGGTCAGCAAGTTTTACCGAAAAAGACTCAATCGATCGGTTTTGAATATCAATATCCTAATTTAAAACCTGCTCTTAAAGATATCGTTTCTTAGTTTTAATTTTTTCCCGGGTCAATCTCGGGATATATTTCTAAATTTATTCAATTTATTATCTTAAATATCAATTTTAATTATTCCATTTCTAAAAAATAAAATTTCCCAAGACTTGTTATCTATTGTCCTAATTTTTGACTGATGATACCAATTAGCCTTTTATTTACACCGCGTATGTCATTAGGTCTAGTTAGAGGTTAGAGATTGCAGGTTTTTCTAAATTAAAGTATGTAAGTCATCAATTTTAATCCTTTTATCATTAATTAAAAATTATCTTAAATATTATTAAATTAAATTAATTTTCTTCTAGACACTATTTTTATAAATTATTTTAGAAAATAGGATGAGTTTTCGCCAAGTTTAGCAACATTAAACAGAAAAGGTATTAAATATGGGCTTAGATATATCAATATTAGAACCTAAAAAAGTTAACGCTTCCGAAATTAACGATCTAGACTATGATTATATAACTTTTCTTACTGAGAATGGCATAAAAACAAAGGATGCTGAAGTTTTAAAATGTTTTGAGGCTCTTTTTTTTGAAAGAGAAATTGAATACTACGATCCTATTAAAGGACTAAAAAATTTAGGATATATCAGAGATGATGTCTATTTTGAAGGCTTTGAACGCTACTGGGCTGAAAATTGGATTACAGGAAGTTGTAGAGAAGATTTTAGATGTCAAGTTCCTGGAACATATAAAGTAGTTTTAAATACGATCTTCGCGTTAAAGAATATCGTCGCTATCAATTATGGTGGGATTATGTTGCTACGATGAGAACTAGAAAAAAAAGATTAAATGGAAAACTAGAAGTAATCGATCCGCCAACATTTACAGTTACAGAAATATGTTTGTACCATCCTCAGATATCTTATCAACGTGGAGGAATGAAAGAACAATTTTATGAAGATGGAATCTGGGACAGCGACGATATAACTTCAATTAAAACTGTAAAAGAACATATCGATCGCTATGCTAGAGATAAAGATGAATCCTACCAACTGCTATACCAGCCTTTTATCGAAGGTAAAACCTTTTTAAGATATTGGTAGTTACCATCTAAAAAAAATCTCGATCGAGATAAAATATTCTTTGGTGCGATCGCTTTTATTTTCCCTTTACGCACACTTTATTATTTTTGTCAAGTCAAGATATTTTTGTAGAATAAAACATCGCTTCAACTGAACTGCTAAAAATTAGCTTAAAAAAGATCGATCGCTTCCTAATAAAAGGGTTACAAACCTCTATTTCTAAAAATAGTTATAATTTTCCAAAATATCATACGCTCTTTTAAAAAGCATAATAAGAGATTACCACATCAAGCCGCAGAAGCCAAGACTTTCGTTAATAAAAATCTTCAAAATCTAATTTTTTCGACTGTTAAGATTTATGAAATCGAAGTATAGATAAAAATTTGCCAACTAAAAAGGTAATAATTGAAAGTTAAGCTTATATAAAAAAAGAATAAACAGAATTGAAAAGTATTTTTGGGTTTATAATTTTTTGGTGGCTTGAATTAAAAAAATCGATCGCAAATTAGCTCGGATTTATATTGTATGAGTTTAACAATTTACTTCCTAAGACATGGAGAAACAGACTCTAGCAAAAGCGATGGATTTTGCGGCGAATTAAATCCAGACCTTACCCCAAGCGGTAAAGAAATGGCCGAAGCATTTGCTAAAGTTTATAAATCGATCGCCTGGAAAGCCATTTTTGTCAGTCCGATGAAGCGAACTATTGCCACTGCCAAACCACTGTGCGAAACGATCGGCATGGCAATGCAAATTCGAGACGGCTTAAAAGAAATGAATTTTGGAGAGTGGGAAGGAAAATCAAAAGAAGAAGTCAAACAAGAATATCTAGAAGATTATTTTAACTGGATGACCGAACCAGCTTGGAACGCACCTACTAGAGGGGAAACCGCTACAGAAGTAGCCAGTAGAGCATCTTTAGTACTCGCAGAAATACAGCAAAACTATTCTAGCGGCAATGTTTTAGTAGTCGCGCACAAATCAACGATTAGGATCGTTCTTTCTAGCTTGTTAGGCATGGATATCGGACGCTATCGCGATCGCATCGATATGCCAGTAGCATCTATTAGCATCGTCAAATTAGACTTACACGGGCCTCTTTTACAAGTATTGTGCGATCGCTACCATTTACCGGAACATTTACGTAATTTACCAGGTACTTAAGGCGATCGAATCAAAAAACCTTATTTTTCTCCTTTATTCGATCGCCGTACTAATTTAAACGTAAATAAAATTGCCACCTGAAGAAACTGGTGCAAGATTAATATCGTTTAAACTTACCCCATCAATAAAAGCGATCGCATCTCCCTGATAAACAAGATCCACTCCACCAAAGGCTGATTTTAGTTCGTAGTTGTATCGTGCGCTAACTTCAATTACATCACCTTCGATCGCAAAAAAGTCAGTAATAGTAGCGAAACCATCTCCTTTATAAAAAGTATCAATAGAATCGCCCAATACAAAAGTATCCGCTCCGAATCCTCCTTCTAAGATATCAAATTCAGAACTATTATTTGCAACTCCTCCTCCTACTAAAATATCGTTACCACCTTGTCCGAATAAAAAATCGTTTCCTTTACTGCCAACAAAATAATTATCGACATTGTTGCCAATTAAAGTATCGTTACCATTACTACCAATGACATCTTCAATACTGATTAATGTTTCGGTTAAAGTTGTATTGCCCGGAAACCTGGCGATACCAGTATTGAGATCGAGATTAACTACTCCATTTAAATAATTATAATCAACCAGATCTATCCCCGATCCACCATCTAGAGTATCGATACCGAATCCTCCATTAAGAGTATCGTTTCCTCCTCCTCCTCTCAAAAGATCGTTACCGTTACTGCCAAAAAGTTGATTGCCGACATTGTTGCCAATTAAAGTATCGTTACCATTACTACCAATGACATCTTCAATACTGATTAATGTTTCGGTTAAAGTTGTATTGCCCGGAAACCTGGCGATACCAGTATTGAGATCGAGATTAACTACTCCATTTAAATAATTATAATCAACCAGATCGAATCCCGATCCACCATCTATAGTATCGATGCCGAATCCTCCATTAAGAGTATCGTTTCCCCCTCCTCCTCTCAAAAGATCGTCCCCCGATCCTCCATTTAAAACATCATTACCTTCAAAACCTTGAAGAACATCATTTCCAAATGTTCCCGATAAAATATCATCAGAAATTGTCCCGTTTATTACAGCCATTATCGAAAAACTATCTCCAATTACTTTGACTTTTATTTAAAGCTAACTCTCGTATTAATAGAATAATTAGCAAGAGAAAAAGTTCCGAAAATTGCCTGACTAATTGATAATTGTTTTAAAATCTAAATAACTTAAGCTATTAACGCCTGAAAAAAGATAGCAAAAGAAGAATACAATTGACTAGACTATCGCCCGCTCGAATATGTTCCCACGATTTAAGTATTAATTTATTGCTCGTCGATCGAAAAAAGCTTCCGATCGAAGCGATTTACAATTAATCTACTTTCAACTCAGAAGCTTTTTTTAAAATTCAATTTAGAAGTTTAGAAGCGGTTGTTACGACGACTACCACTGAATGAATTATTATCTTGGCGAGGTCTAGCTTTATTAACTTTCATGTCGCGTCCCATCCAGCTAGCACCATCTAAAATTTCAATTGCTTTATCTTCATCAGTCTCAGATTCCATTTCTACAAACGCAAATCCTCTGACTCTACCTGTTTCGCGATCGGTGGGAATATAAACTCTTTTAACAGCTCCGTATTCGGTAAATACTGCATCTAAGTCTTCTTTCTCGACTTCGTAAGATAGATTACCTACATAAATTGACATATGTTTTTTTCTTCTCCATGATTGTTGTGCTTAAAGAGAGAAGATTATTTGAAAAAAATCGCTCAATACTTGACGGACAAACCTTTAATACTGAATCAATGCTTAATCGTTAATCTTTATCTTTACCTGAGTTTATCATAACATATCGATCGCAACTACCAGCAAACTCTCCCATCACGCAGTTTTAAAAAAATAATCTAAATTATTTGGCCCCTCTGGAATAATTAAGATCGAATTTAAACCCATTTCCTCAGCGACCAAATCTAGTTCCGTTTCGTAAACCAATAATTCATTTAAGAGACAATAAGGGCTATAAATCATCGCAAACAAAGTCGATTCTTGTGAATTATTTTCCTCTAGTTGATAAGATTCTATCGATATACGACAAGAATTAATCAATTCTCCTATTTGTTCGGGACAGATTTTTTTTAAGGTCTCTAGTAAATTTTGATTCATTATTCTTACTCTTTCTTTATATTTTTATTTCTTTTGATTACATTTTAATTGTTCGCTTTCCTAAAAAACTTCCGCTAATTTATCGATCGCTCTGCTTGTTTTATTGCAATCTAATAATGAAACGCGATCTAATTATCCAGTTCGCTCTGAGATCGAAAATTGAAGCTCGAAATATTTGATGTATTATTACAACTAACGAACTTCGATCCTTTTAATTCTCCTTAACAAGCAAATTAACATTTTTAAAATCTAGAAATCACCTCAAATCTTACTAATTAGTTTTGACTTATAATGTAGCGATCGATGACCAGATTAATTTAATAGTTTTACAAATAACAATGTTATCATCTTTGCTTAAACTATTAGTCAATTAAAATAAAATTTAACAAAAATAACCTGGATTTTTTTGAACAACCCAGCTCGGACAATTAATTGCAAATAAAATTTATATTATCTAATTTTCGTCAAATTAAAGGCTGCAGTCGATTGATTCTATGATAGAATGCATTTGAAACAGCCTTAAAATATTTTCAATGTCCACCAGCTTCACGATTTTTTCTACTCTTATCAAGCTTACAACAATCGAAATTATCTTCATTCAGCCTCTTATTTTTGTAACCACTTTTCCCCTCAAACTTTGTTTAACTCATTGGGGACTTACAACTTTTTAAATATTAAACAAAAGCAAGTTGAACAAAGCGATTAGACTTGCTTTGCATCTCTTCTTATACCAATTCCTGAAAGCGGACTGTATCCTTTAAAGATCGGTTTCCCTTAGAGAAGGGGCGGTCTTAAACTAAGGTATTAGTAACTACCGAAAGAAGCAAAACTTTTGCCTAGGAGGCAAAAGCCGACGATAATTAATTACATTGGCAACCTTTGGATTTATTTTTTAATCATTTTTCAAGATTGTTTAAATTTGAGGAGAGATAATATAAGTCACCATTTAATCACTTTTTATTGTTATTAGATCTGTTATAGATCCTAGTAAAAATAACAAAGTTAAAATCATAAGAATGAAGACTGTACTTGTAGTGGAAGACACTAAATCAGAAAGAAGGCTAATGTCAGCATTATTAAGACAAGCTGGATTTAAAGTCGGAGAAGTAAATAGTGTAGAAAACGCTTGGAACTGGTTAAAAGTTAATTCCTTCCCCGATATGATTCTCTTAGATATTATTTTACCTGGTATTAATGGTTTGGAGTTTTGTCGTCAAATTCGTTCCCGTTCCCAAGAATGGCAAGAAATACCTATCTTGTTTTGCAGTTCTAGAGCTGAAGAATTCGATCGCTTTTGGGCTTTACGACAAGGAGGTACGGACTACATCACAAAACCATATGCTCCTCAAGATTTAATCGGTACCGTTTTTAAACACCTCGATCTAAAACATAATCTCAACTAACTTAATATTCTAGTTGTTTTAGACTTTCTGAGAAATCAATTGCGGTTCTAAATTTTACTATTACAGAGTTTTTCTCAGTTTTGCCAAAGGTTTTGGCAATTTTTTTTCTTCGTCCTTCTAAATCTCTTGACAAATTTAAATTACATGCTTTGAGATCGTGTTTCTAATCTGTTTGCTTCCCTCGATCTTCAGTGATTTTTACGTTGATATTAATTTGACTTCTGATAATTGATTTTTTAAATTCGATCTAATTTAAGCAGCAACTTTTTCTTTTTTAAAACGACTCGTTCTACTTAACACCTCATTTTGTCTCCAAATAATAAGTTTTTCCTCATTTTCGGTAACAATCGATAAATTAGGTTCGAGTGAAGCTAAAAAATCGTTTGCTGTTGTAGTATTATCAGCTAAGTCTTCAAGAGAATAAGATTTAACTTCTACATACAAACAACCAAAATACATAATTCCTCTCAAAGGATTTGGAAATCTATCGTTAATAATGGAGCAATAAGTTAGTTCTGGGCTGTCGGCTTTAAAAAACATTTTTTTTCTAGATTCTTTTGCTTAACTATTTTTATTATTCTTTAATCTGAGCCGATCGCCTTCAGCTATTCATCCCAAAAACTCTCCTACAAATAATTATCTTTATTCGATTGTGGATTCAACCGCAATGCCGAGGGAAGGATTTATTAATATTTCCCTATTGCTCTTGTGCTGTAATATGAATTTGAGACTGGATGTATTTTATGAGTTTAGCTCGATTAAATTCCAACATCGATAAGGCAAAAGTGTATGCAAGTGGTGCGACAATAACCCGCATCGCTAACTTAGAATTAGTCGATGGGGAGATACCCAGTAGAGTAGAAATTGCTGGGCTGCCTTTAGCTTTAGAAGATAGTTCCGTTAGGGCTAGAGTAGAAACAGAATCGTCAGAAAATAGTGCGATCGCCACGGATATTCGCATCGGTTTGGCAGTACCACCACCGCAAAAAATCGACTCTATTCCCCCAGAAGAAGCAATAAGACAAGCCAAAGCAGCAGAACAGAAATTACAGAACATCATCGCTTTAATAGATGCAGAAATAGAAGCGATCGCAGATTTAAAGATACCCGATCGCCCCCACCCAGATCCGAAAAAAGCCCCACCACCATCGCCGATCGCTGCAAGATTAGCAATAGCTAATTTTAAAGAAGAAGAAATTAAGATTAAATTAAAAGAGCGACGCGAAAATAAAGCAAAATTACGTCAGGCGATCGAACATCTTCAAGATCTAGAACAAAAACAAAAATTAGCCTCGACAGCAAAAGCAGCCAAACCGAACGAATTACGCAAAACAGTAATAGTAAGTTTAAATTATAGCGGGGAGATAGCTAATTTTACTCGAGCTAGATTAATAATAGAATACTTCGTGCCTGGAGCGCGTTGGACTCCTACTTATGTTTGTCGTTTGGATAGTAAAAATAATACAGCGACTATTGCAATGCGTGCCTCGATCGCTCATTATAGTGGCGAAGATTGGTTGGGGGTGCGTTTAGAATTATCCACCGCTTTGCCAGAAAGTTGGTGCGAATTACCAGAATTACCTTCTTTACGTATTGGCAAGGCTCAGCCTAGTTTACCAGTAAAAACTGGATGGCGACAACCTCCTAGAGGATCTGAAGTTCTTTTTGAAGATTACGATCGACATAAAAATATAGCTAAGCAAGATCTCGTTTCAGATCGATACGATCTGCCTTATATATCTCCTGTCAATGTAGCACCTCTTTTAGATTTGGATATTCCCTACGATCTTGAAGAACTTGATGCTCCTCCTAGTGCTTTTGGTGGTATGATGATGCCGGGGATGATGGGTGCTGCTGCCGAACCAGAAGAAGAACAAACAGAATTTGATGTTTATCTGACAAATGTTCCACAACGGAACAAAGTTGCGATCCTCAAAGAAATAAGATCGATTACTGGTTTGGGGCTGAAAGAATCTAAAGAGTTCGTCGAATCAATACCAGCAGCCATACAAGGTTTAACTAAAGAAAAAGCTGAAGAGGTAATAGCTCGGCTAGAACAAGCTGGTGCTAATGCTGGATATACTTTAGAAGAACCAGAAGAAAAAGCAAGAGGAATTACTACTAGATCTTCATCATTGCGAAAAAGATCGCAGTCGAGAATAAAAATGTCAACTCAGATCGATCGCCTGGCATATAATTTAATGCGATTGAGTTCGGCAGATAATAGATCCAAACGAGGTAAATTATACATCGAATCGCGCCAAGAAATATACTTAACATACCTCAAACGGCAAAAAGCGATCGTATCTTTCAATATTATCGATCGAGTAAAAAAAGCCACTTTTGAAGCCACAAATAACATACCATCTCTTCCTATCGGATCGATCGACGTTCGCGAAGAAGCAGGATCTTTCGATTATGCTTATTTAGCAGCAGGAAGAATAGATTTACTCAGCGACGGACAATTTCATTCAGTGGCGATCGCATCTCAAAATACAGATGTTAATTTACGTTATGTAGTAGTTCCGCGCGAAAGTACAAATGTATTTAGAATCGCCCAGCTTCGCAACCCACTACAAGCCCCATTATTGGCAGGATCGGCGGATATTTATGTCGATGGAGAATATATCCTCGGAACTAACATTAAAACTGTCCCAACTGGTGGAGAAATGGAATTAGGATTGGGAGTAGAACAAGCAATAAAAGTTGCTCGCAATACTAACTATAATGAAACCCGATCGAGCGATAGTTTAGTAGCCTTAAATCAATTACACCATCAAATTAAAATAGATCTGGCCAACCGTTTAAATAGATCGGCAAAAATAGAAGTTAGAGAAAGAATACCCGTAGCCGATCGCAATGTTAAAGTCGATGTCGAGATCGATCGCTTATCTCCAGAATGGGAAGAATACAATCAAAAAGAAAGAAATGCCATAATTAAAGGCGGTTATCGCTGGCAAATCGATTTACCCGCAAAAGAAGAAACAATTTTAGAAGTAAATTATACTGTTAAAACTTTTATCGATAAAGAGTTAATTGGCGGTAATAGAAGAGAATAAAAATGAGGTTAGAGGACGTACCATGGTACGTCGGTACAGGGGTCAGAGAGTGGGTAGGAGGTCAGGGGTCAGAGAGTGGGTAGGAGGTCAGGGGGGATAAAAAATTATGTCAAAAAGAATTAGTGAATTAATTATAAATGCTCCTATTTCTGTAGTAACTTTACTTGAAGATCGGGCTTTAGTAAGGCGAAAAACAACTATTAATTTAAATCCTGGTTTGTGGAGGGTAAAAATAGATAAAATCACTCCGCTTCTTTGGGATAAATCTTTAAGAGCGGAATTTGTAAATTTGTCTAAAAATAATCTTATTAATGACGTGCGATCGCGCCGTAAAATGTTAGTTAAAGAAGCAGAAAAACCAGCAGAAATCAAAGAACTGTTAGTAGAATATCGTGATTTTGTAAATAATTTTGAAATAAAAAATGAAGAACGTCAGCACGGTGAAAAATCTTTTATAAGATTAAAAGAGATATTAAATAAAACTATCGCAGAAATTCCGATCGATGCGGTTTGGGGACAGTTAGATCTTAGCAGTTGGCGCAGGCAATTAAATTCTTTGTGGCAAAGAATGCGAGACTTACAAAACGAAATTGTTAGTAACTATTACGAACAAGAAAAACTGGCAGAAAAGATTAATTATTTAATCGCAAGAATCGAAAATATCGCCCGACCGGATTATATTTATACAGCTAATATCGAAGTAGATCTGACAATTAACCAACCAAGAGAATACGAAATAAGCTTTGAATATATCGTTGCTAACGCTCTTTGGCGACCTTGGCATCGGGCGCGTTTAATAACAGCAGAAAAAGCTTCGATCGAGTTTGGCTGTGATGGTTGTGTTTGGCAAAATACCGGAGAAGATTGGGAAAATGTCGATTTAGTTTTTTCGACAGCAAGGGCTAGTTTGGGAACAGAACCACCTCTACTTAACGACGATTTACTTAATATTAAAAATAAATCGGAACAAATTATTGTCAAACCTAGAGAACAAACAATCCAAACAACCGGAATTAAACCAGAACAAATATCAACTACTGTTAATTTACCCGGTGTCGATGATGGGGGAGAAGTAAGGATATTAAGAGCTTTAAATAAAGCTAAGATCCCTTCTGACGGTCGTCCCTATCGAGTACCTTTATTTGAATTTCGATCGCCCGCAGAAATAGAATATCTTTTAATGCCAGAAATAGCCCCGCAAGTAATTCTTAAAAGTACTCAAACTAATCTATCTAATTATCCTTTATTAGCCGCACCAGTAGACTTAATTAGTGCTACAGAATTTATTGGTAAAACTTCAATTTTATTTATCGCACCTCAAGAAAAATTTGCTTTAGGATGGGGTGCGGATGCGGGAATAAGAGTACAGCGAGAAAAAGATTGGGAAAAAAAAGAAGATAATCTCACAAAGTGGGATATTTATATTTTTACAGTTCAAATTTTTCTTTCTAATATTAGCGATCGCAACAGGGAAATTAAACTAATCGAACGAGTACCAATTTCAGAATTAGAAGAAGTCACAATCGAAATAATAAAAACTAAAACAAGCGATCGAGTCGAGCCAGATGAAAATGGTTTTTGTATTTGGAATTTAAATTTAAATGCTTATTCTCAGCACCAAATCGATTTAGTATATAAAATTAAAGTGAATCCAGAAGTAAATTTAGAAGTGGATTTTTTAGCTTAGTAATTGATTTTTTTTATTAAAATTGCTTATGTCGGATCGAGAAGAAAAACTCTTGCGGATCGGGGAAATCTCTTCAATAACTAAGGTTTCAATCGAAACAATTCGCTATTATGAAAAATTGGGATTGCTTCAAGCCCTAAAGCGCACAGAAGGAGGGTTTAGGCTTTTTTCTCCTGAAATTGTTGGGCGACTTAATTTTATTAAACGCTCTCAAAGTCTTGGTTTGAGCCTCACTGAAATTGGACAGCTACTGCAAATTCACGATCGAGGAGAAATGCCTTGTAGTAAAGTTCGCCAGACTCTTAAAATTAAAATTGAAGAAATAGACGATCGCATCGAACAATTAAAAGATCTCAAAATTAAATTACAGTCTTTAATTTCAGAAACTCAACCAAAACAAAACACAAAAGCAGATACTATTTGTCCGATAATTCAGCCTTAAACTAACTACTTCTTAATGCCAAAATAGGATCGAGATTGGCAGCATTACGAGCCGGAATTATGCCAAATATCAAACCAATACTGCTAGAAACACTAAAAGCTAACAAAATTGAATTACCCGAAACTATCGCACTCAAAGGACTTGCCGCAGCAACTAAGACAATTCCACCCACACCCAAAACAATACCCAAAACTCCTCCAGTGGTAGATAAAAGGATCGATTCGATACTGAACTGTATTAATATATCTTGACCAGTCGCACCGAGAGCCTTGCGTAAACCAATTTCTTTGGTACGTTCGGTTACCGATACCAACATCATATTCATGATACCGATACCGCCGACAATTAGAGAAATACTTGCCGTCACACCTAAAACCAAAATCAGTAAATTAGTCACATTATTGGCAGTTTTTAACAAATCTTGCTGGTTGCGAACCGTAAAATCATCTTCACCATCTAAAATATTGTGACGCAAACGGAGCAGGTTAGTAATTTGATATTGAGCAGCACTAGAACTAGATCGATCGCGAGCTGAAACAGAAATAGTCTGTACTGTGGGGCTAGTATTGAGGTTATCTCTTCCGCTTAATTGATTAGCCATCACCACAATAGGGATAAAAGCTACTTCATCTTGATTTTGACCCAAGGCCGCACCCTTTTCTGCCATCACCCCAATTACCTGAAAACTGAGATCGCCGATGCGAATTTTTTCATTTAACGGGGAGCGAGTGCCGAATAATTGTCGAGCCGTTTCGCTACCGAGTACTGCTACTCGAGAGAGACTTTCAACCTCTACGGTATTAAAAAAACGACCCTTAGCAACTTCGGAATTTCTAACTTGCGGATATGTTTCAGTAGTACCGGTGACGCTAACATTCGTATCGCGATCGCCATAAACTAGACGCAAACGTTCGATTTTTTCTGGAGCAACGTAACTGACTGCTGGAACTTCTTTAGCGATCGCTTCGGCATCGGATAACAACAAAGTATTTGCTTGAACTGCTCCAGCTTGAGGCCCTCTTTGCTGCACTCCTGGCACGATAAATAAAATATTAGTCCCTAAAGACTCAAATTGTTTCTTAATTTCGTTCTGAGTACCTTGTCCTACAGATACCATTGCAATTACTGAAGCATTACCGATAATCATCCCCAACATCGTCAGGCAATTACGCATTTTGTTGGCGGTTAAAGTTCGCAATGCCATGTTTAGGTTTTCTTTTAAATCTGCACCCATTGAATTTTACCTCCTATTTAGATTACCTATTACCAAAAGATCTTTTATTTTGTTTGGGAGAATCAATAAATACCCGCTCTCCTGACTGCAAACCATCGAGAATTTCAGTTTCGCCGTTTTGGGTTAAACCTACTGTTACGGGTTGAAATTGAACTTGATTTTCCTCGTCTAAAAGCATCACTCCCATTTCACCGTTTTGCAGGGCGATCGCTACTGTCGGGATAGTTAATGCTTGTTTGGTTTGGCCGATGAAAGTGGCATCGACGTTCATCCCAGAGCGCAATTTCGATCGACCTTCAATTAGTTCTAATTTCACCTCAAAGAAAGTAACATTATTTTGGACTACTGCTTCTGGGGCTACTTGTGTGACTTTTGCTGTAAAAGTCTCTTGAGGATAAGCATCGGCAACAATTTCTACTTGCTGGCCCGTTTTTATTTGAGAAATACTTGCTTCGGGGACATTTATTTTTGCTTCTAAACCGGAAGTTATTGCCACGATCGAAGTGGAAGTAGCTGAAGCGGTAGAAGAAGCTGAAGTGGTGGGGGTGATAATCGAGCCTACGGTAGCATATTTTTGAGAAATGATGCCGTCAAATGGAGCGCGAATTACTGTTTCTTCGAGATTGGTTTTAACTACTTCTAATTGTGCTTTTGCTGCTTCTACTTTAGCTTTTGTTAGCTCGATATCTTCGCTGCGCGAACCGTCACTATATTCTTTTAATTGTTGCTCTGAGCGTTCTAAAGCGGCTAAATTTACTTTATGTTCGCTCAATTTGCGATCTAATTCTTGTCGAGCGAGCGCACCTTGTGTGACCAGGGTTTGATATCTTTGTACTTCTAAATTGCTTAATTCTACCTTGGCCCGATCGGACTCTACTTGTGCTTGCGCTCTGCGAATTTCTTCAATACGGTTGCCGTTAATTACTTTGGTATATTCTGCTTCTGCTTGTTTTAATTTTGCTTTAGCTTCGCTGGCTTGAGCTTGCAAATTAAAAGAGTCCATCCGTGCTAAAATTTGTCCTTGTTTTACTTCATCTCCTTGATTTACATAAAGATCTGTTAAACGTCCGATATTTTTTGGACTAATATTAACGCTGTAACTCGGAACTATACTGCCAGCAGCCTCAATTTTGACGGTCAATTGTTTTTCTTTTGCAGGTACTGTCACCGTTGAGAAATCAATAACCGATCTGGTGTTAAATCTAGATGAAACTATCCGAAAAGTTACGGCTAAGGTTACTATTAATAGGCCTGGAATCAACCATTTTAATTTATTGGTGCTTATCTGGCTGGGATTAGCAGTTCTTAGATTTGTTTCTTGATTTTCGAGCGGTGCGGTATTGCTTAGATCTTTCATAGCTTTATTTCCAACGAGTTGGTAAATTTTTTCTTCGTATAAAATCCCTTTAAATACTTATCTTATAAAGAACTAGATTGAAGGTGAAATAGTCTTTATCACTCGTAATTTTTTGATATATTTAGTAATAACTAATCCTCCCGATTTTAATTAGAAAGTGCCGGGGTTTTCTGAGAAGAGATCTTTGTAAAATTACTGGGACAATTATTGAGTGAAAATTGATATTTTTGTTTTTGTTCTTGTTCCTGAGCGGCTAAAAAATTATTGAGAGAATTAATTATATAAGTGCTTTCTTTAAGACCGCAGGGAATCGATCGAGCAAAAAAGTTTTGAGCGCGCTGAAATTCTAAAATCAAACCATCGCGATCGCCTTGGTTTACTAATTCAGCTAAACGACTGTAAGTATTTGCTAGTTTAGAGATGGCTTGGTGACGCTCTGGTGTGGCTAAAATAATATCTACGATTAAGGGTGCGGACTGAGCGAACAAACGAGTTACTACGGCAATATTATGGCGATAGAGAGGGCTAGAAAAATCCAAACTGCGGTTAATATCTATTCCTTCTTCTGAAAGAAAAACCCCCATACTAAAAGTAGTAAAATTACGAATTGCTTGAATATCTACCATCATCCGATCGTGTTCTTCTGGAGTAGCAAAAATCAGTTTACCTCCCTCATTTTTAATCAGATCTAATAACCATTGAAAAGCTCGATCTTCACGCCCGGAACAGACGATTACTTTTTGACCTAAAAATGACTTAATTTGCGGGCCGAACATCGGATGCAAACCCATGACCGGGCCGTTATGATATTCCAACATTGCTTTGACTATCGGACTTTTAATACTAGCAATATCTGCTAAAGCAGTATCAGGAGAAAGATATTTACTTGCTTTTTTAATTACTTCGATCGAACATTCGATCGGCACGCATACTAATACTAAATCTGCTGAATTTAATAATTGTTCTGCTCTTTCCCAATCATTAGATTCGAGAATTTTTACATCGTGTCCGGCCGCAGATAATCTTGCTGTGAAAAAACGCCCCATCATTCCTTTTCCACCAATAATAGTTATCCGTTTCGATCGCCTATTATTTAACGTAGAAGATGAAGCTTTAATTGTTAAACTAGCCGCACAATCGATCGCTAAATTTTTCCAAACAAATTCGGGAATACCAGCTTGTTCGAGCAGAGGAATTAACTCGGGATTTTCTAAGGGGTAAGAACCATCCGATCGCTCTAAAAGTTTTATTCTTTCGCCGATCAGTTCGATTAATTGTCGATCGATTTGTTTGATTTTTTCGCTTATCATCATTTTTCTTAGAGATAGTGGGAATTGGATTTAAAATTACACCGATATTATTAAGTTTTCGAGTTTAAATTAATTTACCCGATCGGCGAATTTTCTAGAAATAGATTTTTTTTCTGCTACAAGATTCAAACTAATTTTATTCCAGGTAAAGCTTAATATCCCAATTAGCAAATTAGACAAACAAATAGCTAGAAAAACTCCCTGAATTCCTAATATTTTGCTGCCAATTGCAGCTAATGGTAAGTAGATCGCAAAAGTTTTTGTCAAAGTCATGATAACTGGTGGTAAAGGTTTAGCCGTACCGTTAAAAATAGCACTAGAAATTATCAAAATTCCTAAAGCTGGATAGCTGATGGGAACGATTTTAAAATAAGCGATCGCAACAGAAACAACTTCAGAATTATTGTTAAAAACTGCTGCTATATTTCCAGAGAATAAGGCTAATATTATTGCCATAAAAATCCCCCAAAGCAAGCAAAATTGAGAACCGAGCGAGAAGGTTTTATTAACGCGAAATAACTTGCCAGCACCAAAATTTTGTCCGACGATCAAACCGACACTTGTTGATACGGCAGAAAATACTATTAATACTATTCCTTCTACTCGCGAAATAATCCCAAACCCAGCAATAGCTGAAGAACCATAAACGGCGATCGTACCGATAATTATTGCTGTAGAAAGAGGTTTAATTGCGTTAGTAGCGATAATAGGTATGGCAAGATAAAGGCTATTTTTCCAGGATTTTAAAAGTTCCTTGAATTTAGGGATATTAAATGCAATATTTTTTTCTCGATCGAGAATAATTAAGAATAAAATAAAAGCGATCGCCTTGGCAATTAATGTTGCTAAAGCTGCTCCTTGCATTTCTAAACGAGGAAAAATACCCCAGCCAAAAATAAATAAGGGATCGAGAACAAAATTAATTAAAGTAGAAAATATCATTAATACACTGGGAAGTAATGTATTTCCAGAGGCACGAATTGCATTATTTGCAGTTAAAGTAACTATCGAAAAAATCGAGCCGATATAAATTATTGGTATGTATTCTCGGATGAGATTAATAATTTCTGGTTTAGCTCCTAAAAGACTAAAAAATGGATCGATCGTTACTAAAGCAATTAAACCTAAAATAATGCCAATAACTAGAGATAGTAACAAGTTATCGGTAATTCTGCGCTGAATTTTATTGCGATCGCCTTCTCCAATAATACGAGCGATAACTAAACCACTTGCATTTCCCAATCCCATAGCTACGCTACTAATAATCATAACTGCAGGAAAAGTAAAGCTCATTGCGGCTAGTTGTTTCGTACCCAGTTGGGCGATAAAGAAGGTATCTACAATATTGAAGGCGATAAAGTTTAACCTTCCTAATAGCATCGGCCAGCTCAATTTAATTAAATGAGAACTAATACTATCTTCAGTTAGTTTGCCTTTGATAAATCTTGGTGGTCGAGGTTTCATTTTTAGTGCTTAATTTGAAAGATCGCGATGTTTGGAAAACTTAGGGTATAAATTTGTAAAAAATTATTTTTTTATACCCTAAATCGTTCGAATAATATTCCTGAAAGAGCGATTATAATTCCGAGCTAACGGATATTTTCTCAGTTTTTGCTTGGGGTTCGCTCCAGCCATACTTCTCAAAAGCAAACGAGAAATCTTCAGCTATTTTTTCTTTAGTTAATCCCAAATCTTCTAGGGTTAAATTTTTGTGCTTGCGTCGATAATTTTTTTGTTTTTTACTCTTTTGCTCGACAGATTCTTTCAGTGCTTGGCTCGGTTTGATTCCGGTAAAAGCGACTATTTTGGCAAAAGTTTCTTCTAGGTTAGAACACAAGTCTTCGTATCTTACAACAGTGTAATTTTCTGGAGGAATTTCTTGATTTTGTTGGAGTTCGTAGAAATAGCGATAATACTGAAGAACTTCTTGATATAACGAATCTTTTGGTGTAAAAAACACTTGCTTTGTTGCACCAACCTTGGTAAAGAAAGAAGTATAAGAAGGAATAACTTCGTAAGGCGATCGAACTAAATAGATAAACTTAGCATCAGGAAAAGCCTTAAGCAAAGTTTTCAATCTTAAAGTAGAAAAATGAACGTGAGCGATGAGGCGATCTTTTCCCGTGTAATATAACTGTCGCTGAAGACAACCTTTGAAAAAATCCATTGACTTATCGCGCAGATATTTTGGTTGGCGATCGGGAATATCTAATTCTGGTATTTTAGTGCCATTTTCAAATTCTTTTGCTAGTAAAGAGGCAAATCTAAATCCACACATTTCGATTTTATGTAAAAATAAAAATTCATCATGCTCTATTTTATTCAGAGACATTTCATGACCTTTACTTTTATCCATAATCGTGGAGCGATTAGTTTTAACTAAATGATTGACTATTGGTTTTACCAAAGCTCTTGCTGTCAAAGAAGGGAAAATAAGTTGCCAAGTCTCGAATACAGAAAAATCTCTTGTTTCTGTCAATAATGTGTGTAAAAAAGTCGTGCCACTTCGAGGACAACCAATAATAAAAACTGGATTGACAATCTTTTTCTTACGGTATCCTGGGAAAAATATTCTGTCCAAAAATAAGGTGAAATGAGTAAAAGATAGACGAAGCGGTATCAATAAACCCCAAAATAAGAACGGCCCAGAAAAGCCAAATTTTTTCCAGATTTTATTGAGAAGAGTGAAATAAATTTTGAACATTTTTAATTTACCTTTTGAGAAAAAACGAAAAACTTAATGACTACTGCAATTAATCAACCAACTTCGATTAAAGCTTTATTTGGCTGAGAATTTTGACGAAGAGATTTTTTGAGCATTTTAGTAAGAGGAGCAACTTCAGTTCCTGGTGGAAAAGAACGCGGTAACTTATTATCGGCAAGCTCGAGTTGATAAGATGAGACAATGGTAGTTAGAACTAACTTCAATTCGAACTGGGCTAAAGCCTGACCGATACAGCGACGCGCACCAACACCAAAAGGCATATACTCGTAAGGCGAGAACTTTTGTTCTATAAAACGCTCTGGGTTGAATTTGTTTGGTTCTGGATACACATCTTCGCGATAATGCAACATTTTGATGCACGCGCAGACAAACATACCCGGCTCGAATTTATAACCCATCAGCTCGAAAGGCTCTATTACTCTCTTTGCACCAACTGTCGTTACTGGATCGGGTGGGTAAAGTCGTAAGATTTCATTGCAAACTGCTGTAAGATAAGGCAATTGGTAAATAGCGATCGGATCGGGAGACTCGCCGAGACTAGCGATTTCTTCGATAAGTCGATCGCGAACTTCTGGATATTTATGAACCCAATACCAAGACCAAGCCATAGCACCACTTATCGTCCCATGAGCGGCTAAAAGCAGCGTTCTTAAGTTATCTAGTAACTCCGAATCGTTCATCTGCTGGCCGTCTTCATCGCGAGCTAAGAGAAGCAATGATAAGATATCGTGTCGATCGGTCTCAGGTTGCTGGCGACGTGCTTGAATTTCTGCATGGATTAATCGATCCATTTGCTGTCGAGTCTCGATGAGAAATCCCCAAGGACTCCACGGCCCTAAATTCCATTGCAGAGATGGAAAAAAGCTAGCATAAATGATAGGCACAAAACGAACATCTTTTTCGAGTTTTAATAACACTTTGCGAAATTGTTCGCCCCGTTCTCGATCTGACCAACCAAAAACAATATCCATAATCAGATTTAAGGTAATCTCATTGGTGGCGTTAAGAGGAGAAAAAACTTTATCTGTCGGCAGCTTATCGATAACTTTTTTAGTTGTTTCACTTATCATTTGCCCGTAAACTTTAATCCGATCGGGACGAAAAATCGGCATCAAAAGCTTGCGATAGCGATCGTGTTGCTCTCCTTCGAGCAGAAAGATCGAGTTTTCCCCCATAATGGGTCTTCTAAAATTTGTCAGTTTATTATCGAGCTGAAGATGTTTGCTGTGAGTGGTGAAAAGCTCTTTAATTACTTCTGGGTTGCTGATAAAAACGGCAGGATCGCCACTAAAGACTCGGGTAGTGAAGATCTCACCACCGTAACGCTCTTTTGCTGCTCCCAAATAGCCTACTTTATTAAGGACAAATTGAAGGGTTTGCCACCAGTGGGGAGTTTTAAAACCGTCTATTTTTTTCATGACTATTTTCCTCAAAATATTGTTTGCGATAAAGAGAAATTAAACGCGAGCGGTTTCTAAACTTCGCTCGAGCTGTGCTGCTGAGGTTATTGCCGGTGCGGGAGCGGGGCCGAGGGCTACTTTGCCCCAGCGCATAACGCTAGCGGCTGCATTCGATACCGAACCAATGGTATAGACCAGAACTAGGTCGTTTTCGCGAATTTTCCCCGATTCTGCTCCGTGATAAAGATTGGCTACAGGTAACATCGGGCCGATGTTTGCATATAAAGGGTTGAGGTTGAGGGTGCGATCGCGATCGATTCCTAATGCCCGAGTGCAAACATTGGTGTACCAAGCAGTAGGAGTATTGAAAGCAAAGAAATCAATTTCATCGAGGCTGACACCAGCAGCTTTTACAGCCTTTTCACAACATTCTCGGACTAATGGAACTGCGGTTTCTGCTAATATTTTTCCAGCACCTTTACGCGCTCTAATAAATATTTGCGGGTTTCCTGTTTCATCTGCGGTTAGTTCGTTATAAAAAGTTTCGCAAGTCGAAGCAGTATTGATAATTTGAGTTCCGAGTATGCCCCGATCGCCCTCGAGGGAACTAACTACAAAAGCACCCGCACCGTCACCGGAAAGAAAAGAAAGAGTATCGTTTTTGTCAGTAAACCGGGAGTAGTTAGTACAAATCACCACCAACACATTGCGATATTCTCCGGCTCGAACCATCGCCGCAGCAGTTTGTAAGGCTGCTAACGCGCTCGAACAAGTAGATTCTAAATTCCAGGCAGCTCCTTGCAAACCGAGTTCCCGTGCCAAGAATGCCGCATCTCCAGGCCCGACTCGATCGGGAAAGATCGTAGCAACCAGCATTAAATCGATATCTTCGGGGCCGAGCTTGGCTGCTTCGAGAACATCTCGAGCGGCTCGATCGGAAATTGAAAGGGCAGATTCTTCGGGGCTAAATACTCGACGTTCGACAGTACCGCGAAAGGGATCTGATAAATATGGTGTCATTTCTTCAGTCCAGATATCGGCGGCTTTATTGTCAAAATTAGATTGAGTTACCGAAAAAGTTCGTGCTAGGGTTTTTTCTTCTGCTTTGACAACTAAATCGGGGTAATAAGTTCGATAATAATCGTTAGTGCGGATGATGCTGGGAAAAGTAACGGCGATCGCCTTAATTCCTACAGGTTTAAAGTTCATTGTCAATCTCCTTAATAATTTATAGTTCTGCTCCTTGAGCTTTTAAACTGGTAATACGACTGCCAATCGGTGCTTTTTGGCTGGGGTCGATCGTGACATCCACCACGAAAGGTAAGCCCGAAGCCATCGCTTTTTCTATTGCTGGAGCTAGTTCCGATTCTTTGCAGACCCGAATCCCATCAGCCCCCATACCTTTGGCAATTTTGACAAAATCAGTCTCGGGAATTTCTGTATCTACTGCCGAAAAACCTTGCATTGCTGCGCCTTGAGCGCACATATTGTAACGACCGTCATTGAGTACGATCCAAACTGCTCGAACTCTTAATTTAACTGCCGTACTCACCTCGCAGTTCATTAACATCGAACCATCGCCGACGATCGCAACTGCTTTATTATTAGAGGCTAGAGCTGCACCTACTACCCCTGTCGCTGCATGACCCATCGCTCCTACTCCGGTGCTAATCCTGTAGCGTAAGGGTCGATCGAATTTGAGAAAATGGGTTGCCCAAGCAAAAGAGTTGCCAGCATCGGCCAGCACGATCGCATTGCTTTTTTTAACGATTTGTTGCTGAATCGCTGCCATCAGTACGGCTGGTCTGACTAATTCGTTGGTGTGGGAACTAGCTTTGAATAGTTTCGGTCGAGGTAAAGGCGATCCGATCGATCTTTTGAGATCTTGGGGAAAATGTTGCAATAATGCTTTGACAAAAGTTCCGATCTCAGATTGAATCGAATAAGTTTCTACATCGGGATAAGCAACTCCGGCTACTTTCGGGTCGATATCTACCTGAATGAAGCCTCGTGTCGGAATCATAGTCGGATTCCAAAATGAAGTAGGCTCGCCCAAACGCGTACCCAAAACTAAAATCCATTCAGGACGGTGCTTTTCCATATATTCCAATACCGAAGCGTGGCCGGCAAAACCAGTTACCCCAACAAACTGAGGATGATTTTCGGGAAAAATTCCTTTAGCGCGAGGGGAACACATCACTGCCGCTCCGGTTTTTTCGGCTAGTTGGCGGATAACTCGGGCATCTTGGCGCGCGCCAAAGCCAATCCAGATCCCGCAGGAGTTTTCAGAAATCCATTTAGCACATTGAGCGATCGCTTCTTGGTTAGCAGTTGCCAAACTGCGAGAGAAATTTAAGGGTGCTAACGATACTGAAGTTTGACTGGTTTGAACTGCGGTAGGAACGCTGATATGGGCGACAAATCCACCTGGTTGGGTCAAACCGATAGCTAAGCGTCGCGAGATTTCTGGCAATCGATCGGCACTTTCTACAATAGTTGCGTAATCAAATAGAGACCCGGAGGTAAAAATTCCTTCTTGGGGTAAGGTGTAGCTGCTAGTTTCCTGACAAGCCCATCGCCCGCGATTGCCTGAAGAGGTATAAGCCGAGATTAAAATTACTTTAGCCCCTTCTCCTCTAGCAGCTAGCAATCCAGTTAGGGCGTTAGTAATGCCGGGGCCGGTAGTCGTAAAAACTACCACCGGGCGATCGCTAGCAAAATATGATTCTATCGCGGCAAATGCTGCTCCAGTTTCGTGACGAAAATGTACTACTTGAATGGGACTGGCTGCTAAAGTTGCCCACAAAGGGCCGATACCGCCGCCAGATACTCCAAAAGCAGAGTTAATTCCTAATTTATTGAAGATTTTTACTAAAGCTTCTGCTACTGTAGTTTTGGCAAGGGAATTTTTGGCGATCGCCGGGCTATTGGCGGAGGATTTAGAGTGGGAAAAAATTGACGATCCAGATGAAGGCTCTACTGTAACTGAAGAGTTGGAATCCGATTGAAGGGTCATAGGTCAGGTAATTTTAAATTTAATTTTTGATAAGTGAAAAAAAACTATTATTTAGCAGGCCAAAACTGAAGCTTGTTTTTGGCGCAAGACTAATTTAGTTACTTTTCCGGTGGCATTTTTGGGAATCGAATCGACAAATTCGATCGAATAAGGTCGTTTGTAAGCAGCTATCTTTTCCGAACAAAAGGCGATCGCTTCTCTTTCGCTGAGGGTATAACCAGGTTTGAGGATAATATTGGCTTTAACTACTTCTCCTTTGACTGGATCGGGAATTCCGTAAACTGCTACTTCAGCGACTGCAGGATGTTGATAGATTGCGTTTTCGACTTCTGCCGGATATACTTTAAATCCAGAAACGTTAATCATATCTTTGAGTCGATCGACTACGTAAAAATAGCCATCTTCATCTTTACGTCCGATATCTCCGGTATGAAACCAACCATTACGGATTGCTTTTTCGTTATCTAAAGGACGATTCCAGTAACCCAACATTACATTAGGCCCGCGCACGACAATTTCACCCAATCTTCCTGGGGCGACTTCTTTACCATCCCCATCGACGATTTTCATTTCTACGTTTTCAATCGGAGTGCCGATCGATCCGAATTTGTATTTTTTGGGGTGGTTGTAACAAGCGCAGGGAGATGTTTCTGTTAAACCGTATCCTTCGTAAATTTTTAATCCACTTTCTCGTTCCCATCGGCGAGCAATTTCTACTGGCATCGATGCTGCTGCAGAAAAGTAAAAGCGTACCGAACTCAAATCGGATTTGCAGAAGTTAGAATTTAACAGCTTAATATAAACTGTAGGCACGCCGAAGAACATGGTTATCTTTTCTTTTGCGATCGCCTCTAAAATCCGTTCTAAATTAAATCTGCCTTGCAATACGATCGTCGCACCGATATTAAATCCTGAGTTGAGAATGGCATTTTGACCGAAACAATGAAATAAAGGGACGTATAGCAGCAAGCGATCTTCTGCAGTCATTTCGCAACAACGGTTTTGGGCGTACATATTGGAAATAATGTTGCCGTGGGACAGCGTTGCACCTTTGGGGAAGCCAGTAGTTCCAGAAGTATAGACGATCGCAGCCGGATCTAATGGTTGCATTTTTATTGCTTTGGCTTCGGGGGAAGCATTAATTATTAGTTGATAGATACTAACTGCTTTACTGGCTTTGGCTTCAGCAACGAAAATATGTTGGAGATAGGGTAAGTCTGCTGGGCTAATATGTTCGCAAAGTTGTTCTGTGGTAATTATGGCTTTAGCGGTGCAGTCGTTAAGAATGTAGGTGGTTTCGCTGCTTTTGAGCATTACATTGAGAGAAACTGCTATTGCTCCGAGCTTTAAAATCGCGGCATAAGCAATAATAAATTCGGGAATATTTGGTAAGAAAAGTGCTACTCGATCGCCTTTTTGAATTCCTTTTTTCTTGAAGCCGTTGCTGAGTCTATTAATTAAGCGATCTAATTGTTGGTAGGTGTAAGCTCGATCTTCAAAAATTAATGCAGTTTTGTCAGGTAAAAATTGAGAAGCTTTTTCTATATGTTGCGCGATATTCATGACTGAAAATTCTCTTTATCTAAATTTATTTTTGCTGGATAATCTATCTCATTCGGAGATAGATTTTATTGAGGTTACATCCGGCAAATTCTGTCGATCGCTCCGACTATTTCTCCTTGTGCGGCAAGATCTGCAGCAATTTTAGCGATATGTTCGTCTAAAAATTGTTCGTCATCGTTCCAAACATATGGTTTTTGGGCTGTTGGTGGTTTGCCAATGACATTGCGAATTGCTAAGTATAGCGGTTTGGTGGCTGGAGATAAAAATTCAGTGGCGTTGTAATGTCCTTTAATTAAATAAGTCCTTAAATCGACAGCTTGAACTCCAAACATTAAAGCGATCGCCATATATTGCCGAGCAATTTCTAAAGAGCTGCGGGTTAAATTAGCCGAACCAAATCCTTGACTGTTAATATTTTGATTGAATTGTTCTGCGTGAGAAGGAAAACGATCGGCTAAAGAATTGCCATAGAAGCTTAAAAGTGGCATCAAAGAATTACCAGTTATCTGCAACCCTTTAAGACCCATATTGACGCTGCGATCGGGATTTCCTACTAAAGAAGCGGGCAATCCGTTGTTAAATTCTGGTGCTACTAGCATGGCAATTTGAACGTCTAAATGCTTGGCTAGCAACCCTAAATAATACCGCAGATTGTCCATTCCCGTACCGATATACTGACCGAGAAAATTGCCGCCATGATAGCTAACTTGTCGATCGATGTCGATTAAAGGGTTATCGGTGACGGAGTTAATTTCAGTCTCGATTTGCGCGGCGATCTGCTCGATCCCATCGACGATCGGGCCTAAATATTGGGGCAAACAACGCAAAGAATAGCGGTCTTGAATCGGTCGATTTCCTCGATAGTCATGAGATCCGTCTAATTCGTTGCGAATTAGCTCAGAACCAGTTATCAGCTCTAGCATGGTTGCTGCTGCCCATTTTTGTCCGGGATGGGGTTTGCAGTTATGAATGAATTGATGGAAAGATTGGTTAGTTCCGTTCATACCTTGAACCATTAAGGCATGAGCACCCATTGATAAGGATAAGAAAGTTTGCGCGTCCCAAACGCAGTTGGCGGCAATTCCTGTCATCACGGAAGTCCCGTTCATCATTGCTAAGCCTTCTTTGGGCTGGAGTTGCATCGGTGAGAGGCCCAAACGTTCTAATGCTGTGGGTGCGTCTGTCTCTTCTCCGTTAAAATCAACTAGATAATTTTTGTGAGATCCTGTAATCGCACCGCAAATATAGGCTAAAGGAGTTAAATCTCCACTAGCACCGATCGAACCAAATTCAGGAACGTGAGGGGTAACTCCCGCATTTAAGAACACCTCCATGCGTCGAATCAATTCGAGACGAATTCCCGATGCTCCTTGTAAGTGAGAATTCATCCGCAACAACATCGCCGCTCTAATATCTGCTAGTGGTAATTTTGCTCCGGCCCCGACTTTGTGATACAACATCAAATTATTTTGCAACTCAATGGCTTGTTCCGGGGAAATGACTACGTTAGCCATACCGCCAAAGCCGCTAGTAACTCCGTAAACGGGTTCTCCTGTTTCTACTGCGTTGTTAATGTAATCGCAAGATTGCTGTACTCTTTTTAAGAGATTGACATCTTCGCTGATTTTGACTTGACAATTATTGCGGGCGACTTTAACTACTTCTTCAATGGTTAACGGTTTTTCTCCTACAACTATCCCAAGTTTTTTAGTGTCTAGTTGAGATTGAACAACTTGTTTAATAGTTGTTTTTTTGGCAAATGCTATCATGGTAAGTAAACTAAATTATGGTATTTTGTGACTACTTTTGCTAATCGATCCTCGATCGAATTTGCTGAGTGGTTTTTTATGTGCTGTAAAATCAAACTTGGCTTTGTTAATAGTCTGCTTGTTACAGCAAGATCTCGAGGCTTATAAGTAAAGGGGATTGTTGTTAAAATCGCTTGAGAATCTGCTACGACGTTCTTGCATCCTACAACGACGACGGGGAACATAAACGCGACGACCGTTGCGATTGATAAAAAAACAGCGTCCTCGGCGATCGCGGAATAATCTGCGGCGCGCTATAGTTCGATCGGAACTTGATTCTATAGTTGATGTTTTTATTTGGTTAATTTCGGGGACTTTTGCTAATGTTGAGGTCTGAAATAAACTTAGAAAAACGATCGTTAGCAAACCTATTTTGCTTTTGTTTAAAAATAATTTACTTGTTTTCATTGCTCTTCTTTCGATAAGAAATTGTCTGTGCTCTTAACTTTTTACAAGGTAGTCTGTTCCAAGTTTTCGCAGAAATTTATTCTCCTGAATGTCTCTAACTTTTTACTGATGAATGTTACTAACTATACTCTCTTGCATTTGCGATTTTGTCTGTCTGAAAAAGTATGGTCTTAATGTTAAGAAGAGTAAATTTGCTAGTCAAAAGGTAGTAAAAAGTATGATTTGATGGGCACAAATTGACAAAAAAAAGCTGAAACCGTACCTGAACTCAGCTTTTAGCACTATTACTAGGCTGAGGTTTTTGCTGCCGGTTTAATTACCTCCTCAGAAGTTATCGAACAGTATTTGGACTTCTCGGATGGCGGCTTTAATAATTGCTTTTACTGGAAGTAAGAATTGTTAAGTTGATATTGAACTCACCCTTGTTGCCTCTGTTTGTTTACAAAGTTAACGCGCGAGTCTACATTTAAAAGTAGCGGCTTCTGCCTTCTCGCCAAGCGATCGTATTGGGTTCATTATTGCCTAATGTCAGCTCGTTTTTTTTATCTCAAACTGAAATTCAAGCAAGATATTTGATGAGTAGTTTTTGACAAAAACGATCGTGGTAAGTTAACTAAATTATGGTTTTCGATCGACATTTAAGAGATCGAGCAATTTTTGATAATCGACTGGATCGGGACTATTCATTTTATTTGCTACAATCGGCGATCGATTTGATGTTTTTTAAATTTGCGTTATTTTTTCATATAAATTGTCCCAATTAATCCTTTATCAAAGTATATTGTAATACATTGCAACTGGCTGGCAATTTGCTATTTTTTTAAGATTTGCAATTAGTTTTTTCTCTTTTTATTCTCAATTTAAGCCTATTATAAGTAACTAACGATAGATTAACAACATAAAATTATTATTAGTAATAATGCAGTTAATCCGAAAATCTAATTATTATTTTGTTTGCAGATAGACTCTTATTTTTTTTGAAAATTAGAGCTTAATCTAATTGTTTATTATCTCGACAAGCCCGACTTTTATGCAAAAGGGGATTTTTCTTAACATTGCTTAACAATAAAACCGAGAAATAGCAGTAAAAATAAAAGTTAGGACATCTGACATTGATTGACAAAATGCATTATTGTTAAATGCTGTTCCTTAGCGATCTTAAAAATGGTTGCTAACAGAGATTACTGAAACGTCACACCTCGTTTGACAGCACCTCAGTCAGTATTTATCCTGAATATGTAGTGAAAAAAAGATAAATTTAATAAAGCTCTCGAGCGAAAGAAAATAATTATGTATATTGGTCTAATAGCTCATTTCAGAGGGCCTAAACTGGGAATCGGGCAGTATCTAGAAAGGTTGTTACCTCCTTTAGTAGCAGCATTAGAAGCAAAAGAGATGAAAGTAAAGATATTGGCTTCTCCTAATGCGATCGAAAAAACAGCAGCTTTAAAAGAATTAAAAGATTACGTTAGTGTCATTCCGGCTTTAGACTATTCTCCTACAAAAAGATATCTGTGGTTTTTCAGTAATTTTGCTAGCTGCTGTCGCGAAGCAGGTATTACAAAAGTAGTATTTCTATCCAATCCGATCGTACTACCTTGGCATCCTCCCACAGTAGCAGTAATTCACGATGTTAACGAATGGAAAACAGGAGATAAGTATGGCAGCACGTTGAAAACGAAGCTGCGATCGCTGATTTATTTGGATGCTTCGATTAATTTTGCCAAAAAAATTATTACTGTCTCTCAACTTACAAAAAAAGATCTCTTGTATTTCCGTCCGAATGCCAAACTAAAAGAAAAATCGATCGCAATACCTAACGGATCGGACTCGAGTTTAGTAGATTTACCACCAGTATCGATCCCAGCACCAGAAAAACCATTTATCCTGTCGGTAGGACGCATAGATCCGGCAGCAAAACGCCTCTTTGAAGCTGTTAACTTAGTTGCTGCGATCCGAGAAGAAAGCGGTCGAGATTGGGAATTACACTTGGTAGGAGGCTTAAATAAATCTACTCAAAGTGCGGGTGAAGAGTTTCTGAAGGCTCTCGATAAGATTTCTTGGGCAACTTATCACGGCCACGTCGACGATCGGGCTTTAGCTGAGTGGTATCGACGCTGTCAAGGTGTAGTATATCTTTCGGATAATGAGGGTTTTGGTTTTCCTATTGCCGAAGCAGTATCTTTCGGACGTTGGGCAATAGTCAGCGATCGCAATTTTGCTGCCATAGAAGCGGGGGGAGACGCTCCGATCGCGATCGATCCGAAAGATTCTCGAGCTGCTGCTGTTAAGATACTACAAAAGTTTAACTCCAATCAAGCTCCGATGGTGAATTTACAGACATGGGTATCTGCTGCTGAGGCTTATACTAATGTAATCTCGTTATTGAATGAGGAGGTAAAGTAATTTTTCGGTTAATTTGTCCTTGGTTGCGATCGAGAATCTCGGGAGCAGTTACTAAAGTGCGGGGGTTGCCGTAAATTTGTTGATAATTGGTAGTATCGGGGAATATATTCTCTAAATTTACTTCAATTTTCCGATCGCCTAAGTTCATAATTAATGCTTGTTGGTTGCTGCTAGTATCAGTAAAGATCCAACCGTATAAAGCGGGATATTGGTAATTATTTTTACCTTTTAAAATTGGACTGTTGACAAAACTAATTTTTTGAGCTGAATTTACTTGTTCGGTTGCTTTACCCAGGAATTGTAAAGCCGATCCTGTTGCGGACAAACTATAAGGAGTAACTTCTAAATCTGGATTTGAGGGATTTATAAAGCTTTTTCGATTGCCGAAAACAGCTGCGAACATAGAATTACGAGTTATTAATGAATGATTGCAAGCTATTTCTACTCGCGGATCTTCTAGAAAAGATAAACTCATTGCCATAACGTACATTCCGTGGGCCCAACTTCCTATTACCCTCGGGGTTTTTTCTTTATTTCTATAGATTATCTTTTCCATTAAGTTGTATTCAGTAATCCAAATTTTTTTGTCATCAGGTATTAACTGAAAGTTAGAGTGATTGCGAATATTTTGCCAATTTCTAAAAGGTTCTCCTAAAATTATTTCTGTTTCTTCAGGAGTAAAAAAAGGAAATTGACGATCTTCTTCATCGAAATCCCGATCGTTATTATTTAAACCGTGATTCTCGTAAATATGCAGCACGATTGCGTCAGCTTTTGGTAATGCTTCTTTTAATAAAGCTCGATTCCAATTTTTATAACGCGGGCGATAATTTTGGTTTTGTTTTGGAATTACACCGATCGTCGATATTTTAGCATCGGGAAATTCTTGTTTAATTGCGGTTATCCATCGACTGGAAATATCGGCATAAGCTTGAGGATTCGGAAATATTTTTCGATAGTTGGGAAGTCCAAAATAGAATTCGTTACCCAGTTCTATATGTTCGACTTTTATCCCCATTTCTCTGGCTGTTTTCAGCATTTTCATTTGGGATTTTAAGTCGGAAGTAAGCATATTCAATACAAAGATCGGCTTGGTATTACTTGCTTCTAAACCTGCTTGAAAATCTTCTAGTTTCCCTTTAGTATATCGACGCGCTCTATTAGCTCTTAAAAAAGAAGGTAATTCATCGGGTAAATCGTCCGTATCTTGAATTAGTCCTCCCCTTTCCCAATCCCAAAAATTAGAACCATCTCCACCCGGTAATCTTAATAATTTCGGTTTGAGCAGATCGATCGCTGCAATTAATTTTGGCGATCTCCACGAATCAACTTGCACCGTATTAACATTAAAACAAACATAATTTGGGCCGAGTTCTCGTCTGTTTGGCGATAAAGTCGCCCTAATTGTATTGTCTTTATTGTTAGTATTTTGTGCTGCGGATTTGCAAGAACTAATTCCCACTGATACTGTTAACGCGATCGCGGTTATTTGCAATATTTTCATTTTAATAAGACCGTTAATTTAATTCTGCTAACCAGGAAGGAAGATCGGTATAACCTCGCTCGGCTAATTGTCCTGCAAGTTTGCGATTGTAGGGATTGTAAATTGATTTTAGATAATCAAGAGTTTTTTCATTTATGGTTTCTTGATGAGATTGTCCGTTAACAGCATAATATATATTTCTTAAGGCAGTTTTAATTCCCTGATTGGCTCGCCAAAATTTTTCAGCTTTATTATTTACCAATAATGCTATTTTTTGCAAAGCTTGACTTTTATAATTTCTGCTCTTATTTTCTACTTCAAAACTACTAGATTCGTAAATAGAAAAATCTATTTCTAACCACTGGCACAAATCTTTTAATAACAGTTTAGGATCTTGTTTGAGGTCGTCAAAAAACATTATTTTGAGATTGTCTCCAAAGACATCAAACCAATCAGGTAAATAATTAGCATAAAATCCGCCATCTATACCCCAGTAACGATCGTTTTCTTCTTTAATTTTTTGCTCGATCGGCATGGCTTGGCATTTACTTATATATTCAGCCAATGTTAACTGGCGATCGAGTTCGAGCATACTTTTTTTATACTTAAAAAAGGAAAATAACCGCCCGATCGGATCTCTTAAAACAATTAATATTTTGACATTATCTCCTAAAGTTTTTTGAATTTCTCGAGCGAGTTTACCCCCACCTTCAAAATATCCGGGAGTAGCTTCCATAATATATTTTTGATTTTCGCACTGACTGAAATAACCTAGATATTGTTGGTATGGTTCTAATTCTTCGCTATAACGTTTATCCCACTTACCGTAGCGATAATAGGAAAAATAACAAGTTTCTTTAACAGAAGAAGGACAAATATCTCGATGGCGAGAAAGATAGCTGTATATAGATGTAGTTCCACTTTTAACTACTCCAGCTATGACTAAATTGGGTAATTTTATGCTAGACAAAGATCGCTCCTTTTTGGAAAATTTGAGTTGCATTTATAGTCGATTGAGGTGAAGGTTATAATTCAATTTCTGTATTTGGTTAATAATCCTAGATAGATAACTTTTATATCGATCTATCTCTCTTTAACCTAGTAATTTTGTTCCATCTTAAGAATGCTTAGATTAGCTATTCTTACTTAAGATTTTCATGGGGTATTCTCTTCATTTGTTGTCGCCGAATAGCATTTTCTTTGAAAGCATAATAAGAATTAGTAACTAAACCGGCTAAAAGCCAAAAGTAAAAACTAATTGTTTTCAATTCCCAAACCCTTTCAACCCAACAGTAAAAGAGATAAATAACAATTAAGGTAGCCACTGTTGCTCCTAAAGATTGATATTCTGGATCGGAACTATTTCTTGTCAGCCATCGACAAGATCGATACAAACGCCAGAGAATGAGTAAATAAATTAGCACCCCGATAATTCCATAGTAAGCTAACATTGCTAACCAGTAAGTATCTTCAAAGGTAGTTATAATAGATTCTTCAAATCTTTGTTGAGCAAAAGGATCGTCCTTATTAAGCTCGATCAATCTATCTTTTAATGTCGTCCAAGCCGGGCTAAAACCAAACCAAATCCCCTCAGATCTTAGTAGAGAACTTCCGACATATCTTATCATCCAGCCCCGAGAATTTTCACTGGTTTTTTCCCAATATTCTGGGGTAAAAATTTCTATTATATAAGCACTAGGCTCGATTCTTTCTTGTCTATCATCCCTACCAGCTAGGGACTGAGGCTGAAAATTCGCTACTAATAAAGTGAAGATTAAACCGAAAAAGATAGCACCGTAAAACCAGCCCAATTTTAAAGCTTTTTTTCTTTTATTAAGATGCCACAATACTAAGATAGGAATCAAAACTGCAAGTACTAGACTGGCTCTTTTTAAAGTAGCAAAAATACTAAAAAAGATGATTAAAATCCAAAAAATTTCTTGAAGAGATGGCAAAAAAGCTTTTTTTGCTTTGCTATAAATAGTTGTTATGAAAAGAGACAGTGAGATTAAACTAAATGTAGTAAGATTGGGAGATATGCCCATAGTGCCGAGTGCTGCTCCTGTTTTTGCTGGCAGCATACTTCTTTGATAACCCCCAACTGATACCCCCGTATCTAAAGGAAGGAAAAAATTACTAATGCTTACAGGGGCAAAATATTGGAAGGTTGCTAGCAAGCTTTGGAATAAGCCGATCCTTCTAATTGTTTTCAAAGTTAAGCTTAATTTTTCTCGGGAAATATCTAAGTGAACGACAACATAGTAAAGGGGAATGTAGCGAAATATCGGACGTATATTAACTAAACTCTCTATTATCTGCGCTTTGTTAATGATAATTGAAATGAAGATCGAACATAAAAGAGCAATAAATAAAATATCTAAGGGGGTTCTTTTAAACTGTTTGCCTCGAAATATTATTTCATATATTAATTTTAAAAAAAGTGCAAAAATTATAAATTCGGTGGTGAGGACGCGAAAGCCGAATAATATTATGCCTCGAAATGGAGTGAATTTAATTACAAATTCTTCAAAAGGAAGATAAACAGTTACAGCAAATACTATCCAAAAAGATAGCTCTCCATTTTCTTTAGCGTATCTATACCAAGAAGCAATTTTAACTGTATATTGATGAATAATTGCTATAATCATTTTAGCTCTACGATTGGGGATCTTTCCTCACTAAATGACATTAAGTTTAATTATTACTAGATTACCAGGGAAGCGATCGATCCAGTAAGTTTTCTAGCTCTTTAATTTCGTTTTGATAGTAATTTTTTAATTTACTTTCAAGGGTGGGATAAATTTCCACTTTTTCTTGAGGACGAGTATTTAAAGGATGATAGATAGTGCTATCAAACCATTGACGGGTAGCGCGCAATAAGGGACGAATTGGCAGTTTATGAGTGTATTTGCGAACTCCATTCAAACAATTGCTGTAAATAGCGTGTATGTTGCTACTTTTCATGGTTTGGCTGCGGTTAAATACTTCAAAATTATAATTGTCGTAAAAAGATGGATCTATTCCAGCAAAATCGCAGATTTCTTTTAAAACAGATTTTGGATCGCTACATAATTGTTCGTAAAAAACAATACAAACATTTTCCCTTCCCAATCCTTCAAAATAAGGTTTAAGGTATTTAGAATAACAGCCTTGTTCTAAGGTGCTAAAATAAAAACTCTGAGGTACAAAATCGGCTCGATCGCTCTTTCTTTTTTCTGCTTTTGCTGTTTCCAAACAGCCGCTTTTAAATTGCTTTTCTACGTATTCTGCAAAACTAATATCTGCGGGAATGTATGCTTTCTGTTTGGCAAATTTATACCAAGAAATTAGTCGAGAAATCGGTTCTCGCAAAATAAATACTATCTTAGCATTGGGTAAATATTCTTTGATTCTTGCTGGCGTTCCCCCGGAATAAAGATAATCTGGAGAGGCTTCCAATCGCAAACATTCTGAGGAATAATTTTTTGGGAAACACTCGTTATATTTTTCGATTCCCTCCGACCATTTAGCGGCTATTAAAGGAGATAAAGGATAATCATCGTCGATAAAAAATCTGGTTTCTTTAATGGTAGAAGCGCAAATATCGGGGCGATCGTCCAAGTAACGATATAAAGATGTAGTAGCGGCTTTAGTCGTTCCACCGATTATTAAATATTGAGTTGCTAGAGCTTGCTGAGAAACGTTCATTTAATATTAACCCTCTTTCTAAAAATAGTGACTTACTCAATCTTTCTGTATGTTAGCATTCGCTTTTTTTCGAGGAACGATCGTTAAAGAAATTCCTGTTTTAGACAGGCAATATATCAAAGTTAATACGGCAATTAAACCATTAAGAGAAATAGCGATCGCTACCCCAGCCAAACCTTTCCATTGTAAAAATATCCAAGAAAGAATAACCCCGACAAAAGTCATGCTAACCATAACTTTAAAGACTACATTATAAGCTCTTTGGGCGTACAAACCAGAATTCAAAACTGGCACTAAAGAAGTAAAAATTAATCCCCATCCCAACCAAAAGAAAATCTCGGAAGTTTGCTTGACATCTTCTGCCGAAAAGTTACCCCTTTGGTAAATTAAATTAATAATGTACTCGTTAAAAAAGACGATTAAAAATACTGCAGGTAAAGTAACTATTAATACATCGGCTAAATTTTTACGGATAGCGGCGGCTAATTTAGCTCTATTTCCGGCCAGATCGTGTTCTGTCATTGCCGGTAAGCTAGTGGTAACAATACTGACTCCGATCAAATTTTGAGCTGCTGCAAACAAACGAGTAGCAAAATAAAAAATTGCTACTCCCCCGGGAGGAGCGGCTAAAGTAACTAATGATTGGCGCGAAATTATATTACCCGTCTGTCGAAAAATAAAGCCGATAGTGGGTAAAAAACCAGCTCCCCAAAGACGAACTAAATCCTCTTTAGAAGCTATTGCCAACCATTGATGTTGGTGTCCCAAAATTCTCCGAGCATCAAAAAACAAAGTAATCAAAAAAACAGCAAAGCCGATCGCAAAAGATAAAACAACCCAAAAGGCAACATTTTCAGCATTCCAAGCGAAACCATAAGCAGCCACCATAAAACTGGGAGCGACAGCATTGCGGAAAGCCACCATATAAAAGTGTTTTTGGCTGTTGAGTAGAACGCTCAGCACGGCTATTCCTGGAGCAAAAATTATTAAAGGAGCGCAAACCCGAAATAAAAAAACTGTTTCGCTGAATGCTTCGGGAGACAGGCCCGGTGCTAAAGGAATTAAGATTATCGAGGCAAATATTTCACAAAAAATTGTTAAGGTAATACCTGATATTAAACTCAGATTGAAAATACCGCTTGCAAAATGATTGAAGCTCTTCGATGACAGTGCTTCTTTTCGCTCGATAAATAAAGGTACTAAACTAAATTTTGTCCCTTCGCGACTGACAGTATCTATCAATCTAGGAAAGGAAAGTGCAATAATTAAAGCGTCAGCAGTTTGACTGTTACCAAACCTAGCGGCAGTTAGTATATCTACTAACAAACCAAACAGCATTCCAAAAAAAGTAATAATCATTACTACTAGAGCTTTTGAACGCAATTTTTTCAGGAGGCGATCGCGCATCCTAATCGACATTTTTAATCCTCATTACTTTTCAGTTGAAATTGAATCTGTTTTAGTCGTCAGTTGAGTTAGGCTACTGTTTTCTTGCGGACGAAATAGAATCAATCCTGTTGCTGTCAAAAACGTTATCCCTAATGCAGAGATCGCGATCGTCACTTTAGTGGAGATCTCGCTATCTTCGGGTAGATCTGGTTCGATCAATAATTGCAGTATGGGATAAGAAGTAGCATTTTCAGCTTTGTTACCGTCTATTTGAGCTAATTTAGAGACAAAAATAGATTCGGCAACTTGAGCGTCTCTGGTGAGTCGATCGTGATGATATCGTTGGCCGACCAAAACATTGAGTCGATTTTCTAAGCGGCTGATTTGTTCTTGCAATCCGATAACTCTAGCTTGTAATGCTCGTTCTTCTGCTAAAACCCCGATCGCCTGTTGGATTAATTGACTTTTAGTTTGGTTATTGCCTAAGCTAATACGATTGATAATGCTTTCATCAATAGCTCTACCTAATAAAGCACGACTGCGATCGAATAAAGCTTGCTCGGCTAGTCTTTTTTTGTTTTCTTCTTGTATTGCATGGGGACTTTGTGGGGTAAATTTAGAGTAAATAACTTGAAGGTTAGCACTAGTGCTGCTGTAGATTTGCAAATTTTTTTGAAAAACGTCATCGTCAAGCAATCTTAAAGCTTCTGTTGCTTGAGTCGGCGAGATACCGATACTGGCGGCTAGTTGGTTGAAACGGGATTCAGCTGCTCTTTGTTCTGCTACTAACTCTGCTTGAGCTACCCGCATTTGTTCGAGTCGATCGCTGAGTTGGTCGATTTGATCGCTTACTTTGAGCGGCGAGTTAGTCTGAAACTCGGCTAGTTTTTTTTGCGCCCCATCTAGGCGATCGCGAATTGTTTCTAAACCTTCTTGAGTGTTGTTTTCTTGACGTTGTTGTTCTTCTTCTCTTAAATACTGAATCCGATCGACGAATGCTCGATAGAAGGCCATGGCCTTTTCTCTAGCTTCTTCTGGCGTATTTCCTTCTAGTTCAAATTCGATTACTGTTGTCCCTCTGCTCAAAGTTAATTCTGGTTCTCCGAAGTCTTCTAATGACATATTCATCGCCTTGGCTGCTTCTGAGAGTACCGCTTCGCTTTGAGCGATGTACTGATAATTTTCCCTCGGGTCTACTCCAAATAAATATCTGTAGGGAGAATTATCTCCAGCGTCTGAGGCTTGTCCTACTCCAGGTACTTGCACTTTAACTTGAGATCCGGCCGCAGAGACGATCGCCGCTCCTCTACTTACGTAAGTCGATCCCATCCACATTAGCAAAAAGCCACCTAGCCCCCAGACAGCTACGTTAAGTCCGATTCCGGCTTTGAGCCAAAAGTTCCAGTTGAATTTATTGTTTCTTGCCCCTCGATCGCTTTTTGGTAAGGACGTTTTTGGATAGATGGATTTTGTCATAAATACCTAATTAAATTTCTCTAGCTTTTTCTTTGGTAGCGATTCGATGTCGCTATCTAAACTAAGTACTAAAAATCGCTTTGGCGATCTCACTTTAGATTGAAGCGTATTTTCTCAAAAAATTAATTGTTGTTATAGATATTTACAAAAATGCTGCGTTTTCATCTGTTTTTGAAGAGACAATTCTTTTAGTATGCTATTATCGGTATCTTTTTCGGACACAGATTACCGATAACAGTTTCTTCAAATTGTTCCCTCAAATTTTAACGTATTCCAGCCGATGATTTTTGCTCGATCAACACCCAGTTATTAGCTGCTTTTTCTTCGGGTAAATAGGAGAGAAATAATTCTTCGTAAGCTGCTAAATCTTTATCTTCAGAAAACTCTTCAACGTATCGATCGATACTAGCCAGTTTCATTTTTTTGAGTAGGTCAGTATTGTCTAACAATAGAGCTAATTGCTCGTCACATTCTGCTGTGTCCTTAAAATAACTCGCACCATCTCCTGCTACCCAACGATTAAAGCGATTGTCGTGGGCTAAAATTGGCGTACCTGCCGCTAAAGCTTCTACTAAAGATGGATTTGTTCCTCCGACTGTATGTCCGTGAACGTATAATCTGGCGTAAAATCTTAGGGCTTGAACTGTTGCTTTGTCGTAAATTGCTCCGAGAAAAACTACTTCTTCGCTCGCTGCATCTAAGACTTGCTTTTGATAAGAATTATTGTCGCGATCGTACTTTCCTAATACTACCAGCTTCATATTTCTCTTCTTGCTCGAAAAACCCGCCACAATTTCTAAAATTGAGTTCTCGGGTTCGGCTCTGGCTATCACTAATGCGTATTCGCCTCCAGATAAATTATATCGGTTTAATAAGCTCGCATCCGCATCAATAACCGGATCGCTTCCGTAAGGAATGACAGTAATTTTTTCGGGCTTAATGTACTGACGTAAATAGTTTTTAATTTCTGGATGATCTGCAATTAAGTGGCGGTTAAACCAAGCTCCAAAGTGTTCGTTTGCATACAACCATGCTTTCTCTAGATTGCCCCATTTCTGTCTGCGCCATTCCAATCCGTCCATATTAATAATACTTATTCTCTTCTTCAAGCGGTGCAGCAAAGAAAATATTGCAGTGTTATATCCAAATAACATGATCTGCCCTTCTCTTTTTAAAGAATCTAGAGTAGCTTTATAATCAAATACGATCGAAGCTAAGGCGTTATCGTTCTTTACTGGTATGCAAATTAAATTGATTCCCATCCATTTTTTTTCGACAATTTTTTGCTCTCCTTGTATTTGACAGTACACTGTTACATCCCAGCCTCTATCTACTAAGTAAAGAGCCAAACGTTGTGCAAAAGTCTCAAAGCCACCATGCTTAGCTGGAATACCTCTAATACCTAAAAATAGGATTTTATTTTTCATTTTTTACTCCTCTTAACCACTCCTTATTTTATCAGCTTAATTCATTTTTTCTCATTATTTATAATAAGGCTTTTTTTTTAATTAATCGATAACATCGATCGTTTCTACTCTTTTAGAGAGAGCCTTTCTATTTCAAAAAATACCTGCTTTTAAACTTTTTTGACAATGTTTTTTTTAATACATTTTAATTTCGTCCGTTTGTAGTAGACTATTATTTTAAATCTTAAAAATCTTCTCCCAAGAAAATCTTTAAATTAGTTTTTATTCTTGATTACATAGCTAATCTTTTAAATTAGTTTTTTTGAGAATATTCTAATCTCACAAACAAAGGGCTTTTTCAGAAAAATTATGATTCTCAAAAACAGACAAATAATTTTACTTTGAAAATCTTTGCCGATCTCGATCTGTACCGGTAATTATTCAGTTGGAAACAATTTATTATTATTTCGTATCGATCGAGAAAACTTGATTAGGCGATCGATACGAAACCTAAAACTATACTGACTATTTAGCTCTTTCTCCTTAACCAAAATAAGTAATTTTTGGTTATTTTCTGTCTTCAGTATATACACTTAAAAAAAAATATGCAATAAATTTTGGGATAGTTAGACTATTGTCATAAATATCCCCAAAAAAATTAAGAAATTGTTATAGTTTCTAAAATTTACAAAGAAAAAAAAATATTATTAAAACTTTGCATAAAAGCTGAGGAGCGCGACAAAATCTTAAAAAATAAAATTATTCAGTAGATTCGATTTCCTCGAAACGATCGACAATGATTTCAATAATTTGTAACAAGCGATCGCCATTAACTTGTTTGGGGTCAAAATTGAGATCTGGGGTAAGGCGATCGGCAAGAAGTGTATTGTACTTAAGCCAAAAACTCTCGATAATTTTTGCTTTCTCGGTGGTAAAGTGGCCCTCAACAGCGATCGCGAAAGCCCCAGAAAATTCAGATTCGATCGCTTTAATCGATAATTCCGAAGAACTCCACTCTAACAAAAGTGTTTTAAACACAGATAAAAAGCAAGGCCAGTCGATACCTTCAGCAAAAACCAATTCAATTGATTCTCGAGTTTTTTGAAACAGACGGGTAAATTCACCGGGGGCGAAATCGATCTTTAAAACTTCATCGCTCAAATTTTGTTCGGCTCGAGACGACTGCAAATAAACGCGATCGCAAATAACTCGCTCGAATCGAGTGTAACTGTTAATTTTCCAACTTTCGACAGTAGCACCATTAAAAGTAGCGGCTTTAAAATTCGTAAAATAAGCGATCGCGTAGCTCAAATTGGTCTTGCTGAGATTGGCTTCGGTGAGATTAGCATTGGTAAGATTGGCTTCAGTGAGATTAGCATCGCTAAGATTGGCTTGTTTAAAATCGGTGTTCGATAAATTAGCCTTATAAAAATTGACCCCGCTCGAGTCAGCAAAACTAAATTGAGAAAATTTCGCATCGCTTTCGCTAAAATCAGCCTCAGTGAGATTAGCAAAACTAAGATTGGCATTACTGAGATCGGCAAAACTCAAATTAGCAGCAGCAAGATAAGCACCGCTCAAATTAGCTCGATCGAGAGTGGCAAAACTGAGATCGCAACTGCCAAGATAAGTAAAACTAAAATTAGCTCGGTTTAACTTAGCAAAGCTCAAATTAGCAGCAGAAAGATAAGCACCGCTCAAATTAACTCGCGAGAGATCCGCACTAATTAATTTAGCCCCAGACAAATCCACATTAGACAGATCGGCACCAGTGAGATCGATTTCGCTGAGATCGGCTTCAATTAAATCGATCTCAATTTCAGGATTGTTTTTTCTCCACTCATTCCAAATATGCAAATTTTGCTTGAGTAAGTAAAGATGTTGTCGATCTGCCATAAAAATTAAACTATACAATAACCCCTTAAATCTGCAGGCAACCTAGTTAGAATTTGCCCGATAAACTCAAACAAAGCCGATCGAGGCTTGAGAATTTAGCGCGCATTAGCAATTGCTTTTTCTAACATCGAAATCCCCCGATCGATTTCGGCTTCAGAAACGATTAAAGGAGGAACGAAACGCAGCACTTTCGGGCCCGCAGGAGCAATTAATAACCCTTCATCGAGAGCAGCTTTAACGATATCGATCGAACTTATTTCGACATCTGGATTTAGTTCCATACCATTAATTAAACCCCAACCGCGAACCTCGACAAACAAATCGGGATGAGATGCCGCGATCGCCCGCAATCTAGTGCGTAATTGTTCTCCTCTGGCGATAACATTATTTAAAAGGTTATCTTGCTCTAAAACCCGAGCCACGCACAAACCAGCAGCAGTAGAAAGGGGGTTACCGCCAAAAGTACTGGCATGATTTCCTGGTTGGAAGAGATCGCAAAATTTCTTATTCATCATCGCCCCGATCGGAATGCCTCCGGCCAAACCTTTAGCCGCAGTAAAGATATCGGGTTCGATGCCCAAATTTTCGTAGCCCCACAACTTGCCAGTGCGACCCATTCCCACTTGTACTTCATCTAAAATTAGCAGGATGCCCGTTTCGTCGCAAATTTTCCGCAAGCGCAAGAAATAGTCCAAATCTCCCGGACGAATCCCACCCTCGCCTTGTAAGGGTTCTAACATAATTGCTGCTACCCGACGATAAGAACCTTCATCGATATCGCCGATCGCATCTTCGATCGCAATCAGATCGTTATAGGGAACGTATTCAAAACCTCGCACTAAAGGCTCGAAACCTTTATGATATTTAGGCTGTCCGGTAGCGGTAATAGTTGCTAAAGTCCGACCGTGAAAGCTGGCTTTTGCGGTTAAAATAACCGGCTCGTCTATTTCTAGGACTTGATGGCCGTACAAACGAGCCAATTTAATGGCCGCTTCGTTGGCTTCCGCACCAGAATTACAGAAAAATACTTTATCGGCACAAGAATTGTTTACGATCCAACGTGCTAACTCTCCTTGAGAAGGGATGTAATAAAAATTGGAAACGTGATGTAATTTCTGAATTTGTTGCGTTATCGTTTCAATTAAAGCGGGATGGGCGTGTCCCAAAGTACAAGTAGCGATTCCGGCTACAAAATCGAGATACTCTTTACCTTGAGTGTCTGTTACGGTACAACCTTCCCCTTTTTCTATAGCAATAGGAAAGCGGCCGTAAGTGTTCGTCACGTAGGCATTAAAATTATCTTGGTCGAAACCGATCGAGGAGGAAAATGCTGAAGGAGGGCCAGAATTTTCAACCAGAGTTTGCTCGCTCGCCATTTAGTTGACTCCTAAAAAAAATTGATTGCTAATAGATTTCTAAGGGAAATGTTAATCACAATTTTAGTCAAATTCCGGTTCGATCGGATTTAAACAATATTTTTTGGTAGCTCAGAGTAATTTAAATTTAGTGAAACTGTTTTGTACACCATTGAAGAAAAAGAGCGGCGGCTGCGACAACAACTCATTAGAGGTGCTTTCGTATTGGGTGGGGTTGTTCTCCTCGGTACTGTTTGGTACAAACTAGTTGAGGGCTGGACTTGGTTGGATTCGGCTTACATGACGATTATTACCCTATCTACGGTAGGGTATGGGGAAATTTATCCTCTCAAGGAAGAATCCCGTCTCTTTACTATTGTTTTAATCTTGATGGGAGTAATCACTATCGGTTATATCGTCAATCGCTTTACCGAGGCAATTATTGAAGGATACTTTCAGCAAAGAATTCGACGGCGACAGGAGAAACAAATGATAGAAAGCCTAGAACAACATTATATTGTCTGTGGATTCGGGCGCATGGGCCGTCAAGTAGCTACCGAATTTCAATCGGAAAAGATTCCTTTTGCTATTGTCGATGCCAACCTTCAACAAGTCGAAGCAGCCAAACAAATGGGTTATGTTGCTTTTCAAGGGGATGCTACTCTCGATGAAACTCTCTTAGCGGTTCAAATCGATAAAGCTGTTTGTTTGGTGGCTGCTTTGGGTTCGGATGCGGAAAATCTCTATACTATACTCTCTGCTAAAACCCTCAATCGAGATCTGCGGGCGATCGCTCGGGCTTCTTCTGAAGAAGCTGTCCAAAAGTTACAAAGAGCTGGCGCGGATGCGGTAATATCTCCTTATATTACTGGCGGGAGGCGTTTGGCAGCTGCAGCCCTGAGACCTCTGGTTATGGATTTTGTTGATGGTATTCTCAGTGGTGCGGATCGCTCTTTTTATATGGAAGAATATATGCTCGATCCCGATATTTGTACCTGCGTCGGCCAAACTCTTAGAGAGGCTAGGTTGCGATCGCAGTCTGGCGCGCTGGTTTTGGCTATTCGCCGCAGCGATGGCACTCTGGTGGCCGGGCCGACTGGAGAAACTCGTTTGATGCCGAAAGATTTGCTTATTTGTATGGGTACGGCCGAACAATTACGCTCTCTCAATCGCGTTCTCAGTCCTTTTCCGAAGCAGCCCCGATCGCCTCGAGTCCCCAAACAAAAATAAACTCTCGTATCGTATTATATGGAAAAATGTCCCGTATTTTAGTTGTTGAAGACGAAACGAAATTAGCTCGATTTATCGAATTAGAGCTTCAATATGAAGGTTACGAGGTAATAGTCGCTAACGATGGTTTTAGCGGTTTGACTGCGGCTCGAGAATCGGATTTCGATCTGATTTTGCTCGATTGGATGTTACCTGGTATTTCGGGGCCCGAAATTTGCAAGCGTTTGCGTCAAACTGGTTCGAAAGTGCCGATTATTTTGTTGACTGCTAAGGATGAAGTTAGCGATCGCGTTGCTGGTTTGGATGCTGGTGCTGACGATTATTTGATTAAACCTTTTAGTATTGAGGAGTTGCTGGCCAGAATTCGCGCTCGTTTGCGTAGTAATAGTTCGGATCTTTCTGAGGTTCTCGAATTTGCCGATCTGCGTCTCAATCGCAATACTCGTCAAGTAAATCGCGGCGATCGCTCGATCGAGTTTACTGCTAAAGAGTTCGATTTGCTCGAATATTTAATGTCCCATCCCCGTCAAGTTCTCACTCGCGACCAAATTTTAGAGCGGGTTTGGGGATACGATTTTATGGGGGATTCTAATATTATTGAGGTCTACATTCGCTATTTACGCCTCAAATTAGAAGCTAAACAAGAAAAACGTTTGATTCAAACTGTACGCGGTGTCGGTTACGTTCTGCGAGAATAATCGGCTTATATTTTAATTTTTATTACAAATTAAGTAAATCAGCCTAATGTATGTTACTTACATATGCCGATGAATTTTGTTGTTTTCGCTACGATAATTTAATTAAGAGATATTGAGATCGAAATTACCTCAAATATTTCTTTTGAAATCGGCAAGTAAAGTCAGGATATATTTTTAGATGCGCTCTTCTACTAGTACTATCAATTTAACAAATCTTAAACTATCTCAACAACTATCTTATTTAAAGGAAAAACAATTTAACGGCGAATTAAAAATAACTTCCCCGCGCAATATTATTTGGCGATTATATTTTTGTTTGGGAAGATTGTTCTGGGTTGATGGTGGCCGAGCAGCTCTTCAATCTTGGCACAGACATCTAAAACATTATTTTCCTCAATTAGATCGAGAATCTCTTGCGATTTTAAAAGAAAATCATTCCGGTTGCGATCGCTATCTAATCTTAGCAGATTATTTAGAAAAAAACACGATCGAACTGCAGCAGGTTAAAGAATTAATCCAAACTAAAGTAGAAGAAATTTTATTCGATCTCTTACAACAAGAAACTTACCATTCCCTAGAATACAGCATCGATTCTAATTGTTATAGTTCTGCTAAAATTAGTTATATGTCAGCTAAACCCTTAGCTCTAATTCATCCAGAAGAAGCATTTAAAAAAAGTAAGCTAGTTTGGGCTAGATGGGTAGAAAAAGGTTTGGGATTTTGGTCGCCCCATTTAGTAGTGACTATAGCTAATTCAGAATTAAATTTCTCTAATATTATTTCTCCAGAATTAGTTAATTTATTAGATGGCAAAAATAGTCTGCTAGATCTAGCTTTTTTAACTGGAGATAATTTAATAGAATTAGCTAGTTCTTTAATTACTTACGTTAATAAAGGCATACTGCAGTTTATCGAACCGGAACAATTATCAGAATTTGAAGATCGAGCTGCAAAAATATATCCCCAAGAAATTAAATCTCCTCAAGCCGATAGCGATCGCAATACTTCGTTAAATTTTAATAATAATTGCCAATCTGCTTTAATTGTCGCGATCGATAACGATCCAGGAAAATGTCAATTTCTAGGTAATATAGTTAAAAAAACTGGCAACCGTTTTATTAGCATTGAAGATAGTTGGCAAGCTGTTCCTAGATTAATTTCCTATCAGCCAGATGCTATTTTATTGGCTGCAAATATGTCAATTGTAAGCGGTTACGAAATCTTATCTCAATTAGAGCGAGTCGATCGTTTAAAAAATACTCCGGTCATTTTGCTAACGGATAATATTGTAGACCGTATCCGAGCTAAATTATCAAAAAACGTCCGCGCAAATATTTCTAAACCACTAGATTCTAATTTACTTTTAAAAATTATCAAAAAATTATTGTCTGAAAATAGTTCCGATAGTTCGGATCTGTCGACTCCCAAATATCGCGGGGTTGCTTA
>CAYWIH010000002.1:0-32446 GCA_964458305.1 uncultured bacterium | reverse complement strand
GCTCGTAAATACGATCGAGTTACCTATGGCGAATAAAAGCGAGCGATCTTTTTCAAAATATTCTCCCGAGAGAATTTGACAATAAATTTATTTTGCAGCGGCTTAATTGTCAATTTATAATCTTGTTTCCGGTCAAAAAAATCATTTATTTCTTTGAGAATAACAGTCGCTCTTTGCAAAATATTTTCAGATCTATACTCATCAATAAAGCGATCCGAAATTATATTATTTTCAAAAGATTCCAGCACTTTAAGAATGCGATAAATATCGTACTCTGGAGAATATCCAGCGATTTTATGACTGTTAAAACCAGGATCTAAATAGTCCGACAAACCACCATTAATACTAGAAAAAACCTGACAACCACAAGCCATAGCTTCGAGAGGTTGCAAGCCAAAACCCTCACTGACACCTCTTTGCTGCCAATATTCAGCAGAATCGTATAAATATACTTTAGCTTGGTTAAAAAGCTTTGCGAGATCCTCTACATAAGTATCTAGTAAATAAACATTACAATGGCGATCGAGGGCGGGAATTAGTTCTTTAATTAAGTATTGCGAGGATTTTCGCTTCTGAATTAAAACATCGATATCTCGATCTAAATTCAAATTTTTAAATTCTTCATTGATACAATTAGGTAAATAATAAATCGGCGAATGGGGTGCTTTTTGTCCCCAATATCCCATCGTATTTCGACTGACTGTGACGATCGGCATACTGGGAGGAATTTTAAATCCATATCCGGCACTATGGGCGTGGTAAATAACGTGATAATCTTTTAATTTACGGACTAATTCCTTGATATGAAAGCCCCAAAAAATTACAAAAATAATTTCATTTAAATTATCCTGTTTTAAAACATCTTCTAAAAAAAGTCGATCGGTTTCTCTCTGACGATAAGTTACTAAATCTGCCTCGCAAATTTGCTCGATTAGAGATAATGTTTTTAATTCAGCCCAAAGTCCACCACAAGCATATTTTTTGTCAGTACCTGGTACTAAAAAATATAATTTTCGCATTATTTATTCTACCTGTTCGCAAGCACCAATACTCACCCAAGTACTAGAACCATCTAACCAATGTTCTTTTTTCCAAATTGGAGCATTATGTTTTAAAGTGTCGATCGCGTAGCGACAAGCTGCAAAAGCTTCAGCGCGATGAGGATATCCAACGGCTACTAACACGCTAATTTCGCCAATTTCCAAGCTACCAACTCGATGATGTATGACTACGCTATTGGTATCGGGCCATTTTTGCCTAATATCCGTCGCGATCGAGTTAAATACTGCGATCGCCATTGGTTGATAAGCTTGGTATTCTAAATATTTTACTGCTCTACCGTCGGTGCGATCGCGTACCGTACCGCTCATTAAAACAACCGCTCCGTTGCTGGAATTGTCTGCAAGTCGATAAACTTCTTCGATCGATAGGGGGGCAAAACTGATCTTTAAACTGTCTTTATTTCCCCGTTCGGCTGTCTGCAAAGAGTTTTTGATTTCAAAATTCATTTTTTCTCTCAATCCTCGCGATATAATATTTTAATCTTATTTTTCAAATTTTCTAGCGTTTTCTTCAAGCCAACCTCCGACATTCTAACTGTAACGATCTTAAATGCTAGAAAGTTAAATCGAATCGATCGAGCTGAAGATGTTTTGTAGCAAACTTAACTGGGCAAAAAAATAATTTAATTTAATTCAAAGATCTTCGAGGGAATAAAACTCAAAATTTTGAAGTTTAATAAAATTATAAAATTTAGATCGAATTTTTAAATCAGTAGTAAGCTAAATTAGATCGATTCTAGTTAACTTAAAATATAAATTAAATTATGGGACGATTTAATTTACCAAAAACAATCAGATTTTTGCAATTTTGGTTCGTCCCGACCTTATTAATAGTCGTTGCTTTGCGACAAATAATTTTAGTATCTGCAGTAAAATTAAATCCTTGGAAAGGAGGCGGTTTCGGAATGTTTTCCTCCGTCGATCGCCCCAGCAATCGGGTCATTGAAGTTATCGGCTCGACAGCAACAGGAGAATCGATCGAAATCGATCTAAATTTTATAAATAACGTTATTTCCGAACAAGAAATAAAACTAATTAAAACCGTACCTAGAAAAAAAAATTTAAAAAAAACAGCACAAAAAATACTCAACTCAGAGCTGCGAGAAACTACTATTAAAGGTTTATATCGCTTAGAAACAAAAGATAATTACTCGGATCGGCAAACAAAATCTTCAGTAAATCTCGAACGAGTCCAAATAAGAATCTGGCGTTTGCAATACGATCGCGAGCGAAATAGTATCCGTTACGAACCCTTAACAGAAACAGTGGAGGTCGAAATTAATTGAAAATTCTCAAACAATTCGATCGAGCTGCAATCCGCATTAAAAACTACCCCAACGATCTTTTAATTCTCAGATTAACTTTAATACTGCTGCTATTATACAGCCCTCCTTATTTACCGCTAAAATCCCTAGCACTCCCAGTTTTATGTGCTGTGATGCTGGTTTTTCCTCATTTTCTCAGTCGTAGATTTTGGTGGGCAATACTAGTAATAGTCTTTATCGCTACTAATATAGTTTTTTGGTACGAATTTGATAATCACCATTATTTAACTAATTATTGGTGTCTTGTTTGTTTGTTAGCGATAGGAGCAAAAAACGCCGATTTAATTATGGCCTGGAATGGTAGACTATTAATCGGTTTATGCTTCTTTTTAGCTACTTTTTGGAAACTTTTGAGCGGGGAATACTTTGACGGATCTTTTCTCGAAGCAACGATTTTACTCGACGGACGACTGGAAGTAACCGCTTATCTATTTGGTGGATTGAAACCAGAAACACTCTACAATAATCGAGAATTACTAGACTATTTTGCCAGTACTAACCTCGGCGAATCAGCTTTTTTAACCAGCAACCCACAATTAGCTTTTTTTAGTGTAATTTTATCTTATTGGACTTTGGTCTGCGAAGGAATTATCGCGATCGCTTTTCTTTGTCCCCAGCTAAAATGGCTCTACGATCGCCGCGATTATTGGTTAATTTTATTTATTTTAACTACTTATCCCTTAGTTTCAGTTGGTGGTTTTGCCGGACTTCTAGCGATAATGGGTTTTGCTCAATCTCTGAGCGATCGGCCCAGAATCGGATTTATTTATTTACTGATATTTATCTCCATTCCCCTCTGGATAGATATCCCAGAAACTTTATTTGTCAATTTCGTACTTTAAGCTTTAGTACTGCCAATTAAATATAATAAAGCCATTCGCACCGCTACGCCGCTAGTAACTTGTTGAGAAATTAAACTTAATTGCAAATCGTCCATTAAATCGGAACTAATTTCTACTCCCCGATTGACAGGCCCGGGATGGAGGACTTTTACCCCCGGCCGACATAATTTTAAGCGATCGCGAGTTATGCCGTAAAGTCGATGATATTCCCGCAAACTGGGCAATAAATTCTGGGTCATTCGTTCTTTTTGCAGCCGCAAAGTCATCACAAAATCTGCATCTTGTAATGCTGGTTCGATTTGCCAATCTAATTTTAATAATTTGGCTCGATCGTCGTTAATAATATCTAAAAATAATTTTGGTAATAAAGTTGGCGGCCCGGCTAGATGAACTTCTGCACCTGCTGCTGTTAAACTCCAAATATTAGATCTGGCTACTCGCGAATGTAAAATATCGCCGACGATCGCAATTTTTTTACCTTCGAGCAATCCTATTCGCGGGTTATTAGAGTCTAGCAGAGTACAAATCGTAAATAAATCTAGTAATGCTTGGGAAGGATGTTCGTGTTGTCCGTCTCCTGCATTAAGAACACTTATACCAGCTCCTAAATCATCCATTGCTTTGGCGATCGTTAGAGGAACTCCGGCTTGTTTGTGACGAATAACCATAAGATCCGCACCCATCGCTAAATAGGTCTTGGCCGTATCTAAAATTGTTTCTCCTTTTGTCAAGGATGAAGTTCCCGGGGAAAAGTTAAGAATATCCGCAGATAATCTTTTGGCTGCTAGTTCGAAACTGCTTCGCGTTCGAGTTGAAGGTTCAAAAAACATATTCGCTACTACTTTTCCTTGCAAAGCTGGTACTTTTTTTGTTCCTCGCGAGAGAACTTCTCGAAAACTAGCCGCAGTTTTTAATATTGTGTCGTACTCTTCAGGAATTAAATCTATTAAGGAAAGAATATGGCGACGACTCCAAGTAGTGTTAGCCATTCAAAATGAGAATTATATAGGTCTTGCTTGAAGATAGCAGAACCCCAGATCTTTTTCGTATTTGTGTATTTATATAAACATTATTTGCTATTTTCTTTACTTCTAGATAGAGCCAATAATGGCTTAAAACTAACTCTTAACTAGTTTTCGGACAATGCTTTATTTTTTATTATCTCAACCACATCATTAAGTCTTTTGTCGCTATTTAGCCACTATCTGGTTAATTAGGGTTCAATGTTTACAGGCGAGCTAAAGATCGATCGAAATCGAACAATTCTTTTCACTCGATCTCTAGGAGTAATGTTAATCTTTTGTTTTGATTCAGGTAGTAACCTACCAAACTGAACGCAAATAAATTTATTCGATCTCTAGACAGGCTATTGTAAAAAATAAGACGAATTACAACTTACATAATACTTATTTTAGATTATCCTGTCTCTAACATTTGCTTTAGTTTTTAGCTCGGCGTTAAATTTAACTGAAAAGGAATTATCATCCATGAAAAGAGCAAATCAACTAACTCAACTAATCTGGGACTTTTGGAGAGAAGACAGACAAGAGTTAAGAAAACTAATTCCTTTGGCAAGTTGTCAAGTTTCAAGATGGTGGGGCGTTTTACATATCCGATGCTCGGAAAAAGAAACGGCTAAATCGATTATGGATGCCGAGCAATTGATACAACAGCCTGTCATTGAATTAAGATTAGCTAATAAAATAAAAATTTGGGTCGACAATAATTTAGTTGCTGTTTTGTCCGTTAATGCTTCTAAAAAAATGGCTGTAGAACAATAATCACCTCGAGTTCGAAATAATTAAAGAGAGCAACCCATTTGAATCGCTCTCTCAATTTATTTATTTATTTTTCTCGTCTGTCGATTAGTAGCTAAAGCCCCTAATCCTTCGGAAATCTAGATCCTATTTGTTGAGAGCAACTTCACGCTCGGCAACACCAGACTCGATTTTGTCTTGCATATCGCTGGATTTAGAACTTAACCAACCATAAATTAAAGCGTCGATGGAGAACAAACCAGGGCCATTAGCTACTAAGAAGAGGTAGCAAGAAGCATAAAGTCCAGCTAATTCGATACTAGTAACGCTTAAGCCAGCTAGTTTGATGTGGTGGTACATTGCTACTGTCATAGTAAATAGCAATCCGAATGCAGCAGGTCTTGTGAATAAGCCTAAAGCAACCAAAGGCCCTGCTAGTAATTCGGTGAAAGCAGCACAGTAACTAAAGAAGATTGGGAAAGGTAAACCGATATATTGAACGTAAGCGATCGCGAAACCTTCGATGTTTCCTAGCTTGTCCAAACCGTTGTGAATCATGAATACACCCGCAACTACTCGGAAAATAGTCCAAGCAATTTGGGATACATAGTTGGTAGAGAAGTTGGGTCTAAAAATTGTTGTAGCGAGAGATAGAATGTTCATTAGATCTATATGATTAATTAACTAAAACAAATGTTTACTTGTTTGACGCTCCCGCATTTCTATTGCGGGATTCTCGAGCTGAAATTGCCTATTTTGAGTTGCCCTACTTATAGGTCTTATATTTTCATGTCCTGCTCTAATTAATAGAAAATTGTTTTTTATCTATTTAAAGAGCAGATCTCTAAGCGTTACTTTCCCTGCGCCCCAAGGTAGTTTGATTTACTGAACTTTAGTAAAGCTTTTTTATATAACTTTTGAGGCTGCGATCGCTGCTTTTAGTTACTCTTACTTAATAAAGTATTCGCTTAACTTTCAGCTTTTAGAGATCGCATTTATAAAGTCCTCTGCTAATCTTTTTGCTTTTGTTAAAGTTTTAGCTTTACCTTACTTAATATTGTAAACAAAAATTAAAATAATTACAAGTAGTAAACTAAATTTTTTTTAAGAAATGTTTTGAAAAAAGACCTAGATCTAGTTGTTTAGAAAGTAAAAATAACAGCCTTATCTTTACTACCAGCTTCAAAAATAATACGGGATCTATTTTCTCAAACTCAGTCGGGGCAAACTTTACAGTTCTTAAAAAAATAACAAATAAATTAAAGATACCAACGATCGAACTGCATTTTATACAGCGATCGCCGCGATCTTCAGTAAGAAAAGTTACCGATCCGTACTAAATCGGGTTTAATTTTTTTTTACGCAAAATAACCTAAATTTATTAAGCATAAAACTCTCAATTTGACAAGTAACAAATCCAAGATTTTAATATATTCTGAGAGCCATACCAAATTCTTTCTGAAGTTGGAGAATGGGTAACATTTTCCAGTGTGATATTTTCAGCACCTTGCAAATGAGCGGCAACAATCGGAGTAATCCCATCACCCCAACAGTTACCCTCTCCACAAGTTAGTTGGTAGCTATTGTAAGCCAACCAACTACCCAATTTTCTTCGGCCGTAAATAGCCTTACCGGCTACACAAATATAATTAACATCTTCATAAAAAGCACCCGGGTAATTACGGTTGACAAAATCGAGATTGCGTTTCGTCCAACGTTCTTCGCTAATATGAGGAGTTCCTAAAGTAATTAAAGTATTAACCCGATTTTTAGCGTTCCAAACCGATCGATCGCCACTGACATCTCCGTGAATATCATAGGGAATATCTCCGAGATAAATCCGAGAAATCCAGCCTCCAGCAGAATGTCCGATTAAATTAACCTCAGCAGTATTGAATTTGTTTAATACCCCTGCTACGGTGCGATCGATTTCTTTGATAATTGGGACTACAGATCGACCTCCCACAGTACTCAGCCAATCTCGTTTGCGTAAAGGTACTGTGACAGTAGGAATATTTAATTGATTCAAACTTTTTTCTAAATCGTAGTATTCTTTGGCTCTGGCAAAAAAGCCCGGTACAATAACAGTCGGTAATGACATAAAAAAATGAGATTATATTAACAAGTGCAGCACGGTACTTTATATGGTATAAGCGTCGGCCCTGGCGATCGAGAATTAATTACAATCAAAGCTCTGCGACTTTTGCAACAGGCTGCTGTAGTTGCTTTTCCTGCTGGTACGGACAATAAACTAGGATTGGCACAAGAAATTATTTTACCTTGGCTCAGTTCGAATCAAAAACAATTACCATTAAGTTTCCCTTACACTCGAGACGATCGGATTTTATTGCGAGCTTGGGAAAAAGCGGCGAAAACTGTCTGGGAACATCTTAAAGTAGGCGAAAATGTTGCTTTTGCTTGCTTGGGGGATCTGAGTTTGTACGGCACTTTTACCTATTTAGCTTTTGCCCTACAGCAGTTCGCACCTACAGCTAAAATCGAAATAATACCTGGAGTATGTTCTCCTTTGGCAGCCACAGCAATTTTAGGAATCCCTTTAGCAGTTCGTCAAGATCGCTTGGCGATCGTACCAGCACTAGATCGAGTTAAAGAATTAGAAACGATCGTTCAATGGGCCGATGTCTTAGTTTTAATGAAAGTTAATTCGGTTTATCCCGAAGTTTGGCATTTTTTGCAGGAGCGAGATCTTTTAGATCGCTCTTGGGTAGTTGAAAGAGCAACTATGGGAGATGGTAAAATTTACTCGGATTTGCGATCGAGCAGGGATCTCAAATTATCTTATTTTTCTTTGCTAATTGTGAGAGTTCGCGAACTAATTTGAATATTTTTTACAGAATATGTTGAGAATTGTTTAAACTTCAGCCAAAACACTTTTAGATCGTCGCAACATCATGATAACTTCTATTGGTATTGACTTATAAATTTAGACGTAAGAGAGGAGAAATATTTTGAAAGCACAGGCAATAAAACGTGACGAAATGTTTCGCGAAGATATTAGCGAGTACGTAGCACAATTACAACTTCATATGACTTTACAAGCTCGCAACCTCGTACCTACTCTTACTAAAGCAACCGACAGTAGAGAACAACTATTGCACGAAACTCAAGCTAAAATCGAAAAGCTAGTTTCTCGTCAAGGATTGTAATCTATAGCGATCGAGATATATATATTTTACAGTTGAAGGATCTATTTTTTGCCTCGGCAATAGCAGATTCTCATTAGAGCACAAATAATCACAATTAATATTTTATGTTGTATTCTAAGCTCTGTAGTTACAATTATGGAGCTTAATCTTTATTTCGAGCGAATAATTTTCTCAGAGTATCGAATTAAATGTTATGGCATTGCCAAATCATGTTCAAAATAATTGAACTTATGTCTCGATAAAGAATACAGTTTTAAAACTGAGACTGAAACTGGCAAAGCGATCGCAAATAAACCCGCAGCTAATAATTACTCCATAAATTGGGAAAAAATCAATAATTCTTATCATTACTATTGAAAAAATCTAAATAAATATCAAAGTGTCTGCTTCAACACAAATTAAGTCAAGAAATATAAGAGAGATTTGGTTGAGAAACCTTAAAGAAGCTGTAAATTAGATAAAAGTGATTTGAAGCTCAAAATGAATGGTAGATCTAAATTTCTATCTCGATTTCCTCTACTCAACCATTATTAATTCTTCCGTGTTTACTAACTCTCATTACCATTTTCTAGCAACAACAACAGAAACAATAACAGAATCAGAAAAAGGCTCTTTAGTCTTAGCAGGAGTTTTGCTGAGCTTAGTTGTAATTTATTTTGCCAGCAAACTCGGAGGTGAAATTTGCGCCCGCATCAATTTACCCCCAGTATTAGGTGAATTAGTCGGCGGGGTAGCAGTAGGAGTATCGGCATTAGGATTGCTAGTATTTCCTGAAGCAGGAGCTAATGCTAGCGACTCTCTAATTATCAACTTCTTAGAAAAAACAGCCAATCTTCCTCCCGAAGCAGCCGAATCGATTTTTAGCTCTCAAAGTGAAGTAATATCCTTACTGTCCGAGCTAGGTGTGGTGATTCTTTTATTTGAAATTGGCTTAGAATCAGATCTCAAAGAATTAATTAGGGTAGGCCCTCAAGCTGCTGCCGTTGCAGTTGTTGGTGTGGTCGTTCCCTTTGCCGCAGGTACTGCTGGCTTAATATATCTATTTAATATCCCACCAATTCCAGCAATTTTTGCAGGTGCGGCTTTGACAGCAACCAGCATCGGTATTACGGCAAAAGTACTCGCAGAAATCAATCGTCTCAGTTCCAGAGAAGGTCAGATTATTATTGGTGCGGCAGTTCTCGATGATATTTTAGGAATTGTAGTTCTGGCTGTAGTAGCTAGTTTAGTTAAAACTGGAGAAATTCAAGTAACTAACGTAGTTTATTTAATTATTAGTGCTGGAGCTTTTTTAATCGGCTCGATCGTCCTCGGTCGTTTGCTAAGCCCTTTTTTCGTGCAACTAGTCGATCGCATGAAAACTCGAGGCGAATTATTAATAACCGCATTAATTTTTGCTGCCTCTCTTTCTTATATAGCTACAGTAATTCAATTAGAAGCAATTTTGGGAGCTTTTGCTGCTGGTTTAATTTTGGCAGAAACAGAAAAACGCAAAGACTTAGAACAACAAATAATTCCAGTTGCAGATGTAGCAGTACCGATATTTTTTGTTTGTGTTGGTGCAAAAACAGATTTAGGAGTTTTAAATCCAACAATTCCAGCCAATCGCGAAGGTTTAATTATTGCTGCTTTTTTAATTGTGGTCGCAATTATTGGTAAAGTAGTCGCAGGGTTCGCTGTCTTCGGTAAAGGAGATTTGAACAAATTAGCGATCGGAGTGGGCATGATTCCCAGAGGAGAAGTAGGATTAGTCTTTGCTGGAGTAGGTGCTGCAAGTGGCGCGCTCTCAGAATCAACAGACGCAGCGATTATTATGATGGTGATCTTAACTACTTTTATTGCACCTCCTTTATTAAGAATAGTATTCGAAGAGCCAAAAACATCTTTAAGCGAGGCAACTTCAACTCAAGAAATCCAAAGTAGTGCCACTTCAAATTCTGAATCAAAGCAAGAATAGAAGACAATTTAATACCTACGGTTTAACCGTAGGCTTATTGAAATCAATTAGCAATCGATTAACATTTGTTTTCTTTACTGTCAACGGTGAAACTAACGTAACTTGATTTTCGTCTTTTTTAATTGATAATTACAACAGGCTCGCTCGTAGGATTGACAATTGGTCGCTCAAAGATTTAACTACTTAGATAACAAGATCGATCGGCTTGGTTGTAACCTAAAAAAAAGTATTTAAGCAAAAATACTTAAACTGACTGGAGCGAAAAGAGATCGTGCCAAAATCCCAGCATTAACATTTGTGAGGAGCAACAATTGTGAGACTTCACTGGCTATTACTATTAAATATTCTCAGCGTTTTTTTGTTCACTTCTCCAGCTAAAGCAGGAAAACTACTTTTCTGGGATTTAGACTCGGAGCGCAATCAACTAACATTTGTTACCGAAGAAGGAGTACAACCCCAAGCACAACTAATTACTAACCCCGCACCCAGGCGTTTAGTAATAGATTTACCAGGAACTAACCTGGGACGTTCGACGATCGACAAACCAGTCGGTAAAGCAGTTAACAGAGTTCGCATCGGCCAATTTGATGCGGAGACTACTCGGATAGTCCTTGAATTAGCTCCAGGCTACACGATCGATCCGGCAAAAGTAAAATTTAAAGGAATTTCTTCAACTCGTTGGATCGTGAGTTTGCCAACTCCCGAAAAAATCGCTGCTGAAAGGCCGAGCGAGCCGATAAATACTCCAAGAGAAACTCTCAGTTCGAGATCTTTAAGTAAGCCAAACAACGATCGAGAGAACGATCGAGAAGTACCCACTAGATTTCCCAGCAGTCTGCGGACAAAAGAACCAGTAACGCGCGATAATAGTCGTCTTACTCGTCGTCCTCCACTTCGCAACCTATCGAGAGCCAAAAACCCCTCTTCTGCCTTCGAAATTCGCGGACAAGGGCTGTTTGTCGAGATCGATGGCGATAATTCCACCAATAAAATACAAGTTAAGCGCAGCAGCGATCGTCGTCGCATTGATTTTTATCTAGAAGGAATCTTATTACCGGCTCATTTTGACTCAGATATTTTACCAGTCAATCACGATCGAATAGAGAAAATTCAATTTACTCAAGAATCGAATTCTCCTCCTTTAGCTCGCATTAGCTTAAATGTAGATCCCGATAGCCCCGACTGGCGCGCTTCTTTTAGTAGATTGGGCGGCTTGGTTATCTCACCAGGACAACAGCACAGCAGAACTTTGCCCTCCTCGCGCAACCGTCGAGATCTTAGTAAAAGCACCCCTCAAGGCCGATCCCTAAGAGATCGGCCTTCAACTTCGCGATCTTTACGTTCAGCCCCCCACGCAGCCGTTCCCTCGATCGATTCTCTAGAATTAGTCAATAGCAATAGCCGACAACCTCAATTACTGATTAAAGCCGATCGCACGATCGAAGCAAAAATTAACAAAAATCGTCGTCTTAACGTCTACGAAATAATTATTCCCAATGCTAAGCTAGCTAAGACTTTAAAAGTTAGGTTGGGCGATCGAGAATTGGGTCTTAACGATTCTTTTGCCGAAAAAAGATTGCCCAAAAATAGTCCGATCGCCAATTTAAGTATCCGCGAAAGAGACGATAGTTCGGTCGAGATCGTTCTCAAGCCAGCATTGGGGGTTAGAATCGGGGAATTCAATCAAGTTAGCGATCGATTTTTAGCTCTTTCAATGCGGCAATTGATTCTATCTTCTGCTCCCCCGCCTCGTCCTTTAATCGATCGCGGTTTTGAATCGCCATATACCCCTAGAGGTTCGTATCGCAGCAAATATAACAACCGTCGCTCCAATCAAAGAGTCATGGTAATGCTCGATCCCGGACATGGCGGTAAAGATCCCGGAGCTGTCGGTATCGGTGGTTTACGAGAAAAAGACGTTATTTTACCTATTTCGCTCATGGTGCGTCAGTTTTTAGAGCAGGAAGGGGTACAAGTAAAAATGACCAGGGAAAGCGATTATTTCGTTAGTTTGGGCGGACGAACTAAAATGGCTAACAAACAAGGAGCTGATATCTTTGTCAGCATTCACGCCAATGCGATCAATATGCGCCGTCAAGATGTTAATGGTTTGGAAACTTATTATTATCAAAGCGGTCGTCGTTTGGCACAAACAATTCACAATCGAGTTCTCAGAAGCGTTCCCATTAGCGATCGCAAAGTACGAAAAGCTCGATTTTACGTCTTGAGAAAGTCGGCAATGCCAGCAGTATTAGTCGAGGTAGGTTTCGTTACCGGCCGCGACGATGCTCCGAAATTACGCAGTCCTCACTATCGTCGTCAAATGGCTAGGGCGATCGCCGATGGAATTTTAGATTACATTAATCAGAACTGACTCTATTTATTTTTTATCCCGATCGATGAGAGAATTTCAATCTTTACGTGTAGGAGTTTTTGATAGTGGTATTGGTGGTTTGACTGTTTTAAAGGAAATATATCGACAGCTACCCTCAGAATCAATTCTCTACTTCGCAGATAATGCCAGGCTTCCTTACGGTATTCGTTCGCGATCTTCTATCTTGCAATTTGTCCGCGAAATTCTTGTCTGGATGACAAGACAAGAGGTCAAGATGGTGATTATGGCCTGCAATACCAGTTCCGCTTTAGCTCTCGATTTAGTCCGCACCGAATTTGAAATTCCTATTTTGGGCTTGATCCTGCCAGCCGCTAGAGCTGCCGTTCGGGTTGGCAAAAGAATTGGCGTTCTCGCTACTCCCGCTACTGTTGCCAGTAATGCTTATGTTCGCGCTCTTCAAGAAGTCGAACCTAATATTCAAGCTTGGCAAGTTCCTTGCCCGGAATTAGTTCCTCTAATCGAACAAAATCGGCTCAAAGACCCCTATACTTTAAGAGCGATTTGTCAATACTTAGAACCTTTACTGGCTCAAAACATCGATACCTTGATTTACGGTTGCACTCACTATCGTCATTTATCAGAACTGTTTCGCCAAGTCTTACCCCCGTCGATCTCGATTATCGATCCCGCTGAGTATGTAGTTTCAGCAGCCGAGCAAGAAATGGAATTGCTGGGAATAAAAAATCCCAGCAATGCTTTGGCTACTCGTTTTTGCGTTAGCGGCGATCCTGACAAGTTCGCTTTGCTATCTCGATCTTGGTTGGGTTATACTCCTGTGGTTGAAAAAACTTCTCTTCCTCGGATCGTCTGTCACGACGATCCAGGTACGATGAGAATGGATTATAATATTTAGGTGTATTTATTAAGATCGAGATTGAAATCTTTATCCTAGATCTCGACTCGAACTAGGTGTAGCCTTAAAATAACGTTGAGCTAAACTTAGTAAAAAATAGATAACTAATAAGTAACTAAAAGCAGCAATTAGCAAAACGATCACGAGTATATCTCCGTAGTTGGTTGAGGTGTACGATTAGTTATTAACGAGGAATTATGCTAGCACTATCTAGCTTGACCCTAGGGGATATATTCAGTTCCAGCCAACAAGCTAATTTGAAAAACTTAGCTTGGTAAAACAATTTTAGTTTTTCAGTTTAACAATTTTGTTTGTTAAACTACTTTCTCTTATCTCCTCAACATATCTAACCGTAAAGAAAGATTTGACTTCGAAAAAAGCTCGGCTATAAGAGAATTTAAAATGTAGTTGAACCGAAGAGGTTTGTCTACTTAACCTAATAACGCATTAATTTGACCTAGGGATTGCTACTGAAACCTAGCTATTTTCCCAAACCGGACTATTTAATTTTTCCGTAGTCGAGCGGGTTTTAGTCTAAGTAAAAATCCTTATAACCCTTATTATAAGATTAGCATAAAATTGACAATATTTATAGTTAAAAACTTGACGTAATCTTTTCTTTTTGTTTTTTGCCAATCCAAAGATTAAAACAAAATTTTCAAGTTCGCTAAAGATCGGCTTAAAATAAACAATAAGAATATGTAAACTTTCGTAAACTAATCGGGATAAACTGGCCAACCAATGATCTCTGTAACGTCTTTATTCGATCCCATTGATACCGACCTAAAAATTTTGACAGAGAATCTGAAAAAATTGATAAGCGCGCGGCACCCAATTCTAGGAGCGGCAGCAGAACATTTATTTGGGGCAGGGGGAAAAAGAATCAGACCAGCAATAGTACTGCTGGTCAGCCGAGCAACCATGCTCGATCGAGAAATCACACAACGTCATCGTCGTTTAGCAGAAATTACTGAAATGATTCACACTGCTAGCTTGGTACACGACGATGTTGTCGATGAGGCATCAGTTCGCCGTAGCGTACCTACAGTCAACAGTCTCTTTGACAATCGAATTGCCGTATTAGCAGGTGATTTTTTATTCGCTCAATCTTCTTGGTATCTAGCAAATCTAGACAATCTCGAAGTAGTCAAACTTTTATCAGAAGTAATTAGAGATTTTGCCGAGGGAGAAATTCTACAAGGACTAAATCGCTTTGAAACTAATTTATCATTAGAGAGTTACTTAGAAAAAAGTTACTATAAAACAGCCTCTTTAATCGCTAATAGTGCTAAAGCTGCTGGGTTATTAAGCGATGTCTCAGCCGAAACAGCCCAAAATTTATATGCTTATGGCAAAAATTTAGGTTTAGCTTTCCAAATCGTCGATGATATTCTCGATTTTACTGGTTCTACTGAAGTATTAGGAAAACCAGCAGGCTCTGATTTAGTCGGCGGTAATATTACAGCCCCAGCCCTATACGCGATCGAAGAAAAACCAAAGCTTAAAACTCTCATCGAGCGCGAATTCAGCCAAGATGGAGATATAGAACAAGCTTTAACCCTAGTCAAAGAAAGCAATGGAATCGATCGCGCTAGAAAACTAGCTTCCTATCACACCAAAGAAGCCGAAAAAAGTTTAGCAACTCTAATTCCATCAGATTCTCGTCAATCTTTAATCGAGCTTTGCGAATACGTGTTTAATCGACTCTACTAACTTTGTTTAACTATAACTATTCGTACTTATTTAACTCTTGCCGTAAATATTTTACCCATTCTGCTGCTAAGGAGATTTGGGTAAAAGGTACGGAGATAAGATCGCGCTCGGATTTAAACTGAAATTCTACAGCTACAGAACCTCGATCGCCAGGGTTTTCCAAATCTACCGCTTGCCGATCGACTAAGAGGTTAATTTTTTCAACCTCATCCAAGCTAAAAGTTTGTAAATCTACAGGGCCGCTACGAGTAGGTTTGCCCCAAGTTATCTCTTTATTTTTTTGTCCCACAATAGAGTAAATATCGTACTTGGTTCGTTCGTAGTTAGCCGCCCAAATTCGATAAGCTTCAACTTTTTGATATTCATTCCAACCACTCCAAGCCAACCAAAAAAATATTGCCAGCAACGGCAGCCAAAGTAAACCTCGTTCCATGTTTTAAAAAAATAGCAATCTTAACAACAAAATTTCAATTCTAAAAATTTTCTCCTCTCAATACAATTTACAAATTTTTTATTAGTATCGATCTAAAATTAATCTTTTTGTTCGTAAAATACCTTCAACTCGGGCGATCGACTCTCAAAAAACCTCGCTACGATCCAAAATAGAATCATGTTGTAATAAGGTAAGAACTGAGGTAGATAATATGACATCTTACGCCACCTCTTCTGCAAGAGCAGAAATGAGCGAACTGCGACGTTTAAAAACTTTACTCCCGCCAGAATTACAAAGTTGGGTAATGGTAGAAGGTTCTACAGAAATCAATCCACCTCTAATTCGCTGTGAAGAAATAGGTAGAGACGAAGTAGAAATTCAAATTGACCTGGCTAAATGGGAAAACCTCGCGATCGACCAAAGAAATTTATTATTTTGGCACGAAGTAGCCCGCATTCAAAACGATACAATTCCTAGAGAAGGTTGGGAAATGGCAGCCTTAGCCATTGGTTTGGGTGGTGCTGTGGGTGAATTATGGGTTCAAGACGGTTTGCTATTGTTATTAGCTTTATCTTTGTGCGGTATTTCCGGCTACCGACTTTGGCAAAAAAATAATGGCGAACGCACCCTAACCGAAGCGATCGAAGCCGATGAAAAAGCGATCGCCCTAGCGACTCGTTTTGGTTACGATCTTCCTAATGCCTATAAAAGTCTCGGCAGCACTTTGAAAACTTTAATCGAACAAACTCCCAACCGCAGACAAAGAAAGAAGTATGAAGAACGTTTGCAAGCTTTAAGAAAGAGCGCGACTAAAGCTAAGGCTAAAATGAAAGCTCAAAATGAAGGCCGCAATCGAGATGAAAGAAGGAATCGAGGCGTTTATTAATTTCCGCGATCGATGCTTATCTGCAATTTAAGTAATTCGATCGCTTGCTAGTAATTTAGCGGACAAAAGAAGAAGGAATACAAACAGATCTCAATTCTTCCTTTGTCCTTTGTTTTCCCACAAACAAATATTATACTTTTAAAAATTTATTTATTCAATAATCAGGAAGACTTTAAAGAATATAAAAATTAAGAGATAATAGAAACATCAGAAAGCAATCAAGAAATTTGCCTGACTGGGTTATTGTCTCCCGATCTGATTTGTTAGATCGAAGCCGGGAGATTATCTAATAGTTTTTTAACTCAAAAAAACTATTAGTGAAAAATTAAAACTCTAACAGTTAAAGTAAAAACTAAAATTGCTAAAATTGCTACTGAAATATCTATGAATAGTCAAATTTCTCAAGCAGATTTTGCTGTTAGTTTCGAGCAAAACATAGCTGTAATTGAAATTCCCGATCGTCTGAGCATCCTCGAAGCCGTTCGCTTTAAAGAAACTTGTCACCAACTTCTAGAAAAAACTAGTTATCCTCAAAAGATAATTATAAACTTCGATCGAACTAAGTTTATTGATAGCAGTGGAGTCGGTGCGTTAGTTCATAATTTAAAAGCTGCACGAGAAAAAGAGGTGCAATTGGCACTAGAAAACTTACATCCTTCAGTGATGTCGGTTTTATCGATGACAGGGTTAGAAACAGCGTTCGAAATTAAGCAAGGTAATCACAAAGACGTATCCGAAAAATTAAATCGAGATCTCTTAAAAGAATTACCAGCAACTCATCCCTCAGTAAGATCTTGGATTAAAAGATCGATCGATATTGTCGGCAGTTTAGTCGGATTGGCAATAACAGCGATCCTATTCGTTCCTATCGCGATTGCGATTAAAATAAATAGTCCGGGGCCAATTTTCTTCGGTCAAACTCGCTGTGGTTGGATGGGAAAGCGGTTTAAAATGTGGAAATTTCGTTCCATGTGCGCCAACGCAGAACAACTAAAATCTCAAATTGCCAATCAAGCTAGCGGAGCGATCTTTAAAAACGATAACGATCCTCGGATCACCAAAGTAGGAAGCTTTTTACGCAAGACAAGCTTAGATGAATTACCTCAATTTTGGAACGTACTCAAAGGAGAAATGAGTTTAGTCGGAACTAGACCGCCAACTCCAGACGAGGTAGAAGTTTACGAAATTCCAGAATGGCAACGTTTAGATGTTAAACCTGGTATGACCGGAGAATGGCAAGTACATGGCAGATCTCAAATTAAAGATTTTGAAGATGTAATTAAATTAGACTTGCGCTATCAACAAAATTGGAGTTTGCAATACGATATCAAACTGATCTTAAAAACGGTTTTGATATTGTTTAATAAAAATAGCGGTGCTATGTAATTTTACAATTTGCTTCAATAATAATGCGACCTCTATCAGAGAAGTCGCTATTTTATTGCCAAATTATCAAATTTCAGCAAAAGCTCGATCGATCAAACTTCTAGCTAAAGTTTGCGTTCCAGTATGTTCGTAATAATTAGTACTCATATCCAGAAAAGCAGCCACATAATCGAGTTTATCGTCAGAAACTTCGATAAAGCCCCGGATATTATTCATAACTTTTTCTGGAGATAAATCTTTATCTTCAACAAAACTAGCCATCCAATCCCGAACCGCAGCAAAATTATTGCCAATTAAATTTAGTTTGCTCTCGGAATCTTCCCCAGGAATATCTTCGCTAATACTATTGAAAGTTTTATTTTCTTCGAGGTCTTGCGGAGAAAGATTATTGAGGATCGAATCTATTTTCAGCAAAAAATCCGGCCCTAAAGGAATTAAACCATCCAGACAAATCAAAGCAGCCATTCGCATCAGAGACTCTTGAGTGTAGTTACCGATAGAAGCAGCAAAATCTCCAATACTGTCTCCAGGAATGCCATTAATTTGACAAAAAGCTAGCAATTCTACTACCAACTTAATCGATAAATCGATCCCCTGAGCCTTATCAGGATTGGGAGTAACTCTATTTAAAAAACCAAATAAAGGAATCGACTCGCCCACTTTATTAGCTAAAGCAGCAGCAGCCAAAGTCTTATCCGCTCGATCGACGGTTTGATAAAGCCACATCGATCGCTGGTATCCTTGAGACTTATCGTTATAGAGCCAAACAGCTCGATCGCCAATTTGTTGAATCAGCTCTTCATCTGTTTCTCCAGTTACCTCGCGAATTGTATTATCAAAACCAACTAAATTATTCCACTCTCCGGGTACGGCAAAATCTAAAGATTTCAGTACCATTATAGTGATGTTGTTGGTTGGCAAATCGTCAACAATTTCGTAAATTGGTTTGCTCAAAATCTATCCCCCAATTAGATTGCAATAATTAAGACCACTATCTCAGATTAGCTAAACCATTTAAATTGAAACGACTCAGCCATTCTTCCCTTTCGCTAGGACTCAATTGAGTCGAAGTAACTTTAACTTGATAGCGATCGGCGACTAAAATTGCTGTTGTTGTTCTGCCTTGTTCTACTGCTGGATAACCGTCAATCTTTTGCTCGGCAGTTGCAAATTTCTCTTTAGCTTTCTCGTTTCCAGTTGTATCGGCAATTGATAAGGTCGCTACTTTTTGACCGTCTTGTTTGAGTGCTGCTTGAGCAAATCCTTGTTTTTCTTGAGTGTAAACTCTTTCGTAGCCTTCACCACTATCAGGAAAGAATTTATTAAAGTTACTTCCTTGTATGGCTTCTCGATCGATTGTTTGATTTCTTTGCGCACCTTGAGTGCTTTCTTTTTGGGCTGCATCATAACGCGAAGGTGGTTCTTGAGCGCAAGATGTTAACACTAACAAAGTTACGATTAGAAAAGGGGCTAAAATTTTTCGTAAATTTCCGATCATTTTCTCTAATTTCCTGGTTAACTGTCGACTAAAATGAACACTAGCTAGGATAATTTTTTTTCGGGTTGCAATCCATCGAGCTGAGTCTAGCCTAGTCTCAGCAAAAACAAATTTGAATCTTAAATTTATTTAGTTTTTATCTGAGCTTACCAATTAATATTGGATTTTGCTTATGTCTGCGGAAGTAGATCGATTCTCAACATACTTCCCTGGGGTAGTTATCGCCTTTAGTAATTTTTAAACTACCCCACGTTCGACTTAAAGATTTTAAAAAAAAGCCAAGCAAAAATTTCCCTGCTTTAGCTGTATTTTCTGAAATCTAAGCAGACAAAATATTTCGCGATCGTTACTAGTATTTTATCTATACTATCAAGCCAAGACGCAAAAATATTAATTTTTAATAAATACTAAAAAATTTTAAAGAATTTATTGCCTTCGAGCCGGGAGAAGAATCGATCGCCTTGGTATAAGTAAGCGGCGACAGCAATTGAGAATACTAATAGGGTTTTAAATCTCGACAAAAAGCGATTTGCTGAAGAGCATAAAAATTAAGCTAAAATAAACCAGATAAACAAACTCTCAAGAGAACCTCTCAACAATTAAAATTCAGAATTTAAAAATGAAAAAATATTAACAACCAGGCCAAATCATGTTTAGCTCTTGCTAGCAATTAATTAAGATAAAAGTAGCAATCACCGAAGGGGGCAAAAAAGCTGCGGAGCGAGCTAAATCCTAGTCTCCATCCGAAAAATTACCTCAAACCCTATCTTTTCTAGCAATTTTACCGATCGAGCTAATATTGGCCCAAATAATAATCTATAACCAGTCTCGAAGACAGAAAAATAATAAAGTCGCTATTTTATGACAAACCAAAAATCAAGCCAAGCAAACAAAAGAACAAATATGACAGCAATAGAAACATTACCTCAATTAGAAACTAAAGAATTAGCAATAGCAGTGGCGATCGCAGCAGAAGATCGCAAAGCAGCAGATATAGTGATTTTGCAAGTTGCAGAAGTATCCTATTTAGCAGATTATTTTGTAATTGCAACTGGTTTTTCTCAAACACAAGTCAGAGCGATCGCAGATTCGATAGAAGATAAAATAAGCAAAGAATTCGATCGCCAACCATTACGAGTAGAAGGAAAAGCAACCGGTAGTTGGATATTACAAGACTATGGCGACGTAATCGTTCACGTCATGTTAGAAACAGAAAGAGAATTCTACAATCTCGAAGCATTTTGGGGTCATGCAGAACAAATTGATTTTTCTGAAGAAGTTCCAGCTTCAGGGCATAATTCAACCCTAAAATCCCTCCTTTGAGCAGTAAAAGAGAAAAATCACAAAAATTAAAAAATTTCCAGCCTTTTGGCTGTCAAAAATCTCGATCGAGGAGTATGTTGAATTTATGTGCTTAAATATCAGCCCGAAAATAGCCCGATATTAATCGCTCGGAAAAATTCAACTAGTTTGGCAGCTATCTACAGACTGGCTGGCAATATTGACTCGAGTCGAGATAATTTTTAAAAATATCAGACAAAAAAAGTTTATTGTATTGTTATCGCTGGCGAGTCTTCCTATAAATTTGCTTGTTGGCTTTAAAAAACAGTTAAAATTAAACTCGAATGACAAGAGGAAAACGTTCGTCCGCACAAAAATTAGAAGTTCATTTACTCCGTGAAGGGATCGTAGAATCAGTCCATTACGTCGAAGCAACGGTTTGCGACAATCGCGGTAGAGTTTTATTATCGGCAGGAAATCCCGAAACAACCTCCTTTATTCGTTCCGCTCTCAAGCCCTTTCAAGCTTTAGCCGTAACAACAACCGGAACGATTGAACGTTACGACCTCACAGATAAAGATTTAGCAATTATTTGTAGTTCTCACCGAGGAAGTATAGAACAATCGCGACAGGTATTTAATATTCTTTGGCGCGCTGACATCGATCCGAGTGCCCTCCAATGTCCGATTCCAGAAAACAAACACAGCCGTTTAGAATACAATTGTTCCGGCAAGCACGCTGGAATGTTAGCTGTCTGTCAAAATAATTATTGGCCTCTCAATACTTACTTACAAAGTTCTAACCCAGTACAACAACTGATTCTCAACAAAGTAGCAGAATTATTGCAAATGCCCGGGGCGGAGTTAATTGCCGCTCGCGATGATTGCGGAGTTCCTACTTATTCAATGCAACTGTCTCAAATGGCCTTTTTATTCGCTCAGCTATCTTCGGGCAATAATTTGGACTTAGAAAGAGTAGTTCGTGCCATGACTAGCTATCCCGAAATGGTAGCCGGGGCCGGAGCTTTCGATACCGAACTGATGAAATTAACTGAAGGGACAATCGTCAGTAAATCTGGAGCTGAAGGAATACAGTGTATCGGGCGTATTGGCGAAGGCCTGGGCTTAGCAATTAAAGTGAAAGACGGTTCTCGTCGCGCTAAATATGCCGCAGCAATACACATCCTCAAACAAATGGGTTGGATCGATCCGAGCATTGCCGAAGCCCTTGGCGATCGCTTCATGAATTTAACCCATTTCAAACGTTTAGAAGTCATAGGCGAACTGATGATGGACTAAAAAATAAAGAAAATATAATCGATCGCCGATAGACCTTGTTATTTTTGGGAATAGATGGTTATAATAAGAAAGGCGACGCGGGATAGAGCAGTCTGGTAGCTCGTCGGGCTCATAACCCGAAGGTCGGTGGTTCAAATCCGCCTCCCGCTACCAAATAAAATAGGAATAGACTCTGCAAAGAAAATTTGCGGAGTTTATTTTTATTTAGCAAACTCGATCGCTCGTCACGATCTTGCCCTAAAGTAAATGCAACAATATATAAATTATCTAACAACGATAAGACTCGGACAGAAAAAAAATGACTATTAAACTACGTAAACCTATTTTAATAGGCGGAATCGGAATCTCGATCGCACTTTGGTTGTGGCAAAGTTTTTTTAACTCAGTAGTCCACCTCGGTGAGTTAAGCGTTGCTGGAATTGCAATCGTCGGTATGGGTTTTTGGTGGTTACAGAAAAAAAATCCCAAAAATAACTCCGAAGAAACATTAGCTTCGATAACCAAAGAGACAGTAGATAAAGCGATCGGCTCGTCGGTTAAAACGATCTCGCTCTTAGAAACAGAAGCACCCGATCGGGATATATCAGATCTAAAACAACAAATAAACCAATTACCCGAAGCACAAGCTCGCGAAACACTCCAACTGGCTATTACCGGAGGAAATACCAAAATCGGTAAAACCAAATTAAAACAAGTTTTAGAACATAAACATATTCAAGAAAATCTCAGCTTTATTGAAACTGATGCTCTTTGCTCGAGAGCAGAAGATAAAGTAGCAGTAGCGATCGAAGATAATTTAACTTCCGATCTAGTTTTATTTATTGCAACTGGAGACCTAACTGATTCTGAATGGCAGAATTTACAACGTTTGAGAGCTGCCAATCAACGTTTATTGATAATTTTTAACAAACAAGATAGATACATCCCTGAAGAAAGAGCTTACATTCTCCAACAATTACGTCAAAGAGTCGCGACGATCGTCCCTTCTGAAGATGTAATCGGAATTTCTGCTTATCCTGCTGAAATTAAAGTAAAACAGCAAAAAGAAGATGGTTCTATTGTAGAGAAAATGGAACGACCCGATGCAGAAGTAAATAATTTGTGCGATCGTCTCGGTCAAATTGTAACCTTAGAAAAAGAGCAATTATTGCTAACAACTACCTACAGAAAAGCTATCGTCTTAAAAACTAAAGCCAAAAATATCTTAAATGAAGTAAGACGCGATCGAGCTTTACCAATTGTCGAACAATATCAATGGATTGCTGCTGTTACTGCTTTTGCTAACCCGGTAGCTGCTTTAGATTTATTAGCAACAGTTGCTATTAGCGGACAAATGTTAGTAGATTTAAGTGCGATTTACCAACAAAAATTCTCTTTAGATCGAGCGAAAACTGCTAGCGGTACGATCGGCGAATTGATGGTTAAATTGGGTTTAGTCGAGCTTTCTACCCAAACTATAGCTAGCGTGCTTAAAACTAATGCTATCACCTATGTAGCTGGTGGTGCGGTGCAGGGTGTCAGTGCTGCTTATTTAACTCGTATAGCTGGTTTGAGTTTAATCGAATATTTCCAAGAGCTAGAAATAAGTGCCGAGTCTAACAGCGAATTAAATTTAGAAATTTTGAAAGAAAAAATTCAAACTATCTTCCAACAAAATCAAAGAATAGCGATCGTACAAGGTTTTGTTGAAAAAGCTGTTAACAGATTGCCCCAATTAAAGAGCCAGAGTTCTACTGAGGCAACTACAGCTTAATATAGCAGAAGGAAGAAGGATAATCCTTAATATTTAACCATTTTGCCAATCGAACATTTCCTAACCTTTATTTCAACTGCTATATATGTTGTACGTTCAATTTTAAAGAAGTGCGAGGAAAAATATCCTCGTACTTTTTTTTAATTAATTAAGCTGACTGCGACTTGGTGGAGGAATAGAAATATCGACAGTTTTTACATTTTCATCGAGTTGAGATAAAGGGGGGTTAATTTGCTGGCTGTTACCGACTACTAAAGTAACGATCCGATCGGGTTGTAAATATTCTCGAGCTGCTCTTTGAATATCTTCGATCGTTGTCGCTTTGATAGCGCGCTGATATTTAAAGATAAAGTCGTCGGGATAGTCGTAATATTCGTAACGCATTAACCGAGCTAAAGTTTGACCGGGTTTTTCAAAATTGAAAACAAAAGAATTGAGAATAGATTCCTTAGCAGATTTTAATTCTTCAGGTTTAATTTTCTCCGATTGCAGCCGATCGACCTCTTCTAAAATAGATCGAATGAAAGGAACGGTAGATTCTGATTTAGTTTGTCCCCCAGCGATAAACATTCCGGGATAATCGAATCTAGGACTCCAATAACCGTAAACAGAATAAGCCAATCCTTGACGAGATCTAATATCTTTAAATAAGCGGCCGCTAAAACCATTTAATACACCATTCATAACTGATAGTGTAGGATAATCTGGACTCGAAACTAAGCCGCCAAGATGGCCTAAAAAAATGTTACTTTGAGTTAGATTCGGGCGATCGACTAAATAAACTCCATCGGTATATTTTTGAGCCGCATCGGGAACGATTATTTCTTGTGCTTCTTTGGTTTGAGCCAGCCAGTCGCCAAAATTTTCTTCAATTAAAGCTTTCATCTGACGCGGTTCGAAGTCCCCAACTATGCCTAAAATAACGCGATCGGGACGGAAATAGGTTTGATAGAAATTGATAACGTCTTGACGGGATATATTATCTAAAGTGCTATATTCGACAGTACGGGCGTAAGCACTGTTTTCGCCGTAAATTAATTTGCGAAACTCCCGACTGGCAATATCTCCAGGATCGTCGTTGCGGCGGTTGATTTGACCTTTTAATTGCGTTTTTGCTAATTCTATTTGCTCGGGAGCAAAAGCAGGTTGGCGTACTACTTCGGCAAATAAGGGGAAGATTTGTTCTAAGTCTTCAGAAAGAACGCTAAAACTGGCACTACCCGAATCGTTACTAATACTAGTCTCTACACTAGCAGCTTGTTGTTCGAGTAATTGATTTAATTCGTCGGCTGGATGTTTTTTAGTGCCACCGCTACGAATTGTACTTCCGGTAATTGCCGCTAAACCCAATTGTGCTTCAGGTTCTAAACGCGAGCCAGTCCGAATTATAGCCGAACCACCAACCAAAGGTAATTTCGGATCGCGAACCAAATAAACAGTCATTCCGTTAGTTAATTGATAGCGATCGTATTCTGGTAATCTTACTTCTGGTAAAGGAGGAAAAGTTAATTCATCGTAGTGTTTGGCTGTTTGCGCCCTTGCTGGTAAATTAGAAGTCAATATTAAGGCCGTTGTTAGTAAAGTTAATCCCAGCCAGGTAAAGACTTTTTTGTATTTATTTTCCGTCATTGATTCTTTCTCAGTTGTTAGAGGAATTAAGATGAACTTGAAGGTAGTAATTTACCGATGGTGCGATTTTGGGGTGTAAAAGTCGATCGAGCTACTCTTTGAATGTCGGCCTCAGAAACAGCAGCGATCGCATCTAATTCTTTAAACAGATTTTGCCAACTTCCGGTTGTAGCTTCGTATTGTGCTAAAGATTGGGCCATTCCCAAATTGGAATCTAAAGATCGCAATAAATTAGCTCTTAAATTGGTTTTGACTCTTTCTAATTCTTGTTGGGATATTGGTTCGTCCTTAAGCCGATCGATCTGCTCTTGTAATGCTTCAGCTACTTCTTCAACGTTGCTGTTGGGGGCGGTTAAAGCGTAGAAAAGCATTAAATTGGGGTATTTTTTGCCAGGAAAATCGCTAATTCCTCGAGCGGCTAAAGCAACTCTTTTCTCTTCGACTAGAGATTTATAAAGTCTTGAAGTTCTTCCGTCGCTGAGCAAACTGGCGATAACCTCGTAAACTCCATGGTCTCGATCTTTTATACTAGGACGATGATAACCTTCAAAATACCAGGGTTGAGAATTTAATTCGATGGTAAATTCTTTGGTTTCGGTTTGTGGCGGTTCGACTATACTTACTTCTGGGGCTTTAGGTTTGGCTGAGTAACGACCGAAATATGTGTTTGCCAATTGTTTGACTCGATCGGGATCGACATCTCCGGCGATCGCTACTGTTAAATTATTGGGAGCGTAATGACTCGAGAAAAATTCTCTAACATCTCTGCGCTCTAAATTGCGAATATCGTTATCGTAACCGATTACGGGACGTTTGTAGGGATGTTCGGTAAATGCTTTATCTAAAAATACTTCGATCGTTTTACCGACTGGAGAGTTATCGGTACGCAAGCGTCTTTCTTCGAGTATGACTTGCTTTTCTTTGTAAAATTCCCGAAATACTGGTTCTAAAAATCTTTCGGACTCCAAAGACATCCACAATTCTAATTTATTGGCTGGCAAACTGTAAAAATATACCGTGTAATCTGCCGCTGTTGCTGCGTTTAAGCCCCTACCTCCAGAAGTTTCGATAATTTTACCTAATTGATTGGTGATAACGTATTGAGATGCTTCTGCTTGAACTTTAGCAAATTCTGCTTGCAGCCTTTCTAAAGCTAAATTGTCTCCTCTATTTTCTGCTCTTTTAATGCGATCGTAAATTCGATCCAAACGATTTAAAACTCTTCTTTCCGATCGATAATTAGTAGTGCCAATTTTTTCCGTACCTTTAAAGGCTAAATGTTCGAGAAAGTGAGCGACTCCTGTTTTACCATCTGGTTCGTCTACTCCTCCAACATCAGCATAGGTTACGAAGGATACTACTGGAGCTTCGTGATTTTCTAAGACGATGAATTTCATGCCGTTATCGAGCTTAAATTCAGTGATTCGCTCTATTACTCGATCGACATAAGGTTGGATCGAACTGGCTGCATTTGCTGGTTTAACAGCAGTCCAACCTAGATTTAAAGTCAGAGTTAAAACAAAACAAATTATAGTTTTCCACAAAGGACAGTCCCCGAACAGGTTTTTATACATCAGTTTACTTGAGTTGGAAAATGCCAATTTTAAACGCCAAAATTTCTTTCTCATCTTAGCGTTAGCCCGATCGTCCGAGGCAGAAAATTTTATTAATCTTGTTTTGTTTTGTTATTTAATTTCAAAAGTTGGATCTTCTCTTTGGTTCGCTATCTTGTTATCTATCTTACTTTTTTGCTAGCAAGCAAGATTGCGATAATCCTTAATTTTTTCGGCTATTTAGCCTATTGCCTCTTCAAGCAGCGAAATTTTATTATAAATATTAAGAGTAATAAAACTTAACATTTTTTTTCTACGAAATTTGTAAGTCAAAATTATTTATCTAATCTTATCGAATGCTAATTTTAAGATTCGATATTTTCAAGCAAAGAAATGATTGAGTATTAATTGTATCTCTTCAGGTGCAAACAAAAAAGATTTTAATTCACCCTGTATTATCTCTCAAAGTTTAGTTTTTTTAGGAGAAAAAAATGAAAATCAATACACAGCAACAAGAATCTCAAATTAACACTTTTAAATCCCTTCACGATCGCACCCAAGAAATCGTTATTTATTTTTTAGAAACAATTCAAGACTTAATAGTAGTTTTGCTTTGTATCGGTTTGTTTGGAGTGATGTTTGTCAAAATCAAAGAATTATTCACCTCTTTAATGCCTCCTTTAGACTTTCAAGCGGTAACTCCCGATATTCTTTTTGTTTTAATTCTCGTCGAGATCTTTAGATTATTAATTATTTACTTACAAGAAAAAGAAATTGCTGTAGGTGTAGCGGTAGAAGTAGCGATCGTATCTATTCTGAGAGAAATTATTTTGCGAGGAGTTTTAGAAATTCCCAACTCTCAAGTATGGGCTATTTGCGGAATTTTATTTGTTTTGGGATTGATGCTAATAATTCCTGCGATTAAAATGATTCTTTCTAAAGCAATTATGTCCTCTTATCGACGGGTTGTAAGCAATGCTAATCCTGCTTTATTTGGCAATAATAAAAAGACATTATTAACTTCACCTCTAAAAACAAAATAAGACATTTAATAAATATCGATTTACCGCCTCCGATCGGAGGTTATTTTTTTTTGACAGTTTAGCTTAATTACTAATTCTCGATCGTTCTTTTTAATTCTTGTCGTAAATCCTCCATAAAATTTAAGAAAAAATCTTTAAAAACGCATACCCGATCTTCGCTACCAGTACCAAAAGCAAACAATATTTCTTTAGTTTCCCGAGCTGCTTCGCCTATTTTTAATATTGCTAAAGTTTTACCTGGTTTAGTTGGTTCTGCTAAAAGTCCGTCAAGATTAGAAGATTTTACGGCGATGCGAGGTACTCTAGTAGCAATAGGATAGATCGTAAAAGTTTCAGCAACAGGACGATCCAAATTAGCTTTTAATATTTTAAATACGGCCGGAGCGGCTTGAACTGTTTCGCCGATATTATGCCCGACATCGACAGGATGAACCCCTTCAGAAAGATGGCGATCGCAATATTCGATAACCTTTCTTTGGGAAGTAATGCCCCGTGCATAATTAGAAATAGAGAAAGCTTCGGTATATTTTTTAACCGTATTATTAGCGGTTTTAATAATAGATGAAGGTATTTCTTCGCCCGCAAAAAATCTTTGATTAACGATTTGAACCATAGCAAAAGCTATCTCTTCATCTTCAGCATTATTTTCCAGTAATTCAGCTATTTTTTTAACATCTTCAGGAGTATAACCGAGATCTACTTTTTCTTGAAGATAATTCCTTCTAGGTTGATAAGTCGGATTAGTAATAGATTCAAAAGGACAAAACCATAAATCTCTTTTTTCATCGTAAAATTTAGTCGAAGCATAATAAATCCTTAGCAACCAAGGTAAATCCAGAGTATTGGAATAATGCAGGCGATCGAACACCCCTGAAGCCTCAAATTTTTTAATTTGTTCTGCCCCAGAAACTATAATTATATCCAGTAAAAAAGGAATTTTAATGCGACGAAGTTCCCCTGAAGATTGGCTGGAATTTGACATTTGTTTTTACTCAGTCTCGATGATGACTATATTTTATTATTTTGTTGACTCGAGTTTGCCAAATAAAACTATAAAATTTTTACAACTTTTCTAAATTTATATATAGTTATTTAATGAGTCGATCGCGATCGAGCATTGCTAATAACTCCCGAACTTCGCGATCTTCAGTTTGAGAAAAATCTTGATACCAAGAACTAATAGAATAAAGATCTTTAGTTTCATACAAACAAATAACTTCATCTACTTCTTGTCTTAATTCAAAGCAAATAGAACAATCTGCCACCGGAATTGCGATTATAATATTTTGAGGATGCTGTTTTCGCAACAAACTAAGAGCAGCGCGAATAGTAGAACCAGTAGCGATTCCATCATCAACGAGAATGATAGTTTTATTTTCTACATTTGGTAGAGGTTTATTTTGACGATAAAGGCGATCGCGTCTGGCTAATTCTTCTGTTTCTCGATCGACTACTGCGCTAATCTCTGCTTTGGTAACTTGATAAGATTGAATTATGTAAGAATTGAGTACGATGACTCCATTACTAGCAATAGCACCCATAGCTAATTCCGGGTGGGAGGGTAATCCTAATTTTCTCACCAAACACAAATCTAAGGGAAGATTGAGAGCTTTGGCTATTTCAAAGGCTACCGGAACTCCACCGCGAGGTAAGGCTAGTATTATGGTATCGGGAAGATTGGCATAAGCAGATAGTTTTGATGAGAGTAATTTACCTGCTTGTTTGCGATTTTCTAATTGCCTGCTCATGGCTTTTACCTCGAACTTATTTGAGGAGTGCGATTTTTTAATTCTCTCTTCGATCCTAGCTCGTTAGAAACTGTTTGGTGCTGGCTAGGAGGAGATTGAGGCAAGTAAGAGCTTATAATAAGGCATAAACAATCCCAGTTAATTATTCCACTGCTGTCATACCAACAGTTGTCCAACCTTTTTCTTTTATTCGCTGACGAATTTCGGCCTCTAATTCTGGCATAATTTGCTTATCTAAAGTAGCATTAAAGCTCTCAAAATATTGTATTAAATTTAAAGATCGCTTCTCGCAACCAAGGCATTTCTTGTACTAAGGCTACCAGTTTAGCGAAACTTTACCCAACGCTTTTATTATCGATCGATCGTCTCCCTGTTAAAATTGGTTATCTTTTAACAATTGTTGATTTGTCTGTTTCCACTCCTCAAAATTAGAAAAAACTTCATTAATTGGAACAATTTCATCGTCACCCGAGGTTAGATTAGTTAACGTAAAATCTTCATCGCATACAGCATAGCGAGTATATCCATCTGTATAAGCTTGAATACCTAAGCTATTTTGTATTTCTTGAAGTGCAGCACGCAACCGCTTTGCATTGTTTATCCAAACTTCCATTTGAGACTCTCCAAGAAGAGTATAAGGAAGCCATGCGTCGCTTTGAGTATATACTTCAATGAAATGAACATTTTCAGTCCTACCACTTACCCAAGTTACATTTGGTAATTCGCATTCAATCCCATCAGCATCGAACACAATTCCAGAACCTAAAAATTCTACGTCTATAGGGTATAGAAAATAAGGAAGTCGATCTAGGGCTTGTTTACAGTAATCTAACAACGAGCGATCCCTAGATTCTTTAGGAATAGAGATCGTCATATCCGATCTGTCTTTTCTAAATAAACTATCTGTTTTAGAATCATAGTCTAGCCATCCAGATAATACTATAGTTGAAACTTGAAGAAGTTGATGTGCTTCTAGTATTTCTGCCACAGACTGAAGCATTTCTAAAAGACAATATACTTCAGAAGGATTTTTTCGAGATACGAATCTTCGACGATCTTCAAAGAACCAATTAGCTATAGAACCCAACTTTTTATGAACTATCATTATTTCTTCAGTTGTCCAACCTTTTTCTTTGATTCGCTGACGAATTTCGGACTCTAATTCTGGCATAATTTGCTTACCCAAAGTAGTGTTAAAGCGATTGAAGTATTGGACTAGATTCAAGTTAGGGGAATCTAATATGGTCGTTCATTACTCTGTCAACCCTATTGATTTTATTAGAGCATTGAGATCGATTGAACGATTCAAATAAAGTTCAGAGACAGAAACATCTGAAGGAAACGCTCCCCAACAGTGTATTTTCTGCTTTTTTTTCTTTGCGTAATTCAACTCGCCCAACAATGCTTTCACCGCAATACAGCCATCTTGATTGAGACTTTTCATGCGATAGTTAGCAGCTTCAGAAAGACATTGTTCTAAAAAAAGGATTTTTTCCGAAGCTTCCCGGAGTTTTCCTAAAATATTATCTATTTTAATCATTCCCTCGTCAGTTTGCTTGAGAATCGCTTCATTGATACTTGCAAGAAGATTAAGATAAATAGAAAATGCTGATGACTCTTTAGTAGGCGGGCAAATTGCTTTAAATTCCGCGAGACTTCCGCCAATTAAAGTAGAAAAATATCCAGAATATATTTCTAATGACTGATTTTTGAGACTCGCTTCATAAGCTAAAGCATAACCTAAACGTCGTCGATAAGCTTCTTCAAAAGTGCAAATCCATCTGGATGAAATATCAAGAGAAACATTTATTGAAAAAGGTATTTCACTCTTTGCTGCTTCAGCTACTTTTTGTATTGCATCCATTTCTGCTCTACGCAAAGTCATTTTAGGCTGGTATTCAGACAGTTTTTGTTGTCCTTTTTTTCTGATTTCTGGATTTTCGTTAGCAAGCCATTTCTGAACTAATGGAGGAAGTTCTGAGCTTATATGAAAATCACGTACAAACCCAACTCCATAACCGCAGGCAAAGTACATTGACGTTCCAATTTGTTCACCTCTCATAAGAACAGCACCTACATTTTCTGCGCTAACACAAGTTAATCCAATAAGTTGTATTTTTTTCCAAACTTCTCCTAATCCTAACTTAATTGCAACAGAACCAAGATTCTCCAAAATACAACTTACATCTTTGACCGTATAGTTTTGCCCTGGTTCTAGTGGTTCAAAATCTGGAATTATAAAGTCTCCATAAAAGTGCATAAATCTTAATCTCCTCGTGTTTGAAGTAGTTCTCTAATTCTTTGATTGAGTTTGGCATCCCTTTGAAATTCAATATGAGCTGGAGTTGAAATAACAGGTACACCAATACCCGTATCAGTCAATTCCAGCGATTTATCGTAAGGAACAGGTGCAGTCCTAGCAATATGTGGAATACGGTTCAGTTCATATCGATTCGCATTGTCTATACCTGGTATATCTATGTGAATAAAACTGTTATCTTCAAATCTCCAAGTTAAACGTACTGCTCCAGTAGGAATAGCACTTGGTGAACCGCCTTGTTCAACTCCCGCTCCAGAAATACTATCTGGTGGACGGCCAATCATATCCTCAATTTCACTATAGGTTTTTCCTCGAAACGATCCAAATTGTGCTGATTGACTGTTAAATTGCCTTCCTATGCCCTCAACAAAATTACCAGGGGATTCTTCATAGGGAACAAGCAAAGCACCTTCTTCTAACGATTGTCGTGCGTTTGCAAGAGTATCAATATGCTCTAAGAGTATGTCATCTTGTATTGCATTCAACTCTATATTATCCAGTATAGTTCTCGCTTGATTTGCAGCTTGTTGGTTTCCTTCAAGCAAAGC
>CAYWIH010000001.1:88994-115689 GCA_964458305.1 uncultured bacterium | reverse complement strand
CAGACCCCTGAACTCTGACCTAGACCGACTGACTAAAAAAAGCCCCCAAAGTATTAACCAACCCAAACCCGATCCCAAGGGCCGCCACCGACTTCCAAACCACAAAGATCGCTGGTTGCTTCGAGAATAGTGACACCGAGACTAGATTTAAGTTCTAAATGTAACTGTCCTTTCATGGTATCGCGACAGCAATAGATTAAACCTTGCTCTGTGGGTGCTCTTAAAGGCGTTCCGGGCAAGTTTGTCGTGCCAGTAACATTAACTTCAAAATCGTAATTACTCGCCTGCATCGTCCATATTCCCCAGGGTTCGATTTGCCAATGTACTTCAGAATTCCAGGGTACGAATTCGTAAAAACTACCTCGATAATGTATTCCGACTAAAGCGACTTCTTCCATCCAAGAAACAACTTGTCTTTTACCTCCTCCAGCAGTTAGAGCCAAATCTGGTTCGTCTTGAAAACTATTACAATTGAGCCAAAACCATTTTTGTGGGAAAGATCGCCCCCAATTTTTTTCCCCGTAAGCTGGTGCGTTGCTAAATTCGTATATTTTACCGTTCCAATCGATCGAACCGGTTGCCAAACCGTGAGCCATCAAAATCTGCCATCCAGGTTCGAATATCTCAAAAGATGAGAGCATTCCAGCAGTAGATTGTTGGGAGGCTTTGGGATTGCCCCAGCCATAAACTGGCTCGATTTTATAATACCAACGACAATAATTTTTAGTAACCGGATCTTGAAAGTAACCTTGATTGATAGTAGCGGTTGCTTGATAACCTTCTTTAATATCCGATTCGAATCGATCGCGATCGAGTAATTGAGGGGATAGATCTAAATCTGTTTTACCCCAATGTCCCAATCCTAAATAATTTTTTGCTCCCCAAAAACCTTTAACGTCTGGAAAAATGCGATATAAATATTCATCGTCGGGGCCTAATATTTGTGCTGCACCTCCGCTATGGGGTCGAGATCCGATCGGATCGTCAATAGAATACATAAAAGCGAAAGTCTGGGCTATTTCGGGGATGGTAACGCGATAATACCAACCTTCAAAAAAACGTGCGGAAGTTCCGTCCCAATGGTAGCCGCTATGGGGTGTTTGTAGGGAATTGTTTATATTTTGACCGGTTTGCATTATTTTTTTGTTGCTCGACAAATTTTGATATACTCTTTGACTGTATTGGATAATCCCATTTCTAAGGCTTCGGCAATTAAAGCATGACCGATCGATACTTCGAGGATACCGGGAATAGTTAGGAATTTAGCTAAGTTTTCTAAGTTTAGATCGTGACCGGCATTTATCCCCAAACCCAATTCCTGTGCCTTTTTAGCAGCATCGGCATATGTTTGAAACAGCGATTCTAAATTTTTATTTTCTCGAAAAGCAGTGGCATAGGGTTCGGTATATAATTCTATGCGATCGGCGTTGGTTTCTGGAACTTTTTCTATTTGAGCTAGATCGGCATCCATAAACAAACTGACTCTAATACCGAGACTTTTCAATTCTTCAATAATGGGGATGAGCCGTTTACCATCTTTGGTTATATTCCAGCCACTATCTGAAGTAAAAGTATCGGGAGCATCTGGAACTAGGGTACACTGTGTCGGTCGCACGTCGCGAACTATTTCCATAAATGGGGGTTGAAAGGGGTTACCTTCGATATTAAACTCTACTGTAGTTACTATTTCTGCTAGTTCGTAAACGTCCGATCGTCTGATATGTCGTTCGTCTGGCCGGGGATGGACTGTTATCCCATCTGCACCTGCTGCAATACATATTTTGGCTGCTTTAGTGACGCTGGGTATTCCTATATGTCTGCTATTTCTAATTAGGGCTACTTTATTGAGGTTTACGCTGAGATTGGTCATTTAAAAACTGTTTGAGATGCTCAAATTTAATTTTAGCGATCTCGATCGCCTCTTGATACCCTTGTAAAGTAATCCGATCGCGCTCGCAATAGTTGGCAGCATTTTCGAGATATTTAAATGTATTTTCGCTTAAAACCAGATCGAAGTTAAAATCTCTAGCATAATTTCCCAATCCTAAAGCTAAATTTACGGTCTCTCCTATCGGAGTATAATCGAATCTTTCCTTACTTCCGAGGTTTCCTACCATCGCGTATCCTATATTTACTGCTACTGATATTTTTAATTCCCAAGGTAGGGGATATTTTTGGTTTAATTGTGTTGTTATTTTTTCGATCGCTGCAATACAATTCAAAATATTAATTAATTCTGCTTCGCTAACTTTTTGCTTTTTATGATACCAAAATGTTAGATTCGTTCCTCCTAAAGATTTTAGAGCTTGACCTCGATAATTACTAATAATTTTATCTATTTCCCGAACCCAATTATTAATTAAAAACGTCAAAATATTATCGTCCAATTGCCTTGCTAAAATATTATAATCTCGCAGTTCGATCGCTATTGCTGATATTAAACGTCTGACGTGAAGACTTGAAGTAGGAGCTTCATCGTATTCTTGGTTAATTTTGTCTTTTATTTTAAAAGCTTTATTCGGACAATGAAATTCTAATTTTGTTTTACCAAAAACGAGGCGATCGCCATTTTTCAAAACTGTAGGAACGGTAATTTTATCTCCGTTTATAAAAGTTCCGTTGCGACTTCCTAAATCTACTAAATAAAAGTCTTCATTTCCTTTGATTTTTATCAAAAATGCATGATTTTGAGATGTCCATTGGTCTGTAATAATAAAATCGCTGTTTTTATCTCTGCCTATTTTCCAGACATTACTTCCAGTTAAATTTAAATGTCGATCGCCTCGATCGGTATGTAAAATTAAATAAGGTATTTTGTCCATTTTTTAAACGATCTACTTAAATCAGTAATCTTCTCAATTTTTTAGCACCGTTCGATTATATTTTATCTTAGGGTAGAATAAAGGATTTAAATTTAATATAACTATCGATCGATCCTATCAATTGCTAAAGAAGAGACTTATCCTGAAAAATAGATTCCAATTTAATTAATTCGATCCATATCAAATATTTGCGAAAAATTTTAGTTAAAATATAGTCTGTAAAAGTCTCAGATTATAGCGATAAGTTTCTAATTGCGATCGCAAAAAAATATTTATTAAAAAATATGGTGATTTATTCGCTCTAAAAAGAAATAGCTAAAACTCATACTATTTCAAGGTTCTGACTCGAGCCAATTGACTTTTAAAATAAGTTTATTATTACTTTTGAAAAATGGTATTATTTATAAATAATAACTTTTAAACTAAGTATCTTGTTGCTTATGAGAATCGATCCGATCGGGGACTTTAGTAACTGATTGTAGGATACACAGTTCGAACGAACTACTATTAAATAGTGTAAAATTATTGCGATAATATCGATCGCCTTGAAATTGTAAAATAATCATGTCATCTCGTCAAGTTTTCGAACAATCTATTCGGATCGAAGCCAGTTCGACCACCGTAGAACGGTGTATTACGGAATTAGAATTAATGCATCGCTGGCTAAACCCGGCTTTACGCTGCGAACCGATCGGCAAAGAATGGAGTACGGATCTAGGGGGTCGCAGTCGATTTATAATTAAAATACCTTTATTAGAACCGACTCTCAAAAGTACGGTAATCGAAAGAGAACCTGGTTTAATTGTCTGGCAATTTCAAGGTTTTTTCAAAGGTTGCGATCGCTGGGAATGTCAACCCATTCCTGAAGGGACGAGATTGTTAAATCGGTTTGAATTTGAAGTTCCTAACCCTTTTGTAGATTGGGGTTTTAATACTTTTGCCGCTACTTGGACGAAAGAGGATATGAAAGCACAACTGAGAAGGTTCAAAAGAGTAGCCGAAGAGATTTATCAAAAACAGTGTTAATCGAAATAGTCTAATAATACTAGAGTACTACTAAGATTTTAAGCTGGGGGAGTTCGATCGCTCTAGATCGATCGAAGTAGAATCTAAAAGGGGATCAGTTTTTTTTTGATATACTTGCAACTCAAACCAAAAAGTAGTCCCGACTCCGACTTCGCTAATAAGATCGATCTCAGAATTATGCTTGTCGATGATGTTTTTGACGATCGACAATCCTAGTCCAGTTCCTTCTAAGGTATGAACTCGATTTTCTACCCGGAAGAAGCGATCGAAGATAGCTTCTCGATCTTCACCATCGATACCGATTCCAGTATCGGCTATTTCTATTCTGACTCTAGGAGTTTCCTCTAATTGTTGAGATCGCGAAGGAATTTGATAGGCAGATACTTTAATTTTTCCTCCAGGTTGGGTAAATTTGAGGGAGTTACCGATGAGATTGGTTAATAATTGTAATAATAAATCGTAGTGACCTAAGATTGGTGGTAAATTTTCTTCTATATCTTGAGATAATGTCAGTCCTTTATCTCTGGCGTTGAGTTGATAGTTGCGTAGGGTTTGCTCGATCGGTTGGGCGATATCTACTGATTCTAGTTCGTACACTTTATGGGATTCGAGTCGGGATAAGTCTAAAACATCGTTTACCAAACGAGTCAATCTATCTGTTTCGTGATTGGCTATTTCTAAGAATTCTCTGCGTTCTTTTTCTGTTAGTTCTTCCCCGTATTCGGATAATGTTTCGATAAAAGATTTAATATTAAATAAAGGTGTTCTTAATTCGTGGGAAACGTTACTAATAAATTGGCTTTTTGCTTCGTTTAATTCGACTTCGCGAGTAATATCTTGAACTGTCATCACAATTCCGCGGACGTTTTCTTTTGCTTGGTCGAATACTTGCGTTAATAATACTCTAACTATGCGTTGATTTTGTTGGTTGAGGGTAATGCGAAACTCTCCTCTTTCCGAGATTGTTTCGGGGTCTTGGTTATCTGCGTGTAGTGCTTCTCCGGCGGCTATTTGATAGAGAGGTTTGGTTAGTTTTGTGGTTATTTCTGATGGTAAATGATGTAAAACGTTATTTCCTATTGTCTCTTTTCCTTCCCAACCAAACATCCTTCTGGCGGTGAAGTTTGCCAGGATTAAATGTAATTTTGTATCTAATAATAAAGCTCCATCGGCAATAGTAGCGACTAATGTTTCGAGTTTAGCTTTTTCAGCAGTAAGTTCTTCTATATTTTGTTCTTCGTAGCGTTCTAAACGCTCTGCCATGTCGTTAAAACTGTTAATTAATTCGCTTAATTCGCCCCCTAAAGGTAAGATAATTCTTTGCTTAAAATTACCTGCGGCAATATTTTTAACTCCTTTCAATAATTCTTTGATTGGTTTGGTAATCGTTAAGGCATTAATTACCGCTCCTAAAATTACCATCGCCCAAATCGAAATAAATACGGCGATCGTCACATCTCTGGTTAAATTTGAGGAGTAAACTACTGTTGGGTTGGGATTAATTCCGATCGCCAATACGCCATAATATTTCTTATCTTGTTCGATCGGTACGAAAACATCGGTTATTTCTCCGTTAGCTGTGGTGTGCTGTCGCACCATCGATCGCTCTTGATTGGCTGCGTAATCTTCTGGTAAGTTAATTCTTCTTTCAATGCTTAAGGATGAATTGACTGCTTCTTCGGAATATGGTACTCCATAAATTATTTTGCCATCTCGATCGGCGTATATTATATAGCGGACGCTGGCAGTAGTGCGATAAAATCTTTCACTCAAGCGGGCTACTTCGTCCATATCCCCTTCTGCTATCAATGGGGAGACGTTAGCAGCCATTAGCAAACCCAGATCCCGACCGAAGCGATTATCATTGGTTTGAGCTTCTTGCTGAATGGTATTGACGGCCCAAAATGTTAGACCGCTCATCAGCAAAGATACTATCAAAGTTACTGCCGCCATTAAGCGAGTCTGAAGTGTGAACTTAGACCACCAGCGTTCAATAATTTGTCGAATCGTTCTAATTAGAGCCAGCAAGATGGATCGCTTTGTTGAATTTAATAATGAGCTTTAAATATCTTATCATTTTCTAGGTTTAAGGTTGGTTTTATGTTAGAGTTCCTTTACTATTGACTTAAAATCGCTTCGGGCATTGCTTGCTGTAGCTAGTTGGCAGCTATTGATTATAAGTTTTTATGGATATTATTAGGATCGAAGAAAAGGCGATCGAAGAGATACCTTTTATTTACGCTTTGGGTAATGGAAATAAAGTTTATCGTAAACTCCCGATTTTAGAAGCGGAAGTAGAATCTTTACCGGAGGGTTTAGAGGCTATTATTGCTACTGGAGATTTACAAGGAGTAGATATCGATAACGGACAACTACTTGGTCATACAGTGGCTCGAGTTTTGGAAAGTTTGGCCGATCGAGGTACTATTCCTCCGCAGCAAAAGATTGGTATTATTTTAGCTGGGGATTTGTGGGCAACGGCGAACAAACGCGGTGGTGTGGGGGATGTTAGGGCTGTTTGGCAAGCAATGGCAAGTCGTTTTTGTTGGGTGGCTGGAGTAGGAGGAAATCACGATTGTTTTGGTAAGTCTCCACAAGAAATGAAGGCATTTAGATCTCGGCGAGGTATATATTATTTTGACGGACATTTAGAGGAAGTTAACGGACTGCGTTTGGCTGGTGTTTCGGGTATTATTGGTAAGCCTACCAAACATTTTCGCCGTCGAGAAAGAGATTTTTTAAAATTAATTCAAAAGTTAGTTAAGAAGTCTCCTGATATTTTAATTTTGCACGAAGGGCCGGGCGATCGCGCTCGAAAGTTAATGGGTCGGGAATCGATTCGTCAGGTTTTAATTAATACTAAAAATTTAGTTACTATCTGCGGTCATTCCCATTGGAAAATTCCTAAAATCGAGTTACCTTTAGGATCTACTGTTGTTAATGTGGACGGCCGGGCGATCGTTTTTAGAGTCAAGAGTAACAAGTAGGGAAGGTTTATTTTTAAGATTGTAACCGAGTTATTAACACGTTTAATAGTTAAAAAATTCCTTTAAACCAGCGATCGGTTCGCAGTTAGCTCCTCGTTACTTTCTAACTCGATAAGCGATATCTTTGCGATAATAAATGTCTTGAAATTGGATCGAATCGATCGCATTATAAACCAATTCGATCGCGCTGTTAAAATTTTCACCTATTGCGGTAACCCCTAAAACTCTGCCGCCACTAGTAACAATTCGATCGTCTTTTACAGCTGTTCCGGCATGAAAAACGATCGCGTTTTCTGCGGCTTTTTCTATTCCCGAAATTACATAACCTTTTTGATAGCTATCTGGATAGCCACCGGAAGCAGCAACAACACATATAGCACTACCCGATCGCCATTTTAAAGGGGGTTGTTGTCCTAAATTTTGCCGAGTACAAGCTAATAATAATTCGTCTAAAGGTGTCTCTAATAAAGGTAAAACGGCTTGAGTTTCTGGATCGCCAAAACGACAGTTAAATTCTAATACTTTTGCTTCTTTTTCTTTAGTTATCATCAAACCCGCATATAAAACCCCACAATAATTAATTCCTCTTTTTTGCAAAGTTTTAACTACCGGCTCGAGAATATCCGAGTTTACTTTTTCCATTATCTCAGCAGTTGCGACGGGTGCGGGAGAGTATGCTCCCATTCCTCCGGTATTTTTTCCGGTATCTCCTTCACCAACTCGTTTGTGATCTTGGGCTGGCAACAAACTTAGAACATTTGTACCATCACATAAAGCGAGTACGGAAACCTCTTCACCTTCTAAAAATTCTTCAACTAAAACTTTATCAAAACCTTGGGAGAATAGAGAGTCGATCGCGTCTGTTGCTTCTTCTGTGGTTGTAGCGACTATTACCCCTTTACCTGCAGCTATTGCATCTGCTTTTACTACTATAGGCGCACCCTGCTGATAAATGTAGTCTTTAGCTGCTGCTGGATCGGTAAAAGTTTGTGCGATCGGAGTTGGTACGCCAGCATCGAGCATTAACTCTTTAGCCCAGGACTTACTTGATTCTATCAGAGCACCGGCTTTTGTGGGGCCGAATACGGAAAGATTTTTTTCTTGGAGATAATCAGTTATACCTAAAGATAGAGGTAATTCTGGCCCGACGACTACTAAAGATATATCATTTTTTTGGACGGTATCGGCGATCGCAGCAAAATCTTCTACTGAGATAGAAATATTTTCGCATTTTGCCATTTTAGCAGTACCGCCATTACCGGGAGTACAAAATACTTTTTCTACATTGGGAGACTCTAACAACTTCCATGCTAAAGCGTGTTCTCTTCCGCCGCTACCGACTACTAATATTTTCACTCTCGTTCATCTTTAGTTATTTACGATACAGATTATGCTATTGCCTCGATCGAATATGAGTTTACTATAATTAATTCTTCATTTTGTTTTATACAAAAGTTCAATAATAACAACAATCAACTCAAATTGATTCTTTCTATAGTTTTGAGAATGAATGTAATCGACCACGATTAACAACTTTACGATAAGAAGTTCAAAATGAAGTTTTAACTTCTCGAAGTAACTTTGGAGACTTGAAAGGTTTTTTTTACATCAAATTTTTCACCACTATTTGAAGTTTAATATGTTATTGGCTATAGTTCAAGATTAAGGTTTTTTTGTTTTATAAAGTTCTTTAAATTTTTGCTGCTTTTTTTTGCGATCGAGCGCACAGTCAAAGTTAAAATATTATCTACAAATAAGGCAAAGTTTTACATTATGAATTGGTTGGCACATTTATTTTTATCTAAACCAACAGTTGCAGATCGATTGGGAAATATTTTAGCAGATTTAGTAAAAGGAAAAAACAGACAAAACTTAAATCCTCGTTTTAATTCGGGAATAGAATGTCATTTACTTATAGATTCTTTTACCGATCGCCATTTAATTGTCAAACGGAGTAAAGCAAGAATTAATCCAGAGTATAAAAAATATTCGGGTATATTAGTAGATATTTTTTACGATCTTATACTTGCTAGAAATTGGCAAAAATACGATCGAGGTTCTTTATCTGAGTTTACTGAAGAAATTTACAGTTCTTTTAAAAACAATTTAAACGATATTCCTATCCCAGCAAGAAAGACGATCGAGCAAATGATTGGGGAAAAGTGGCTAGATTCTTATTACAGTATTTCGGGGGTAGAGAAAGGATTAATTAGAATCAAAACAAGATTATCTGCCAAACATAGTCATACTTTTGTCGTTAAAGATTTTATCGAACAACTAGAAGTTAACTATCAAGGTTTTGAAGCAGATTTTAATGTATTTTTTCCAGAGATAATCGATTATTTACAAAAACGATAAAAATTAATTTTTAATTTCTTTATAAATTTGTTTGAATTTTTTCTGCTGTTTTTTATGGTCGATTATTGGGGGAAAGTAGCCGCAACGATCGCGTTCGTCTTCTGGAATTTTTCCTGTTACTAAATATTCAGTATCGATCGAACTTAATTCTGGCAACCATTGCCTAATATATTCTGCTTCTGGATCGTATTTTTGAGCTTGAGAAGCTGGATTAAAAATCCTTAAAGGCTTGGGATCTAAACCACAAGAAGCACTCCATTGCCAACCACCATTATTAGCGCAAAGATCGCCGTCAAACAGTTTTTGCATGAAATATTTTTCGCCCCATTTCCAATCAATAATTAAGTCTTTTGTTAAGAAACTTCCTACTATCATTCGACAACGATTGTGCATCCATCCAGTTTCATTTAATTGCCTCATTGCTGCATCGACGATCGGATAACCCGTTTTACCTTCACACCATGCTTGAAAATAGTCTTCATTATTATCCCAAGGAAAGTCTTTAAACTCTTCTCGATAGGGACTTTCTGCCAATTCTGGAAAGAAATACATACAATGTTGATAGAATTCTCGCCATGCTAATTCTTGTTGCCAAGTTTGAATACTTTTATTAGTTTCCTCACTTTGACTGTTATCATAAGCATTGATGGTAGCTTGCCAAATAGTGCGTATTCCGATCGCGCCGAATTTTAGGGCCGCACTCAATCTCGATGTACCGTCTGTTGCTGGGAAATTACGCTGCATTTCATATTCTGTGAGGGAGCGATCGCAAAACTCTTCTAACCTCTGTTTGGCAGCTTTCTCCCCCGGTTGTAAGACTAATTCCGCTTCCCATTCACAACCGAAGTCTTTCAAACTAGGTAAATCGATCGCTCCTGCTTGTTTGGCTGTTTGCAATTCTTCATCGGTCAAACCCTTGACATTTGCTAACTTTTCTGCTTCTGCTTTTTTCTTTTGTTGCTGCCAATTTTTCCAAAAAGGAGTATAAACTTTATAAGGTTCGTTAGCAGTTTTAGTAAGAATTTCTCCGGGAGCGTGCAATAAACTATCCCAATAGTTAGCTACAGCAATACCATTTTCTTTGAGTGCTTCTGTAACGAGCCGATCGCGCTCTTTTGCATAAGGTTCGACATCCCAATTCCAGAATACAACTTTAACGTCTAATGCTGCGGCTAAATTAGGTATCGCTTTAGTCGGTTCTTCTCGTAAAATTAGTAATTGAGAACCAGCTTTACTGTAGTTATCTTGTAATTCTGCCAAACAGCCGATTAAATATTTAATTCTAGCTGGTGCAATATCGTCGCGATCGAGAATATTTGGATCTAAACAAAATACACCCACTAGTTTAGAACTTTGTTGACAAGCTGCAGCCAATCCGATATTATCAGAAATTCTTAAATCTTTGCGATGCCAAAATAAAATGCGATCGGACATATAATTACAACTCCAGTATAAAATTTATCTGATTAAAGAGGTCAGGGGTCAGAAATATTTTTTATTTTACATCTTATTAGTTCTTTTGAACTATTCTGATTTTATAACTTCATTCATTTTTATTTTATCGAGAGTTTCTTTGTCCTAGAAAAGAGTGATTTTTCAGGTCTAAATAAAGGCGATCGCTGCTCTAATTTTGAAACTATTTTTCTAAAATTATTTCTTTTATAACTAATCGAAAATAAAGCCTGTCTTATCTAAATATTTGCCGTACAAATGGGATTCTCCAGGATTAATATTAACTCTTAAATTATTTTCTAAAGTTTCTAAAAATTTTCTCAGACGAGGAAGATTAAAATTTGATGCTTCAGAATTATCTAATAATATTTTATAATCGTTACTCCAGACATTTTTAAGCCAGACATTAGTACCTGTTGTATAACTTAAATACAATTCCGTTTTTTCGTTAATTAGAGCATAATCCCCCGCTCCTATATATAAATTTGCCGAATTTGGTAAAATAATTTCTCGATCTTTTTCTATAATCGATGTATTTAAATCGATAAAAATAGTGGTAATTAAAAATTTAGAATATGGTTTAACCCGATTTTTAATTAAAGTTACTAAATCCTCTAAACTTTGACAATCGATCGGGATAAGTTCTAAATATTGTTCTTCTTTTATTGTCCCATCTGCTAAAATTTCATCCCCTAACAAACTAATACTTGCACTTACTTCATGAAGGGTATGAAGCTTTTTTAAAGCATCGATCGAACGTTCTAAAATATCGATTAATATTCTAAAACGACCTTTTAAATCGTCACTTTTTCCTCCAAATACTTCTAAATACCATTCGCCAACAACTCTAGAATATCCCCAAGGGTTTTCGCAGTTTTTCATTTTTTTACAATCTATTTTAGGCTCGATCGAGCTTATAATTGATTCTAGAAAAATCAAAAATAAAAAGATTGTGCCAATTTTAAAGTATTAATTGTAAGGTAATTAATAATTAAATAACTACTAAATTCTGACTTGGTGACTTTCGATAAATAGTATTATGTCTTCTCAACAAAACGAAATTGAATTTTATCAAAAATGGGTAAGTCCATATTACATGAAATTGATGCATTTAAGATGGATTAAAGAATTCGATCGAGAACAAAAACCTTATTTCGTTACTATTGTAGAACCAGCATTAGCTGAAATATCCCCCGAAGAAATAGAAAGATTATTAAATATTAAAGATTGGCGAACTATTTTAGTAGGAAGTTGGTTTGCTGGAATAAAAGGAATGTCTCAATATACAGAAAAGATCGGACGACGTTTAGGTGTAAGTTACGCACATTCTGGGGTTTGTTTTGCTCTTATTTGTTTTAAAAATGAATTATCTATTAAGTATTTAAATCAATATTTAGAGCGTTTCTTTGCTTCAAAAAATAGCGATTATAATTATTATTATTTTTGGACTCACTATCGTTTATTTTATGCTTTTTATGCTTTATTATGGCTCGATAAAAATTTAGCTTTAGAACATTATCAAAAATATCTCGAACTAACTCAGCATTTACCTCAAGAACACCAATATCGAATTAAATTAGATCCAGATAAACAGCTTTTTGAGAAACCAATTAACTTTTGTAAAAAATGGGATTTCTTTTAACACAAAAAATTAAACAAGTCAAAGTTAAATAAATCGAACATTGGGGAAATATATGTTTAAGTCAACTTAGATTGAAAAGTCTATATAAGGTATAAATTAATGGTAAGGAGATCGAAATGTTCTTGTCTAAACTGATTTTGGCATTTTACGAACCAATTCTTGAGGTATCAATTTGGCTATCTCTTTTAGGTTTTTTTCTAGCTGGGTGGAGAGCTTATGGTATAGTTGGTGCTATTATCTCTCTGATTGGTGCTTTGATATTTATAACTATGACGACTGGGTTTCTTTTAACTTTGCTAGATATTAGACGACTGTTAAAAAAAATTGAGTCAACCAAAAACTTATAGTAATTTTTAATAATCTTTATAGACTGTGAATTGTTCGGTTGATTAGCGATCGAACAATTTAATTTACTTTATTTCAAAATTGTTTTAATAAAAGATCCGATCGAGCCAAAAAAAATTTAATTCAAAAATCTTTTCGCCAAAAAATAACTACTAATAGATTTAGCATCCAATTCTTCAGCTAAAATAGCCTTTTCTACCTCTTCCCCACTCATTAAAACAACCTCAATATCTTCATCGATATCTTGTTCCGGTGGTTTTGCTAACTTTTGTAAATCTCGAGCTAAAAAAGCATAAATATATTCATCAGAATAACCCGGAGCGAGGACGAATTTACCTAAAGATTGCCAACTTTTAGCAGTGTAACCAGTTTCTTCTTCTATTTCCCGTTTAATAGTAGTTGCCGGATCTTCTTCTACTTCTACAGTACCGGCCGGAAACTCTAATAAATCTCGATCGATCGGAAAACGATACTGTCGCACTAAAATAAATTTACCATCATCAGTTACTGGAACGGCCAAAGCACCACCAGGATGACGAATGCTTTCCCAGTCTCCCTGAAAACCGTTAGCTAAACGAAGTTTACTCACTTCAAAATTAAACTTACGACCTCGATAAAAAAGACGTTGTTGGAGAATTTCAGGCTGTTTTTGAGATTTAGACATAAAAATAACTATAAAAGACTAACACCCCTGGTGTCTACCTCTTGAAGTAAAGAAGCGATCGAACGTTTTGTTATCGGATCGATGCGATCGGGTGCGATACTAGCCAAAGGTACTAAAACAAAAGCCCTTTCTCTCATGCGCGGGTGAGGAATGGTTAAACTGGTACTATTGACGATCGCATCGCCATACAATAATAAATCTAAATCTAAAGTTCTCGGCCCCCAAAACGTTTCCCTTACCCTACCAAAGTCTTTTTCCACTGCTAAAAGAACTTCTAGCAATTTTTGAGGGGTCAAACTATCTACCTCGAGAGTCGCACAACCGTTAAGATAATCAGGTTGAGGAGGGCCTATTGGTTTAGTTTTATACCAATTCGATACGGAAGATAAATCAATATATTTGTTCTCAGCCAATCTTTGCAGAGATTTTTCTAAAATATTAAGAGAATCTCCGATATTGCTGCCTAGAGCGATCGCGCAACTTACCATCTCGAACTTATTTTTAAAATTAACTCAATTTTAAGTTCTGCTGTCAAATTTATTTGTAAACTATTATGAGGTTCGTCCGTAAAAAATGCGATCGATTTATTAATTGACAAAACAAATACTATGTTGGTATTTGCCAGTGCAGACTCAAACAGCGATCGATCCAAATCTTTACTAATCCCTAAAATTTTAACGATGAAGCGAACTTAAAGACAATCTAGATGATATGCCACGCCCGATTTACTTAGATAATTTTGCTACTACTCCCACAGATAAAAGGGTAGTAGAGGCAATGATGCCCTATTTTACAGAATACTTTGGCAACCCCTCGAGCGCAGCTCATTGCTACGGTTGGGAAGCCGAAGCAGCAGTTAAAAAATCCCGAGCGACGATCGCAGCAGCAATAAATGCTACCCCAGAAGAAATTATCTTTACAAGCGGGGCAACAGAAGCAGATAATTTAGCAATCAAAGGAGTAGCAGAAGCATATTTCAGTCAAGGAAAACATATTATTACTTGCTCTACAGAACATTCGGCCGTTTTAGATCCTTGTCGATATTTACAAAATTTGGGATTTGAAATCACTTTTTTACCAGTAAAAAAAGACAGTTTAATCGATCTCAAACTGCTCGAGGAAAATATTCGTCCCGAGACGATTTTAGTGTCGATCATGGCAGCCAACAACGAAATTGGCGTGTTGCAAAATTTAGGCGCGATCGGCAAGATCTGTCGCCAACATAAAGTTTTATTTCACAGCGACGCAGCCCAAGCACTCGGCAAAATACCCCTCGACGTAGAAAATATGAAGATAGATTTAATGTCCTTAACAGCCCACAAAATATACGGGCCTAAAGGAATAGGTGCATTATACGTCCGCAGAAAAAATCCGAGAGTAAAATTAGCAGCGCAACTTCACGGTGGAGGACAAGAAAAACAGTTGCGATCGGGGACTTTATATACACCCCAGATAGTAGGTTTTAGTAAAGCAGTAGAATTAGCCCTAGCTGAGATAAAATCAGAATCGGAGAGATTAATAAAATTAAGAGAAACTTTGCGAAGTAAACTAAGTCAATTAGAAGAGGTATATTTTAACGGAAATTTACAACAATGCTTGCCAGGAAGTTTGAGCGTCAGCATTGCCGGAGTCGATGGGGCAGCATTATTATTAGGACTGCGATCGACAATTGCCGTATCTTCAGGATCTGCTTGTGCGAGTAGTTCTACTAAGCCCTCTCACGTTTTAACAGCATTGGGACATTCTGAAGCATTAGCCCGCGCTTCAATTAGATTCGGCATCGGTAGATTTAACAATCTAGCAGAAATAGAAACAGCAGCAAAAGCGACGATCGCGGCGGTCAAATCTTTACGCAGCTCGCAAGCAACAGGAGCAAAAGCGATAAACTCTAAATAACAAAATATTGGCTGACAGTGTTATTGTTAGATATAGAGAATAGAGAAATATTACAGCAAGAGTCGATCGCAGCGGAAACCCGCAAACAAGAGTCGATTATCACAAAGCTAAATTGCACCGAGTAATAAGCTCTCTACTCGCAATATTTCTGCGAAACCCGATTTCGCCTTTTCGACGGTATCAAAAAGAGAACGTACTCTCGAAATTCGATTTTGGCAGGCTAGAACGAGCTAAAAGCAAACAAAACCGCACCCAAGATCGGGTAAGGTTACCATCAACAATTCTAGAGTTCGAATCGATTCAAAACTTAAAAGCAATACACTAATTTAAAATATATGAATCTTATCTCTACATGAATTAGATCCAACAACAATAGGAAAAACAATTTTTGCAACAGCTACTACCTCGGTTTTTTTTTAACCAGGTTTAAGAATTTTGAGGAAATTTAATGGCAAAGCAGATCGTTATCGCCGAACAGCATCACATCGCTGCGGTTTTTTGGGAAGATAGAATTCAAGAATTAGTAGTCGCCACTGGCATTCAACAAGTTAGCGATATTTATCTGGGGGTGGTAGAAAACGTCATTCCTGGAATAGACGCAGCTTTCGTCAATATCGGCGACGCAGATAGAAACGGTTTCATTCACGTTACCGATCTCGGGCCCTTACGCTTGAAAAAAGGCTCTGGAGCAATTACAGAGCTACTAGAACCCCAGCAGAAAGTCCTAGTCCAGGTCATGAAAGAGCCGACAGGGAATAAAGGGCCGCGATTGACCGGTAATATTACTTTACCAGGACGTTATTTAGTGCTGATGCCCCACGGACAAGGGGTAAAACTATCGAGAAGGATCAAAGACGAAACCGAAAGATCCCGCCTCAGAGCTTTAGCAATCTTAATCAAACCAGCCGGAATGGGCCTGTTAGTTCGCACCGAAGCCGAAACCAAAGACGAAAAAGCAATCATGGAAGATCTCGACCTGCTGCAAAAACAGTGGGAAAAGATTCAGCAACAAGCAAATCGGATCGAACCCCCAGCACTGCTCAACCGCGACGATGACTTCATTCAAAGGGTTCTCAGAGATATGTACACCGCCGATGTCAATCGGATCGTAGTCGACTCTAACGGCGGGCTGAAACGAGTTAAAGAACAATTACGCAATTGGGGTGGCGGCCGTCCTCCTGCTGGAGTATCTATCGACCACCACCGCGAAAGACAGCGCATTTTAGAGTATTTCCGGGTTAATGCCGCAATTAAAGAAGCCCTCAAGCCAAGGGTAGATTTGCCTTCTGGGGGTTACATCATCATCGAACCAACCGAAGCTTTAACCGTAATTGACGTTAACTCCGGTTCTTTCACCCGATCGGCTACAGCCAGAGAAACAGTATTGTGGACGAACAGTGAAGCAGCTACAGAAATCGCTCGTCAGTTAAGATTGCGAAATATTGGCGGCGTAATCGTAGTTGATTTTATCGATATGGACTCGGCCAGAGATCGGCTCAAACTCCTCGAACACTTTGACAAAGCTTTAAAAGCAGATAAAGCCAGACCCCAAATCGCTCAACTTTCAGAATTGGGACTCGTAGAACTAACTCGCAAACGACAAGGACAAAATATTTACGAACTATTCAGCACTTCCTGTCCTAGTTGCGGCGGTTTGGGACATTTAGCCCATTTACCCGGAGAATCTCTAGAACTTGCTTTAGTTTCTACTAACGTTAACGTGCCCGCCGCAGCTACCTTTAAAACCCCAGAATTGGCTTTAGAAGAAGCAGAAGAAGCGATCGAACCCGTTCTAGATCTCAGTTCCTCAGATAACGTCGAACAACCAGAATTAGCAGATCGCAGTGGCGATCGAGAAGTGGCTGCGGGTAATAATAACAATCGTCGTCGTCGTCGTCGCCGTTTGAACGACGTTACCACTAAAGAAGAATCCCCGACTACGGTAGTAGAACCCCCTCGTCTTTCGACAACTGAATCTCTCCCAGAACCAGAAATAGATTCTAGCGAAGAGAAAAAGACGAAAATATCTTCACGATCGCGTCGCGATGAAGAAGCACTTGAAAAAATTTCTCTGGAAATGAGTGCGATCGAACAAGATGTCTATGCTTTAATGGGAGTCTCGCCTTTAATTAAACTCGAAGGAGAATATAAAGATCCTAAATCGGCGATCGTCTCGATAGTTTCTGCCAAAGAAAACGATCTTGAAGCAAAAGAAGTAAATAACGAGGATAACCAACCAGATGCTCCGATTTTAACTCTTGAACACCCAGAATCAGAATTGAGCGCGGAAGAATTGAGTCCCGAATTAGATCTAGAAGATAATGATGAATCTCCCGATAATCCTCGTCCTGTAATTCGTCGTCGTCGTCGCCGTTCTTCAGCCAAAGAATCTCAAACTAACTAGTTTTTGATGTCGGATTTTCCATCTTCTCAATTAACAGAGTCCCTCGGCGATCGCGCTTTAGTTGCTGGAGTCGATGAAGTGGGTAGGGGTGCTTTATTCGGCCCGGTTATGGCTGCTGCAGTAGTTTTGCCGGTCGCCGATTTGCCTCGATTGGGAGAAATTGGCGTAAAAGATAGCAAGCTTTTAAGTGGGAAAAAACGATCGCAGTTGATTTTGCCAATTCAAAACATCGTCGCTAGTCGGGCCGTCGGTTACGCTACAGTTGAGGAAATCGATCGACTCAATATTTTGCAAGCATCTTTGCTGGCAATGAAAAGGGCGGTAATTAAGTTAGAAGTCGTTCCCGATCTTTGTTTGGTTGATGGTAAAAATCGATTGCCCGATCTAGCCTTACCACAAAAAAATTTAATAAAAGGCGATCGCATTTCATTGGCGATCGCTGCTGCTAGTATTATTGCTAAAGTTTGGCGAGACGAGTTAATCGTTCGTTTGGCGCGATCGTATCCTAATTACGATCTTGCTGCTAATAAAGGTTATGGGACGAAAAAACATTTATTGGCTTTAGAAAAGTACGGCCCTTCTAAAATGCACAGAATGTCTTTTAGTTGTTGTCAACCAAAAAAATAGAGTCAAAATCCTCTTTTCCAAATAACAATTAAGGAATGTTGTTATAGGTTGGTGACAGTTGCGATCCTAAAGCGGCTAACATTTGACGGCGTACTCCGATCGCCCAAATTTCAAATTTAAAATTGTTGCTCTTAGGATTTAAAACTGGCAACTTTTCTCGCGAAATTCTTTTCGGTTCTAATTTTCCAGTTCCCATAAAAAAAAATAATTATTTTGTTAAACTATCCAAATTCTAACAGTTAAGAGTCGAGGAATTTTTTTTAGCATTAACTATTCGACTTTAAAGCGATCGACACTTTCTTGTAATTTTTGTGCCACTGCTAATAATTCTTCAAAAGAAGCCGATACTGAAGTTGCATCGGCCGAAGTTTGCTGTGATATTTCCGCTACTTCAGCAATAGTATTGCTTACAGCTTCTTCTTCTTGAGATTGGATTGCAGTAGCTTCGGCGATCGACAGTACCAATTGATTGATTTGAACGCTTGCTAGGGCAATTTTTTCTAAAGCAGAGCGGGTTTCATCTGCTAAAACAGTTCCCGCTACTACTCTAGCAGTACCTTCTTCCATAGCTGAGATGACTTCTTTGGTTTCAGTTTGAATGCTGGTGAGAATTTTTTCTATTTCGGCCGTTGCTTGTGCTGATTGTTGGGATAAAGCTCTAACTTCTTCGGCAACGACTGCAAAACCTTTTCCCTGTTCGCCAGCATGGGCCGCTTCGATCGAGGCATTTAAAGCTAGTAGGTTAGTCTGTTCGGCAAATGTCCCGATCAAATTAACTACTTTAGAAATTTTTTGTGAAGATTCTCCCAAACGCTTGATTTTTTTTGATGTTTTTGCTACTGTTTGTCGAATTCCTTCGATACCTTCGACCATGCGATTCATGGCTGTTTCGCCTTCGACGACGGTCACAGAAGCTTTTTGTACGGCAACCGAAGCTTTTTCAGCATTGCGGGCCACTTCGTTAGTGGCGTTACTCATATGTCCGATTCGCTTCATTGCTGCTTCGATATCGGTACTTTGCTGTTTGGCACCCCAAGAAAGATCTTGCACCGCAGTTTGATTAATTTTTGTAACGTGGGCTACTTGCTCTGAAGAAGCTTTAACTTGAGTTACCAGTTTGCGAAGACTTTCTACAGTCGAGTTATAAAAATCTGCGATCGTGCCGATTTCATCTTCGGTAACTCGAGCCGATACGGTTAAATTCCCCGAGGAAACCGGATCTACTTCTTCAAGCAATTCTATGGCGCGATTTTGTAGTAATTCTTTAGCTACTTTTTGTTGTTCGAGCAAGTTGCTTCGCTCTAATGCTACTCCGACTTGAGTTGCTACCTGATAAACTAAGTCAATATCTGATTTTTCCCAATCTCGAGGTCGATCGCATTGATGGATGATACAGAAACTTTCTAGTTCTCCTGCAACTAAAATAGGGGCGACTAAATAAGCTTTGACGGATAATTTTTCTAGTTCTTGGCGATCTTCGAGGGTTAAATTAGTTGTAGTGGCTACGTTAGCAATTTCTCGGACTTCTCCTTGCTCGTAAAGTTCCAATGCTAGATCGTCTTGAGTATCGGGAATGCTTAAATTTTTATTGGGAATGGCTTTAAAACTGGGGTTAAATTTTTCAGCAATTACTCGACCTATTGGCGATCTTTGCCAGTCAACAATTATTGCTCGATCGGAGTCTAAAGATTCTTGAAGTTCGTTAACGGCTGTTTGATAAATTGCTTCTGGTTCTATGGAACTAGCTAATTTGAGGGTAATATTTTTTAGTAGTTCGGAGCGATTGGCTTCTTGTTCTCTTGCTTCTAACAGTCCGATGCGATCGAGTGTTACTCCGAGTTGTGCGGCGACTTGCTTTAAAAAATTAATTTCTCTTGTTTGCCAAGGATGATATTCTTGACAATGATGAGCGATCAACAAACCGTATAATTGACCTTGCTGCAAAAATATCGGGACGATTAAGTTTGATTTTACTTGCCAATCTTCCATCAGTTTGATGTATTCTTGGTGAAAATCGGCTCGATTGATATCTTGATTGGCGATTACTTTTCCTTTTTTATATTTTGGAAAGATTAATTCTGGTGGCAGACAAACTTTACTTATTTCTTGGCTTAAAACGCTTTGATAAGGAGCGATTACTGATTCGTAAGCTACTATCGCATTGCCGTCTTTGTCAAAACGATAGATTAGCGCGCGCTCGATTTGCAGGATTTTTCTGACTCCGACTATTGCTTTGGCAAATAAGTTTTGTAATTGGATTCGATCGAAGACTGGCGTGCTGGTGATTTGCACTAAAAAGCGCGATTGAGAAATTGAGATGGCTTGTTCTTCGATTAATACTTTTAATTCTCCTGCCATATTGTTAATATTGTCGCACAGTACCGATCGCTCGTCAGAACCCGATACCATCAAGCGAGTATCTAATTGTCCGCGGCCGATTTTTTCTACTGCTCCTGCGGCTAAAACGATCGGCTCGATCGCTCTTCTGGCAAATACGATCGCAACTCCTCCTACTACTAAGGTAGCGATTATAACTCCACCAAAGAGAAAGTTTCGCAATTCTCTAACTGGTGCAAATGCTTGTTGTTCGGGTCGAGAAACGATCAAACCCCAATCGTTTTGAATGATATTTGCTACTTGAGAGACTCGAGTGTAACTGACTAAAACTTTTTCTTGTTGGTTATTTGCTTCGCCGATATCTAATAACAATCTCGTTCCTACTGGTGAGGAATATTTAGTTTTTTTCTGGTTGTTATTATTTACTTCTTCATACAATCGATCGAAATTTCTTAAGTCTTCTCTAGCAAGTTTGCCGATATATTCTGTTTCGTCGGCGATAAAAATTTTTTTATCTTCACCGATTATTTTATATTCCCAATCTTGAGCGACGATATTAGCAAATATTGACTCTAAACTATCCATATCCATGCGAGTCACAATATAGCCAATTATTGTTCCTGTTGGTTTTTCTTTAATTGCTGCGGCTGAAATTAAATTGTTAGTTTTGTTTTCGCGCAAAGTATCGATAGTGGAGCGATTATTTTGCCTGACTCGCTCTATAATTGGCTGGAATTTTCTAATGTTTCTAATTTGTTTATTTTCTTTGGGAGTAGATTGAAACAAGAGATTGCCGGAGCTATCGAATACGGCAATATTTCTATAGGTTATTTGGCTGGCATCTATTACACTATCGAGCAAGGCTATTTTCTGTTCGATCGATGCTGTTTGATTTAACGACGGATCTACTAACATCGGCGATGAAGCGATCGCTTGGGTATTATCTAAAATTCCTTGCACGAACAAACTAACTTCGTTTGCTAAGTCTACTGTCCTTCCTTCTTGGTCGGATATTATTGTCTCTCGCATCGATTTCCTGGCTAAATCGGAGGCTATTCCTCCGACTATTGCTACTGGTAATACTCCCAAGCAAATTGCTACTATTATTGCTTTTACTCCCAAACTTTGCTGCGACCAACGCTCGCGGACTGGTGCTAAAAACCGACCGAATTTTATTTTAAATGGAGCTTTATCTTTTGAATTATAATTATTTTCTGGTTCTATTTTTGTTTTTCTAGCGACGGGAACTTGCTCGGATTCTATTTCAGTTATTGTTTCTAATAATTGGACGTTCTCGAGATATTTTTTATCTTTTTTGTTCCCATTTTGTTCGGTAGCTTTGTTGGTAAATGGATTCATAATTTTTACCTTAGATAATTTACTTATATTGTTTCGATCGCTTGCTATTTTCTTAAATAAACCAAACTAATTTTATTAATATTTTTTCTTTCCTCGCTTACTTTTGAGATTATCTCATTTTCCCCTGCTTTACTCTTTTTTGTGTCATAAAAAAAACACAGCATAGCGAGTGGATTTTGATGATTTTTTTATTTAAATTCGATTTAATTATTATTAAAACGATCGTTCTAAAAGCCTGAGTTTATTTTGTCAATAGATCTGTAAAATATAGGATTCAATCAATTAAAAGAGCAATTTTCCCAGTAGTCGATCCAGATTCGATGGCGGCGTGGGCGATCGCTGCTTGGGCGAGGGGAAAAGTTTGAGAAAGATGTATTTTCAGCTTACCTTCATCGATCCAAGTAGCACATTGTTTGAGGATTTCTGTTTGATGGAGTTGAGCAGTTGTCAAGCCTAAAAGTGTAGGAGTTAACATTAATACTAAACTGATTCTCAGATTGCGAGTTCTAGCTAGTTTTAGCGAACCTAAATCTGGATTTGGTTCGAGAATAGTCACGATATCGCCGTAAATTTTGGTCGATCTGCAACTATCATAAAAAGTTTTACCCCCTACGGTATCGAAGACTAAATCCACACCTTCTCGTTCCGTCCAATCTAGGGTAGCTGCGACAAAATCGGTTTTTTGATAAAAAATAGGATAATCCGCACCTAAATTACGAACCAACCTGGCTTTATCGGGAGAACTAACAGTAGTAGCAACTTCAGTCCCTTCCAGTTTTGCCAGTTGAATGGCGACGTGGCCGACACCACCAGCACCAGCATGAATCAATATTTTTTGTTTTGGTTTTAATCTCGGTCGATCGTAGAGTGCTTCCCAAGCAGTAATTAAGACTAAAGGTGCGGCGGCCGCCTCTGCGAAAGAGAGACTGGTTGGTTTGCGAGCCACTAATCTTTCTTCTAAAACAGTAAACTCAGCATAATTACCAGTACCCTGTTTGCCGAGTCCTCCAGCAAAAAAATAAACTTCGTCTCCGGGTTGAAAACGTTCTACTCCAGTTCCAACTGTTTCGACAATACCAGCCCCGTCACAGCCCAAAATAGCTGGCATTTGTTCGGGGAAAAAAGTACCGCGACGACGTATTTTAGTATCGATCGGATTGACACCTGCTGCTTTGAGTCGCACTAAAATTTGAGTATCGGTTTGTATTTCTGGCTTTGGGACTTCTTGTAGTTCTAAGACTTCAGGACTACCGGGTTTAGCCATGACGATAGCTTTCATGGTTATTTTTCCAATGCGATCGATTTAACTGGTTCAATTATCTCATCATAACGAAGCTATATAATTTTCTTGTCAGAAACTAAAATTCTAGAGATGAAAACTGAAACAACTGTCAAATTCTATACTTGGAAGGATTATCGTCTCGCTTACGAAGTCCACGATCGCACTTCTGAAGATCTTGGGGCATTATTACTCATCCATCCGATCGGAGTGGGTTTATCTCGTTGCTTTTGGCATCGTTTTATTGCCGCATATCAAAATTTAGATCGATCGATACCTGTTTACAATCCCGATCTGCTCGGCTGTGGCGAAACCGATCTACCTCGTTTGGCATATTATCCTAGCGACTGGGCCGAACAATTACAATATTTTATCGAAACAGTAATTAAAAAACCGGTAATAATCGTAACCCAAGGAGCATTAGCTCCAGTAGCTTTCAAATTAGTTAAAAATTGTTCTGAATCTAGTTTAATTAAAGGTCTGATCTTTGCCGGCCCTCCTTCTTGGCAATTAATCACCAAAAAAGCTAATAAATTCCAACAAAAATTACTCTGGAATCTCTTATTTGATTCTCCTCTAGGATTGCCATTTTATCGTTATGCCCGCCGCCGTAAATTTATCGAATCTTTTTCGGTAAAACAATTATTTGGCGATGCTGAAGCTGTGGATGCTAATTGGTTGGATACTCTCGAAAAAGGTGCGGCAGATCCTCAGACTAGATATGCTGTTTTTTCTTTTTTAGCTGGTTTTTGGCTCGAAGATTATTCTGAATATATTAGTAATATTTCTCAGCCTACTTTAGTTGTTTTTGGCGAAGAAGCTTCTAGTATTAGCAAAACTGGAGCGACTGAAACTCCAGAAAAAAGATTAGAATTATATTTAAAACATTTGCCTAACGGTCGCGGCAAAATAATTACGGGTCGCAACGTTCTTCCTTACGAATCTACCGCTGAATTTGTTAAAGTTGTGGCTGAATTTGTTAACGAAATTGTTCCTCAAAAATAGATTTAGCTCTCTTTTTTGCTCGAAAAAGTTACAATAAAATCTCGAAAAATCTAGCAGAGGTATTATATTAGATCGTTTGCCAAAATAATTGCTGCAAATAGTTTCTAAAAGAAAATTAATTTGATTCTATTGGAATTAATGTACGATCGAAAATAAAAGAATTAAAATTGATGAGATACTTATTTGTATTTAGAAATACCGCCGCTCTCTGGCCTCCTAACTACACCGATAGACTCCCGCAGTACAAATAAAAAGGAAATTGGTATTAATACGATAATTAATTAAGCAGATTTCGGATTATAAATAATTTTGAACGACTTCTAAAATTCGCTCGGCAGCCCGACCATCTCCAAAAGGATTGATCGCCCCAGCCATTTGTTGATATTTAATAGAATCGTTCAATAATTCTGCAGTTGCATTAAAAATTTTATCCGGTTTAGTGCCAATTAATTTAGCAGTTCCAGCTTCGATCGCTTCGGGCCTTTCTGTTGTTTCTCGCAATACTAATACTGGTTTACCTAAACTGGGTGCTTCTTCTTGCAATCCTCCCGAATCAGTTAATAATAAATAAGATTTTGAAATCGCGCCGACTAATTGAGGATAATCTAAAGGTTCGGTTAAAAAAACTCGCGGATGTTCCCCTAATACTGCTTGAATAGGTTCTCTAACTGTGGGATTGCGATGCATCGGTAATAATAAAACAGTGTCGCTAAATCGATTTAAAATTTGACAAAATCCTGCCAAAATATCTTGTAACGGTTGTCCCCAATTTTCCCTGCGATGAACTGTGGCTAAAAGAACCCGATAAGAGTCCCAATTTAAATTAGGTATATGACATTCTGGCTTGCTTTGCGCTACTTGTAATAAAGCATCGATCACAGTATTTCCGGTATGATATATTTTTCCGCTTACGTCCGATCGCTCTAAATTTTCTACCGCTTTAAAAGTAGGTGCGAAGTGCAATTGTGCTATTTGGGAGATTAAACGACGGTTTGCTTCTTCTGGATAGGGATTAAAAATATTGTCGGTACGCAACCCCGCTTCGACGTGTCCGACAGGAATTTTTTGATAAAATGCTGCTAGTGCTGCTGCAAATGCTGTAGTAGTGTCTCCTTGAACTAAAATTAATTCCGGTTTTATTTGCGAGTAACATTGTTCTAGTCCTTGCAAACTGCGACAGGTAATATCTGTTAAAGTCTGCTTGGGTTGCATTATTTTTAAGTCTCGATCGCCTTTGAGTTGAAATAGCTTCATTACTTGTGCTACCATCTCGCGATGCTGTCCGGTTAAAATCACGTTAGTCTCGAATGTTGGCGATTTTCTAAATTGTTGAATCACTGGAGCTAGTTTAATCGCTTCGGGACGAGTTCCTAAAGTAATGCAAATCGATTTCATTTTTTGGCCGATGAGAATACAAAAAAGCCCGGAAATAACCGGGCCTTATTATCTTATCTTCAAAAATTGTCTGAATTTTAATTTATTTATTATTTTTGTTCTGGCATATCGCAGGCTATAGGACAAGATGCATAAGTTGTAGTGTATTTGGGTTCTGCATCTCCGTGCAACCAACTCAACCAAGTAACGTCTTGAGGATTGATTCCTTTAAAGGTTAAGATTGCTGCGCCGACTAATACTGCTACAACATTTAAAATACTAATCATACCCGCAACTAAGATTACCGAGCTAATTGGAAATACTGCGTGCAATACGATAGTCGCTAAAACACCTATTGTTACTAATACGAAACCAAGAGGAAACCCGACTACTAACAAGGATACTGTTAGAGTGAAGCTCCAAATTAAAAAACTTTTAATACTTGTTAAAAAACCTTTTTTTTGGACGTTTTCTTGGCCAGTTAATTGCATTTATTTTTTCTCCAGTATTTATTTTAAAGACATTTTATGGTATCGCGCTGTTAGTAATCAGTATAGTAAGTTTTTTCAATTAGATTAAAACTCTGTTACATATGTTCACAAGGATTTGAAAAACGTAACACATAAATCGTTGACATATTTGCTGTTATATGGTCTAGAAGGCAAAAAATTCCTGAAATAAGCAAAATAATAAATATAACCTTTAATCTTAACGAAAATTTACATAAAAGGATCGCTTTCTCATAAAACTGGCTTTTATTGAGAAGTAAGTTAATAGCTGAAATCGACTAATTTTAAAGCGAACAAATCTCTAAGCAAAATCTAGCGATCGACGATCGATTGATTTTGGGAAAAATAAACCTAGAAGCACCAAAAACTTATTATTTAAAGACTCCTCGCACTTATAATGACACAATCGAAACAGCCATCGATAAATGAAGAAACTAGAATTAACAAACCGAGACCCTCATTTGGCAAAAAAATAAATAGCCAACCGGATGAAACTCGAATCATGCGATCGAATCCCCCAAAACCAGCAGAATCGACTCAAATCCTCAAAACAACGCCGCCAAAACCAGCAGAATCGACTCAAATCCTCAAAACGCCGCCAAAACCAAC
>CAYWIH010000001.1:0-88894 GCA_964458305.1 uncultured bacterium | reverse complement strand
CAAAACGCCGCCAAAACCAACAGGATTGACCCAAAGCCGCAAAACGCCGCCAAGACCAATAAATACGATCGACTCTAACGCCCCAATAAGAACCGTTTCCCCAGGTCAACCCAGCTTAGAAAGGATTATCAATTACGCTAACGAATCTGGCTATTCCGACATTCACCTCGGAGTAGGAGAAGTACCTCGAGTGCGCGATCGTGGTGAAATGGTATCGACGGATTATCCGCTGACAGATAAAAGAACTTTTATGAGTTGGTTATCGGAAATTCTCACAGAAGAAGAAATTCAGCGTTTTGAAACCGATCTAGAATTTGATGGAGCGACTCAATATCCTTTTGCTAGGGTAAGGATTAATATTTTTGAAACCTTAACCGGCCCGGCAATGGTTTTGCGGTTAATTCCCCTGAAAATCTTGACTTTAGAACAGTTAAAATTACCAGAGGTATTCAGAACTATTTCCGACGCTCATAAAGGATTAGTATTAGTAACGGGGCCGACTGGTTCGGGTAAATCTACCACAATGGCAGCCATGGTAGATTACATTAATAAAAATCATGCCAAACATATCATAACGATCGAAGATCCGGTGGAATTCGTTCACAGAAGTCGCAAATCCCTAATCAAACAAAGAGAAGTGGGGATGCACACCCGAAAATTCGATAACGCTCTCAAAGCAGCCCTCCGGGAAGATCCAGATATCATTCTGATCGGTGAGATGCGGGATAAAGAAACAGTCAATACCGCCCTCAAAGCAGCTCAAACCGGTCACTTAGTTATGGGAACTTTACACACCAATAGTGCTGTCAAAACTTTAGAGCGGATTCTCAGTTTATATAGTGCCGAAGAACAAGACGCGATGCGTACTGCTTTATCCGAATCGATAGTAGCAATTATCTCTCAAGGATTGTGTCGTACCACCGACGGCAAACGAGCGGCTTATCACGATATTATGATCAATACTGAAACCATCAAAGATTATATTCGCCAATCTAAATACGATGAAATTCTCGAACTGATGAAAGATGGTGAATTTGATGGTATGACCACTACGAATAAATCTCTATTTAATCTTTACCAACAAGGACGTATTACCGAAGAAACTACTCTCGAGCGATCGCCTACTCCTAACGAAATGGCTCAATGGTTGCGAGGAAGAGTTTAAGATCGTAATTTGATGAGCGATCGAGTAGGCGATCGCCTACTCGATTTAGTTCGATCCTCAAAGCAATCTTTTTGGGTAGAAAATAATTATAAAATTGTCAGTAAGAGATTATCGGAAAATGTCTTGTTACCCCAATTATTTAAAGGAATTGCTTTATTTACGCCAGGGGGAGATTTAATTTATTGTATCGATCCGAGTAAAAGAGGTCGTTGGCATATGCATTTATGCATTGCTTTACAAGAATTACTGGGTTTGTCAGAGCCTCCCCACTTTCTAGTTCCAGGATATACTGCTACTGTAGATCGATGGTTCGATCCGCACGAGCGACAGGTAAAAATATCTGCCGAGATCTATCCACCAGTAAGACGCTATCAAACATTATTAAATGCAGTTTTTGAAACTGATAATTTAATTTGGCAAACCGCTCCTTGGACTGAAGAATCCTGCAATCCTATAATCATCGAAACTTACCGCGATCGCTTTCCTCAACTTTGGCAAGAAAACGATCTGATTGTTTCTTTAGAACCAGATCGACAAATTAGACACCAAAATAGCGATCGCTCTCCAGCAAGAATTAATAATTTTTTAAACAACGATCCTCTCGGCCATAATAGAGAATTTTCTCGCCCCAATTCTCATACTTATGTTTTGCGGTTGTTCGTTTCCGGTCAACAAAATTCTAACGAAGTAATTTTAGAAAGAATTCACCAACTTTTAGAACGGGGTTTGGGACACCCTTATACTCTTAAAGTAATTGATATTTCCAAACATCCCGAACAAGCTGAAAGCAATCAAGTTTCGGCTACACCTACACTAGTTAGAGTTTGGCCCCATCCAGTGCGGCGAATTGTGGGAGAATTAGAAGATATACCGCGAGTTTTACAAATACTGACTTCTTTTTCTTAAAAATGTCTTTGAAAATCTTAATAACTGTGGCTTACGGCATTATAGTTTTAGTAGGTGGAGCGATCGGGTATTCCCGCGCTGGTAGCAAAAAGTCTTTAATTGCTGGAGCGATCGCTGGATTGCTTTTACTGTCCGCGGCGATCGCTCAAAGTCTCAATTTTGGTTTCGGATTAATTTTAGCTAAGATAGTAACTCTGTTGCTGTTGGTGGTGTTTACTATTCGGCTAATCAAAACCCGTAAATTTATGCCTGCTGGCGTTTCTGTGGTAATAAGTTCGATCGTTTTAGTAATCTTGTCCTCTTAATACTCCTTGACAAGATTAAGCGAGAGTTTCGGGACAATAACCTAAACCTTTGGTAAATTGCTTGCGAAATGCTTCGATATCATTTTTATTAGGCAGTCCGTGAGAAACTACAGCTACTTGATAGCGACGCATTACATCGATCGGAGACTGTCCAGTTTCTAAGCTCCAAAATACCATTTGTAGGCGAATTTCTGGTTCGTAAACGATACCTAATTCTGCCATAAAAGCGCGAAAGTCACCATTTAGATCTTGACTTAAGGCTTTCTCAAAATTAACTTTCACTATCCAACCGTCGATTCGATGAATGACTGTCATCGAAGCAACTGCAAATTTATCGGTAAAACTTAAAAACTCGATAACACGCAGAGTCAGGCTAGCGTTAGCTAAAAAGAAAATGTAATCCATAATATATTACTCCCTTTACCAACAGTCGCGGGATTGCCTCTATCTCTAGTTTGACAAGAAATATAATGCGATGGTAGGGGAAATCCCCCCGATTTACTAAATAGATTATGGGGGAGATCACCCAATTTTTACCTTGCGTTAATCATGAATCAAGATTATTTGTTGTCAAGCTACGATTATGAATTGCCTCAAGAATTAATCGCTCGAGATGCTGTAATTCCGCGAGATGGTTCTCGTCTTTTGGCGATCGATTCTCCAACTACTTTCGTTCACTCTATTTTTAAGGATCTCCCTAATTGGTTGCAGCCTGGCGATTTGCTCGTTCTCAATAACACTCAAGTCATTCCTGCGAGACTTTACGGGCGTAAATCTACGGGGGCTAAGGTAGAAATTTTACTCCTACAAAAACAGCAAAACGATCGTCGTTGGTTGGCTTTAGTCAAACCAGGGAAGCGTTTTAAAGTTGGAAGTGAAATAATCTTCGATCCGATAGCCGATCGCGCTTCAGAAATAGATTTTATTCTCAAAGCTAAGGCGATCGCTAAAGATGAAGCTACTGGGGGGCGTATTTTAGAATTCGATTATCCTCAAGGTTATCGTTTCGAGCAATTGCTGGATTATTTTGGAATAATTCCTTTTCCTCCTTACATCACTTCTTCTCAATCTCAACCATCTCAATATCAAACGGTTTACGCTTCTGCTTGGGGTTCGGTTGCCGCTCCTACTGCTGGTTTACATTTTACTAAAGATTTGTTAAAAAAGTTACAATTAGCAGGAATCGAGCAAACTTATCTTACTTTACACGTTGGTGTCGGTACTTTTCGCCCGGTAGAAGTTGACAATATTAAAAATCATCAGATGCATTCGGAATGGGTAGAAGTTCCTAGCGAAACAGTCGATTTAATTAAAGCAACCAAAGCAAAAGGCGGAAGAATTATCGCTGTCGGTACGACGGTAGTAAGATCTTTAGAAGGTGCGGCAAACAATAAAGAGAGTTTAGAGCCTTTTTTTGGCGAAACGGATCTATTTATTTATCCTGGTTATCGCTGGAAAGTTGTCGATGGATTGATTACTAACTTTCATTTACCGGGTTCTAGTTTGTTAATGTTAGTCAGTGCGATGCTAGGACGCGATCGCTTGTTAAATTTGTATCGAGAGGCGATCGAACAAAAATATCGTTTCTATTCTTTCGGCGATGCAATGTTAATTTTACCCGAAGCAAAGATTTATTAAATTTGCTGTTGTCTGTTGGCTGTTGGTATTTAAATTTAATTTCTCGATCTTTTCTTGCGTTTTAAAAATACTACATTAGCTTTACTACTTTCTCGAGCTACTCTAATTAATAAAGCGGCACAGAGCAAACTAGAAATAGCAGAACTGCCACCGTAGCTAAATAAAGGTAAAGGTAAACCTGTAGTTGGTAAAGCCCCCGTAGCTACGCCAATATTAAGTAAAGATTGTCCGACCAAAATAATTGCTACGCCGATCGCGATTAATCTGTGGACGGGATGACGGCAAAGACTGGCAACGATCGATGCTAAAGTAGCGTAAGCTACTAACAATAAAAGTAATAAAGTGCAACCAATAAAGCCAAATTCTTCGGCAAATACGGCAAAAATAAAATCGGTATATTGGATCGGCAGATAAAATAATTTTTGTTGGGACATTCCGAAACCAGCACCCCAAGCACGTCCAGATCCGATTGCTAACAAGCTTTGTACTAATTGATATCCATCTCCGCTCGGATCTTGCCAAGGAGCGAGAAATGACATTACTCTGCGGCGTTGATAGTCGTGGATGCTGATACTGATCGTAGCGGTTAACAATCCCGCGATCGCCACTCCTGCGAGTTGTGTTTGTGGCAGTCCTGCTGCTAAAGCTATCAACCAGATCGTCATGCCGCATAGGGCTGTGGTACTTAAGTTAGGTTGTAATAAAATTGCTCCTAAAAGTAAGGCAAAAATTAACAACCAACCGAGACGAACCGTTAAACTCAGTTTATGCCACATTCCGAACAACCTGGCACTTTGTAATATTAAGAAAGGTTTGATTAATTCCGAAGGTTGTAATAAAAACGGCCCGATCGACAGCCAGCGAGTTGCTCCGTTGATAGTAGTTCCAACTCCGGGAATTAAGGTCAGAAAAATTAATCCTAATAAAATTAAGAAAACCCAGTGAGAGATTTGGCAAATTTTGCGAATGGGCGATCGCACTATTAAAGAAAATCCTCCCATTCCCAATAATACCCAAACTAATTGCCTTTTAAAGTAATATAAGCCGTCGCCAAATTCTGCTTCAGCAACGGGGTAGGATGCTGAAAAGAGGGCAATTAAACCGATCGACAGCCACAATATTGTCAGCCAGTGTAACAATCGTGCGGTAGTAGCCCAATTACGTACTTCGGTGTCAAAAGCTGGAATTATGTATCGTAACACTCTTAGCTCGCTCGATATTACTCTTTCTCTCAAAATAACAAAAAAGAGATCTTACAAGACCTCTTATTGTTAATTATTGATGTTTTCTTTGCGATCGCCAACTTAAAGTAAGCCTGTATTCGTTCCGGGTTTGCCTGTTGCTAGCTCAACTTTAACGATTTTGCCACCCATCTTCATAATTCTTTGTTGTTCGCGAAACCAGTTGTCATAAGCAACTAATTTAGTGAAATAGGTATTTTGCAATTCTCTTTGAGTGCGAATTCTAGTTTGAGAAGGTACGCAAGCTGTTACTTTAAACATTCTCATGAGATTGTTTCTCCCGATTTTTTATTTTTTTTTTAATCTGAAACTAGCTTAAAAATTTCTCGGCTTGAATTTTTTCGCTTGTCTTAAGGTTAAGTTACTGAAGCACAGCAAAGGCTAGGAGTCAGGAGTCAATACTAGGTGTCAAAACTTATGTTCTAAGCCTTCAACTAGCTAGCACTCACTCTCGACTTTCCTAGCCCCTACATCTCGATCGCTTCAATTGAACAGACATATTTTAAATATTTTCGATCGTCGAGGTAATACCTTCTTTTAATCGATTTTTACTGTCTGTTTCGATCTCTCTTCTATCAAGTTAAAGTAGAAGTCAGCTTAGCTTAAGCCAGAGCAGATGTAGTCGAAATATACGCCCATTTCTTTACCAGCATCGGGGCCGACTAAACTAGCAGTCACTTCTTTCATTGCTTGAATAGCTTGAACTGTAGAAGCAATGGGAACGCCTAAAGAGTTGTAAGTTTCTTTTAATCCGTTTAATACTCTCTCGTCGAGAATAGAAGGATCGCCAGCTAACATAGCGTAGGTAGCATAGCGTAGGTAATAGTCTAAGTCGCGGATGCAAGCTGCATAACGACGAGTGGTGTACATATTACCACCGGGACGAGTTACGTCGGAGTATAACAAAGATTTAGCTACAGCTTCTTTGACGATGTTAGCTGCGTTAGCACTAATTACGCTAGCTGCGCGAACTCTTAATTCTCCAGTTTGGAAATATCCTTTGAGTTTATCCATTGAGCCGGTATCAAGATATTTACCTTGAACGTCGGCAGAGTTAATAACAGAAGTGATTGCGTCTTGCATTTTTTTTTCCTTATCTCTTGCTAATATCAAAAACCTGTTTTGAGTAGAAGCCCACGGATCTAATTTCCCTCGGCTTCGTTAGGGCAGGGTTGAAATTTCCCTACTGCATTGCTCCGACTACATAGTCAAAGTAAGAAGCTGCTTCGGATGCATCTTCAGCAGACATGAGATCGCAAGCGATATCTTTCATTTCGCGCACGCTTTGAGCTACTGCATCGATGGGAGTTCCCAAGGATTTGTACATTTCACGCACGCCGACTAAACCAATTTCTTCAATTGGAGTTACGTCACCAGCTACTACACCGTAAGTGATCAAACGGAGGTAGTAATCCATATCGCGCAAGCAAGTTGCTGTCATTTCTTCTCCGTAAGCATTACCTCCAGGAGAAACAACGTCGGGACGTTTTTGGAACAGACGATCGCCTGCTTGCTTGATGATTCTTTCGCGAGATTCTGTTAAAGTTTGAGCGATGCGCAAACGCTTTTCGCCACTGGTAACAAATGTTTTGATTCTATCGAGTTCGCCAGGGCTTAAATAACGAGCTTCAGCGTCGGCATTCACGATCGATTTCGTGACAATACTCATTTATAAATTCCTCCCCAAAAAACTAAACCAGATGAAATTAAACTGGCATTTTTATCGTACTTGCCGCTCTGTATCTTAACAAATCTTTACCCAAATTCATATTATTCGAGTAAGGACTTCTTTATATTATTAACTTCGATCCCACTGTTAGGTGAGTTTTTCCGAAGAAATAATATTAAGGGATACATTACCTGACCCAATTATTTTGCGCCATTTACCCAGCTTAAATCCTGACTTCTTAATATTTTTTTACATTTTTTTTCAGATTAGCTTTCTCGATCGGCTAAAATTTCAGTCAAAATTTTCGAGCAGAGTGGTGTGAGGGTTAAGGCCAATGCCTTGAACCCTTGGAAATCGAGCTGTAAAGGAACAGCGTCTGGTAATTTATCTTTGAGGTTGAACTGGCTCGAAACTAGGAACTACTAACTCATTATCTTGTCTAGTTAGCTTGTTATAGAGCCGTTCGGTATTGGGGAAGTTAGCAGCAGGAAGGGTGGGGAAACGACGATAGGGAATGGTATCTTCGCCAAATACTTGTAAGTATTCCATGCTGTTAACCATCGCTCCAATAAAGGCGCGAATGCCAGAAGATGCCAAAATCAGATTGTAGTGCTGAATTTCTTTTTGATTCATCGGAGCGCGTCCGAGGAAATGCTTCGTGCCTAATTCAATTACTTTAGTATTGGGGAAAGGAGTATAAAACTCTTTGATGTAGAGTTCGGAGCAACCCAACCCTTCAATAAACTCTTTGACGTTAATTTCGCCGTTTCTAAGTTTACTTTCTAAGGAAGTGAATTGGTCTTTGACGATATAAGGTTCGACATCCCGCTCGAAAATTTGACGGTAGGCCGCGCGCAGAGCATTTTGGACGGCTACTTTATCGCTGAGATCGATCAGTTTGAAGATCTTGGTTTGTTCGCGCTGTACGGTTACACCTTGGTTAATGCGATAATTTACTTCTGGTTCGGTTCTGATTGAGTTTACCGAGCCTAACTCGATAAAGCGAGGAGTATCTTTCTTCTCGACTTTAGCACCGATACCTTCGCCGAGAGTGCCGAGTCTAACTTGACGCAACTGAACGCCTGCGGGGGTCAAATAACGCTCGTAAGGAACGGTATCCTCGCCAAATGCCTCGGAGTATTCTGGGCTATCGATAATCGCGTCTACAAGGGCGTAGAAGCCTTTTTTAGAGCAAAGATCGAAGTATTGATTCATTTCCGCTCTGCCGTAGGTAGGACGACCCAACAAGCGACGATGAATGTATTCGATCGCTTTGGTTACGTACAAGGATGTCCAATACATTTTGCGGAAAATATCGGACTTAGCTAAAGCGCGGACGAATTCGCGAACGCTGATTTCACCGTTGGCTAGTCTACTTTCTTGAACGCTCAGACGCTGACCTGAATAAACATCTCTGCCGAATACTTGGCGATAGCAAGCTAAAGTTAGAGCTTTAATGGAAGTTTCGTTATAGTCTGCATTTGCTCCGTTGCTGCTGCCGTTGGTAGAGATTTGATTGGCTCGGAATACTTTAGCACCTAAAGATCCTGGTAAAGTTGGTCGGGCTTTAGGGTTGCTGTTTTGGTTGTTGATTCCCGGGCCGCGGTGGATTAAAATCCGCTTGGTATCTTTGTTAAACGGTGCGGGAGCAGTGCTGGGGTTGCGAGTTTCTTTGGGGAAAATTGCACCGAATTGAATTTCTAGAGGATCGTTACCCGAACCGTAGACGTGTTGGTCTGGTAGCGGGCGATCGTATTTGGCGAAAGTGGTGATAAATTGAGGAATTTTGCGGAAAGGCGCGCTGTAGTTAAACAGATCTTGCTGCATTCCCCAGTTGCGACATTCTTGTGCTTCTTGACCCAAACCGCGAATGTAGGGAACTGTTTCCTCGCCGAAGTAGTCGGAGTATTCTTGGGAATCTACTAAAGCATCGACCAAAGCTGCCAGTCCGCCTTCGGAGACGATCGAGAAGTATTTTTGTACTTCTTCGCGAGAAGAGGGCCCCCGACCGAGAATGTGACGAAATGCCAATTCTAAGGCGCGACTGTTAATGAATGGTTGGAAAAATTGTTGGCGATATAGGGGAGATTTAGCCAGACGACGCACGAATTCTTTCATCGAAATGTCGCCATTTTTAACCTGAGATTCTAGGTAAGAGATCGATTGGTTGTATGCTTTGGTAATATCGCGCTCGAAAATTTGACGATACGCTGCTTTGATGACGGCTTGTTTTTCTAATGCTGAAAGCCCGGGCTTCATCACGAATTTTTGCCGTTTTTCGGCTGCGTTGAAGTAGCTTTGGGGCAGTTGCAAGCCTTGGAGGTCGTCGGACTTTCTTTGACGCAATTTGTCCGAAGGAGTTGCTGCTTTAAATTCGTTTATCAGAATATCAAAGTATTCTGTGACGATTTTTTTGGCTTCTTCGTCTCTTTTAAAGTAATCGATCGAAGCCGATCGCATGGTTTGTAAAGCCACAATCGTCGCATCAGTACTACAAGCCTTTTCAATTACTTCTCGCAGTCCTCTGACGTTAACTACTAAGATATTTGGATCTCCAGCTACGATCGCGTAGGTTAAATAGCGCAAGAACCAAGATAAGTCCCGCAACGATTTTTGCATATTGCTGGGGCCGTAGTTAACGATGCTGATGGGTCGAAACCCTGGAGGGGTCGGGCCAGTGCCGCTGGTGTTAAATACCGATAACAAGCTGCTCAAAAAGTTGCCACCGCCACCGCTTTTGTTAGTTTCTACAAAGGTAACCGTTCCCAGTTGTCTTTGTCTTTGTAGTTCTTCGGCACTTTGGGCTGCTGCTGCGGCCATTTGTCGATCTTTTACTGGTTCTTCTTCTGGCTTTTCTAGATAAGCTAGGGGAGAACCGCCCGTGAAAATTCGATTTGCGGCACGAGAGACGATTAAGTCGGAATTATCCGTAATAGTCTGGGCAATTTCTAATCGCTTGCCACCGGAACGGAAATATGTTGTTAATTGATTTAGTTCGCTTTTTTCTAAAAATCGATCTTGTTGTTCCGCGCTGGAAATTGTAGATAGGGCTACTGTTTGATAAAGTTGAGGGCGGGCTAATGAACTTCCGCCGCTTGCCTTAACACTCATTGTATATTTTAGATCTCCGAACAGATTGCTACAGTTTTCTTGTTTAAAGTGTCTGTTGAAATTCCGATCGCTTAATTACTTCAGCAATGCTTTAATTTTTTTATTTTAGAGTTTGAGAACGATCGATCTATAATTTTGCTTGCATTGTTAATAATTGCCAATTTCTGGTTTATTTTTTCGCTCGGGTAACAGAATTTCAGGACATCAGTAATTATTATTTGTTATGCAAAACAAATTGAAAGCTTACTTTGATGTTTACTTCCTACTTCGACTTCCTCTCGGAAGGCATAACTTACTCTAGTTAAATTATCGAGCAGTAGTACATTATCTCAAAATTAAAGTCGATCGATCGCTTGTTTTTAAGATTAGATTACACGAAAGTCGGGCTTGATGTCGATTCGCTCTAGCTTAGCTAGTCGTTAATTAGAGCAAAAAAAGAATTGACAATCGCTTTTGAACCTCTAAGTTGAAGCTCGATAGCTAGGATAAAACTTATGTTTTTCATACCTATCAGCATCTAGGTTAAATCTTTTCTGGCTTCGGCGGCCTTTTTTTTAAGATTTGTATAGGTAATTTTTAAATATTTTTCTATTTAAAAGCACAAAAACGATCTATCTTAATTCAGAAGTCTCAATCATTGCTGGCAATGACCGATCCTGAAATTACTAGAACTGCTGTTGCTAAACTTTACGATACTTATCCTTTTCCTCCCGATCCTCTTTCTGACGACTTACCTCCGGGATACAATTGGCGATGGCAGTGGCTGTCGGCTTATAGTTTCTGTACCGGCCGCAAACCTCCTCGATCGGATATTCGTATTTTAGATGCAGGTTGTGGCACTGGATCGGGAACTGATTATTTAATTCACCTCAACCCCGATGCCGAAATAGTCGCGATCGATATCTCTCAAAAAGCATTAGATTTTGCTAAAGCAAGAGTTGACCGTTCTGGGGTATTATCGAATCGCTCGAAATCTGTAGAATTTTTACAATTACCAGTAGAATCTGCTGCAGAATTACCCGGTCAATTCGATTTAATTAATTGTGTTGGTGTTTTACATCACTTAAGCGAACCTGTCAAGGGAATTCGCGCTTTAGCTGCCAAATTAGCTCCTGGCGGTCTGCTGCACGTCTTTGTTTATGCTGAATTGGGTCGTTGGGAAATTAGTTTGATGCAACGAGCGATTTCCCTGTTACAAGGAGAAAAAAGAGGCGACTATCAAGATGGGGTTAAGGTAGGACGGCAATTGTTCGATTCCTTACCAGAAACTAATAGACTTGTCAAGTACGAAAAAGAGCGTTGGGCATTTGAAAATAAAAGAGACGAAGCGTTTGCGGATATGTACGTCCATCCTCAAGAAATTGATTACAATATCGAAACCCTGTTTGAATTAATAGAGGCTTCAGGCTTAAAGTTCGTCGGCTTTTCTAACCCCCAGTATTGGGATATTAACAGATTAATCGGAGGAGTACCGGATTTATTGGCCAGAGGAGCAAAATTGAGCGAAAAAGAGCGTTACCGACTTATAGAATTGTTAGATCCTCAAATCAGTCACTACGAATTCTTTTTGGCAAAAGATCCCCTCGAAAAAATAGATTGGTCTGAAGATAAAACTTTCTTAGCAGCAACTGTCGAACTCAGTCCTTGTATCAATGGCTGGCCGAGTCGAAATATCTTGGATAAAGACTATCAAATGGTTAATTTATCCCCAGAAGAATTTGAATTTTTACAAAGATGTCAAGGTAATGCAACTGTAGGAGAGATTTTAAACCAACTCGATTTGGATATCTCGATCGCCAGAGCTTTATTAGAAAAAGAACTAGTTATTTTAACTCCCCAGACAGAGAGAAATTGAGATCGCGAGGTAAGAACGGGCAATTTGACTACACAAATGTTTAAATTTATCTGCTTCCCATGATATGATGACTGCTGGCTTGTGTATAGCTAATATCTACTAGCGAATATCGTGAAGGGTTTTAGTTAGGCTTTTATCGGCCCGAGCGCGCCAGTCGCGCGATCGCAAGTAGCTTTAAAATCGGCAAGAAATAAAAATTTCTCAAATAAAAACAAGATTGCAAGTGATTCAGTCTAACCGATCGGTAGAAAATAACCCAGCCAAGCTAAAGAGTGATGTCGAATCAAACGAAGCGGAAATCGAAAATAACTCGATGGAAGAGTACTATCAACTGCAACAAACTTTGTGGTTGACAACTTTGACCTTAATGGGGATTATTTTCGTTCCCGTCTGGATTTTTTACTCTTTAAATACAGCTTTAAATTATATTTTAGGGGCTTGTGTTGGTGTAGTCTATTTGAGAATGTTAGGCAGTGATGTAGCCAAACTGGGCAAAGAAAAGAAATCGCTCGGATCGAGAAGATTGGGACTTTTCGCCCTATTAATAATAGTCGCCAGTCAGTGGCATCAATTGCATATTATTCCCGTCTTTCTCGGGTTTTTAACCTACAAAGCGGCCATAGTAGTTTATACGATCCGAACCTTGATATCGGATCGAGAATAAACGGTACTATTAGTAAAAAAACGAGGGCTTAAAAAAAAGTAAATTTGGCTGAATCGAAATGATAGATGGAATAAATTTTTACGACAGTATATTCCTAGGAGAAATAGAAGTTGGCAACCACTTTTATTGGCAAATTGGGAATTTTGAAGTCCACGGACAAGTATTTATGACCTCTTGGTTTGTAATCGCTCTTTTGATAATCGCTTCGATCGCAGCAACTACAAACAAAAAGGTTCAAATCGCTCCAACTGGAATGCAAAACTTCATGGAATACGTTCTGGAATTTTTGCGAGACTTAGCTAAAAACCAACTGGGAGAAAAAGATTATCGTCCTTGGTTGCCGTTTATCGGGACGCTATTTTTGTTTATTTTTGTATCGAACTGGTCGGGTGCTTTAGTACCTTGGGGAATCATAGAAATTCCAGAGGGAGAATTAGCCGCACCTACCAACGATATTAACACCACGGTAGCCCTAGCATTGCTAACATCTTTGGCATATTTTTATGCCGGATTTAGTAAAAAAGGATTGGGATATTTTGCTAATTATATCGAACCAATACCCATCCTACTACCGATTAAAATTTTAGAAGATTTCACAAAACCCCTCTCCCTAAGTTTCCGTCTGTTTGGTAATATTTTGGCGGATGAATTAGTAGTAGCAGTGTTAGTATTTCTAGTGCCTTTATTTGTGCCTTTGCCATTAATGGCGTTAGGATTATTTACTAGTGCCATTCAAGCCTTAGTATTTGCCACCTTAGCAGGAGCTTACATTCACGAGGCGATCGAGGGGTACGACGAAGAAGAGGCATGAGGAAAAGCAGAGAAAACTCGATTTTTAGCTAAATTGCCCTAAAAATCACGGTTGAATCGCTCTCAAAACTCAGTAGAGAAAAAAGAACGAGCCAATAAGAAGGAGAAAAAAATAAAAAACTCCAATCGCTCGGGACAAAAAGCTGAAATAATTAACCAGAAAAACACCGCAATTTTGTAAACAAGGAAAGTAAACAATCATGGATCCAATTATCGCATCTGCCTCCGTTATTGCTGCCGCTCTAGCCGTTGGTTTAGCAGCGATCGGCCCTGGTATCGGACAAGGTAACGCATCCGGTCAAGCTGTAGCTGGTATCGCTCGTCAGCCAGAAGCAGAAGGAAAAATTCGCGGTACTCTACTTTTGACTTTAGCATTCATGGAATCCTTAACTATCTATGGATTGGTAATTTCTTTAGTACTATTGTTTGCCAACCCCTTTTCCTAAGACTGTTTAAAACAAAGGCAAAAGGCAGAAGGATATTTAAAAGGATTGCAACGATTTTACCCGAATCTTCATCTGTGAAGATAGCACTGAGTAATTACTAGCAAAACTTTGGTTGACGTTTTTCGAACGCTCCTACTTGAATTTTGACTTTTGCCCCAGGCAGTTTCAACTATCAGACGCGATCCGATCGCGTCTCTAACAATCATAAAGAGCAAGCCAAAGTAAAAAATGTTTGATTTTGATGCTACTTTACCGTTAATGGCGGTGCAGTTTTTAATATTAATGATTCTGCTGAATCAAATATTTTATAAGCCACTAGGCCAAGCAATAGATCTGCGGGCTGAATACATTCGCAAAAATTTAGCCGATGCCAAAGAGCGTTTAGCTAAAGCCAAAGAACTAGCTCAACAATACGAAAAAGAGTTAGCAGCAGCGCGGAAAAAATCGCAACAAATAATCGCAGACGCACAAGCAGAAGCGAAAAAAATCGCCGAAGAGAAAATAGCCGCAGCGCAAAAAGAAGCGATCGCTAAAAGAGAAGCAGCAGCGCAGGAAATAGAAAACGAAAAACAACAAGCACTTGCAACCCTAGAGCAACAAGTAGATGCGCTATCGCGTCAAATACTAGAAAAACTTTTAGGGCCGGAGTTAGTAAAATAAACTCGTTTTGCTGTTTGTTTTTCTAATTTAAAGTTTAGTTGCCAACAACTAAAAGCAAAAAATAAACAGTCTTAGGAAAATTGTCAATGGGAATGATGGGAAATTGGTGGTTATTTGCCGCAGAATCGAGCGAGTTTGGTCTAAATTTCGATATTTTAGACACAAACCTGATCAATTTAGCAATTTTAATCGGAATTTTAGTATTTTACGGCAAAAAACTCTTAGGAAAAATCCTAGCCGATCGGCAAGCAAGAATAGCTGAAGAGATAGCTCGAGCAGAAGTAAGTCTTAATAAAGCAGAAGCAGAATTAGCTCGAGCCAAGCAAAATTTAGCCGAAGCAGAAGAGACAGCCAAACAAATAATCAAAGAAGCAGAAGAAAAAGCAGCAGCAGCCAGAGAAGCGATCCGAGCTAAAACAGAAGCAGATATCGAACGCTTGAGAGAATCAGCACAAAAAGATCTTAACACCGAACGAGATCGGGCGATCGCCGCATTAAAACGCCGCATAGCTACTTTAGCCGTAGAGCGCAGCGAGTCGCAAATGAAAAATACACTAGACGGATCGGCTCAAGATCGATTGATCGATCGCAGCATCGCTCAAATAGGAGGAGGATCGTGAAAAAAACCGGATCGTTAGCTTCAGATGTAGTCGAGCCATACGCCCAAGGGTTAATGGCTGCGGCTAGAGATAGCAACCAAACAGAAAAAATTGGCGAAGATATCCGCGCAATATTGGAATTCATAAATAATTCACAAGAACTTAAAGAATTTCTAGAGAATCCAGTAATTAAGGCAGAAGATAAAAAAGCAGTATTGAGGCGAATTACTGGAGAAGAAACTAACAAATTGTTAGTAAATTTTTTGATGCTTTTAGTAGATAAAAGAAGGATAGTATTTATCGAAGAAATTGGCAGGCAATATCTAGAAATTCTCAGAGAAATAAACAATATAGTTCTAGCAGAAATAAGCGCGGCAAGCGAACTAAACGAAGGACAGCGTCAAGCAATAATTGAAAAAGTCAAAACTTTGACTGGAGCTGCTGGGGTAGAACTAGAAACAAAAGTAGAAGCAGATCTAATCGGCGGCGTAATAATCAAAGTAGGTTCTCAAGTGTTCGATAGCTCTTTGAGGGGACAACTAAGACGCATCGGCTTGAGTCTCGGTGCTGAAATGTCATAGATATGGCAAGCAGCTAAAAAATAAATATTTTCGGATTTTTCTAACCATTTCAAGTAAACCAAAAACGATCGATAAAAACAATGATTAGCATCAGACCAGACGAAATAAGCAGCATCATTCGCCAGCAAATCGAATCATACGACCAAGAAGTACAAGTATCCAACGTCGGAACTGTCTTAAAAGTAGGCGACGGGATCGCGCGCATTTACGGCTTAGAGCAAGCCATGGCCGGAGAACTGTTAGAATTTGAAGACGGCACGGTAGGAATGGCTCTCAACCTCGAAGAAGACAACGTCGGTGCGGTATTGATCGGCGACGGTTTTAACATTCAAGAAGGTAGTACGGTAAAAGCAACGGCAAAAATCGCTCAAGTACCAGTTGGCGATGCCATGCTAGGTAGAGTAGTAAACGCTCTCGGCCAAGCGATCGACGGAAAAGGCGACATTCAAACCAGCGAAAGTCGTTTGATCGAATCTCCAGCACCAGGTATTATCGAACGACGTTCGGTTTACGAACCGATGCAAACCGGAATTACCGCGATCGACGCAATGATTCCGATCGGCAGGGGCCAGCGAGAATTAATCATCGGCGATCGTCAAACAGGAAAAACTGCAGTAGCGATCGATACCATTCTCAATCAAAAAGGCGGCGATGTTATTTGTATTTACGTAGCGATCGGTCAAAAAGCCTCTAGCGTCGCTCAAGTAGTCGGTGTTTTAGAAGAAAAAGGAGCTTTAGATTACAGTATTATCGTCGCAGCAAACGCTAACGATCCGGCCACCCTGCAATATTTAGCACCCTACACCGGAGCTAGTATCGCTGAATACTTTATGTATAAAGGCAAGCATACTTTAGTAATTTACGACGATCTCTCCAAACAAGCCCAAGCTTACCGTCAATTATCCTTATTATTGCGTCGTCCGCCGGGAAGGGAAGCATATCCTGGAGATGTATTCTACTGTCACTCTCGTTTGTTAGAGCGAGCAGCAAAATTAAACGACGAATTAGGTGAGGGTAGTATGACAGCACTACCAATTATCGAAACTCAAGCAGGGGACGTATCTGCTTACATTCCAACTAACGTAATTTCGATTACCGACGGTCAGATCTTCCTTTCAAGCGATCTATTTAACTCCGGTTTCCGTCCCGCGATCAACGCAGGTATTTCTGTAAGTCGGGTAGGATCTGCAGCTCAAACTAAAGCAATTAAAAAAGTTGCGGGTAAATTGAAGTTAGAATTGGCTCAGTTTGCCGAAATCGAAGCATTTTCCCAATTTGCCTCCGACTTAGACGAAGCAACCCAAAAACAATTAGCACGGGGTAAACGCTTGCGGGAAATTTTGAAACAGCCCCAAAATTCTCCTTTATCCCTTCCCGAACAAGTGGCGATCGTTTACGCGGCTACCAACGGTAAGTTAGATGATATTGAATTAGAAAAAGTGATCGACTTTACTCAAGGTTTGCGCGAGTATATCGAGAACAATAAATCTCAGTTTAACGAAATAATTACTTCTGAGAAAAAGCTAACCGACGAAGCTGTAAAACTGCTCGAAGAAGCTATTGCTGAATACAAACAGGCTTTTTCGGCATAAATAAAGGCAGAGGGCAGAAGGACAAACTAAAAATACCAACAATTAGTAACTAACTAAAAATGAGCTGGTATTTATTCGATCTATTTGCTTTCAAATCGATCGATGTCTGAGTTGAAAAACTAGTTACTCTGCCCCACCAACAACAAAGAGCAAATAATTAACAGAAAATAAAATAATGCCAAATCTCAAAGGTATTCGCGATCGCATTAAGTCGGTCAAAAACACCAAAAAAATGACAGAAGCGATGCGCTTGGTGGCTGCTGCTAGGGTGCGTCGCGCTCAAGAACAAGTTAACGCTACTCGTCCTTTTGCCGATGCTTTGGGACAAGTTTTTTACGGTTTAAAAAATAGACTGCGTTTTGAAGAAGCAGATCTACCTTTACTAAGACAAAGAGAAGTAAACAGAGTAGCTTTGTTAGTAGTTTCAGGCGATCGCGGTTTGTGCGGTAGCTACAATACTAACGTGATTAAAAGAGCGGTACAACGAGCTAAAGAATTAGAAGCAGAAGGTGTCGAATATGAATTCGTTTTAGTCGGCCGCAAATCAAATCAATATTTTAAGCGCAGAAACGCACCGATAGTATCGAGTTACACCGATCTCAGTCAAATTCCTACAGCTTCCGAAGCTGCCGATATTGCCGACGAATTACTATCTTTATTCCTTTCCGAGCGGTTCGATCGCGTCGAGTTAATTTATACTCGCTTTATCTCTTTAATTGCCTCTAAACCAGTCACTCAAACTATTTTGCCAATGCTGATCCTTGGTTTGGAAGCTGAAGATGACGAGATTTTTAGGCTTACTACTCGCGAGGGTAAAATTCAGGTAGAAAGGGAAAAGGTTGAAGCTCCCAAAGCTATGGAATTTCCTCAAGATATGATCTTCGAGCAAGATCCGGTGCAAATTCTTAACGCTCTTTTACCTTTATATCTCAATAACCAATTATTACGCGCTTTACAAGAATCTGCGGCTAGCGAGTTGGCAGCTAGAATGACTGCTATGACTAATGCTAGCGAAAATGCTTCCGATTTAATCGGTACGCTTACTCTTTCTTATAACAAAGCCAGACAAGCAGCTATTACCCAAGAAATTATGGAAGTTGTTGCTGGTGCTAACGCTTTGGGTTAATATTTTTGGCTAGCTCTATATTTTGGGGCTAGCTAATTACAAAATTTTACTTAAATCTAAATTAAATCCCGGTAAGATATTTTCCCCCGATCGACTTGAGGGATTACTTAATATTTCTTTATCTTTACCCTGACGATAAATCTCTACTTTTTGCTCGATCGGATCGATAAGCCAACTCAATAAAGATCCGTTATCCATATACTCGGACATTTTTTCGCGAACAGTATTTAACTTGTCAGAAGGAGATCTTAATTCGATTACAAATTCAGGACAAATAGGGGCAAATTTCTGTTTTTGTTCTAGGGTTAGACTATCCCATTGATTATTTTGGTAATATTATTTAAATATTAAACTGAGAGCGAAACTATGTTAGCAAATACTTGGACGACGATATTTTTATTTATAATTTGTGCTAGTTTATTAAACTTGTCGATCGCATTTTTAATTAAAAAAGAAACATTACCGATCGCGCTAACAATAGATTACAGCCAAGCACAATTTAAATTTATTAAAATTTGGGTTAAATTTGCTTTAATTATCGGAATAATATTTCCTTTAATTTTATTGGCGATCGACTTTAGCAATCCAATTTATCGCCAGATTTGGGGTTTATATTTGTTAGCAATCGTCTTTCAACTGATTAGCGAAAGACTTTTAAATCGCTTGTTTTTTAAGAGTATCGTAGCGATCGTCGGGACAATTTATACAACTTTTCGCATTTGGCAATTATGGGAAGCTTTAAATTTACTAGATTATCATCAACCTTGGCTGGCTTTGTTATGGATAATTTTAGCTTTTTGGGTAGCTAATATAATTATGTTGATAACTGTTCCTTGGCCGATTATTATTAAAGGCGATCGCAATTTAACAACAGAATAAAATTTTTTAAAGAGATTTTGTAGCTTCGCTCAATGTCAATAAGAAGTCATCTAACAGAAATTTAGGCGTAAAATTTGGCTCTTTTAACAAATAAATTTAGCTATTCAAAGCATTTTAATATCTTTCTAATTGAAATAATATGCTTTTGAAAATGATTGTAGTAATAAAAACGATAATGCCATTTTGCATCATCTAAACTCGTGTAATTCAAACACCATTTTACCTGTTGAAGATCGCCCAAAATATCAGCAAGATCGTCAACTCCATCTAACCAGTCGTTGTCAATTTCTTTCAATCCTAGATAAGTACATGAAGATGAAACTAATTCTCTTCTTTTTTCGTAACTCATTTGTTGCGGATCGGAATCTTTGCAACAATTAGACTCTTGAGGTACTTCTTTTTCAATGATATCCAACCATTGCCATAACTCGGCGCGATCGATCTGAAAACCTGATTCTAATAAATTCAAGAACTGTAAAAATTGCATTTGACTTCATACTTATTTAATGCAGTGGCTGTTTCTAAGTATTATACTTGTAGTGTAATATTATAAGTTGCAAGTATAGTGAATCCTAATTTAATTATTCCGGTTGGCACTCAAGTCGTCAGTAGAATTGAAATTAAAGGTAAACAAGGTCAAAGAATCTGTTTGGAGGGAGCGGTAGGAGTCGTTACCAAAGCACCTACAGACAATTCTCACTCTTATCGAGTCCGTTTACCAAATAATACCGAGGTTGCTTTACGTCGTCACGAATTTAGCATTCGCAAACATTTTCAAAAAGAAGGTTTACAAAATTCACAGGATATGATGGCTGAATTAAATCTCTATGAAAATGTAATTTTTCGCTGCGTGGTTGGTTCGGTTGCTTTCGGGTTAAATAACGAAAATTCGGACATCGATCGCCGAGGAATATATTTACCCCCTGCGGAGGTTCATTGGTCGTTATACGGCATTCCAGAGCAGTTAGAGAACAACGAAAGACAGGAGTGTTATTGGGAGTTGCAAAAGTTCGTTATTTTGGCATTAAAAGCTAATCCGAACGTTCTAGAATGTTTGTACACGCCGATGGTAGAAAAAGCCGATCGAGTTGCTGAAGAATTATTAGCAAAACGGGAGATGTTTTTATCTAAATTAGTTTATCAAACCTATAACGGTTACGTAATGTCTCAGTTCAAAAAAATGGAACAAGATTTGCGAAATCAAGGGGAGATTAGGTTAAAACACGCGATGCATTTAATTCGTCTTTTATTGTCGGGAATTATAGTATTAAAAGAGGGATTCGTTCCGGTAAAAGTAGAAAAAGATCGCGATCGCTTGCTCGCAATTCGTAATGACGAAATGGCTTGGGAGGAGGTAAATGCTTGGCGATTGAATTTACATAAAGACTTTGACGATGCTTTTAGTAATACTAAATTGCCCGATCGACCCGATTACGAAAAAGCTAATCAATTTTTAATTCGATCGCGTCGAGAAATGGTTACATTTTAAACAGAGGATAACGTAGAGACGTATCATGGTACGTCGGTACAGAGGTTTTTAATTTTAGGAGCGATCGAATCTTTTAAAATTACTAGAACGAGTATTATATTTAAACTTTCGAGGGACGATTTTTTGACTTTTTCACGGATAGTTAAAAGGCTTTAAATTAGCGAGCATTGTAACCCAATTGAGTTAATTTTTCGATAATTTTATCGCGATGGTCGCCTTGAATTTCGAGGGTCATTTCTTTAACAGTACCGCCAGCTCCGCACAAACCTTTTAATTGTTTTAAAAGTTTACTTAGGGTTTCTGGTTTGGATTGAAAACCGGAAATAATCGTAACAGTTTTACCTTTTCGACCTTTTTTAGAAGATTGTACGCGGATTTTTTGTTGAGAAGGGGGTAATTCTTGGATAGCACGTTCGAAAGCTGCGGAATTGGAATTATTGCCAAATTCAGAATAGACAACTCGATCGCGATCGCTTTTTACATCTTTACGCTTGGACATATAAAAGGATATTTTTGAGATAGCTTTATGCTTATTATATTACCTATGGGACTTGTGAAAAAGAATGCTATTTAGTTCGATCGCCAAAAACCAGAATAAGATTTTTTTGATTTAAAGTGAAGCAAAATGATGGCTAATGCAATGATGGTAATTTTTCCTTATCGTTATGAAGATACTTGGGTATTTGATGACGATCGAGTTGGTTTAGAAAGAGAACCTTTTGTATGTGGAGTACCGGAGATGATAGATATTTTAGTTAAAGATATTCCCGATCCAGAAAAAGGTTTTAAATTATTGTTTTCTGGTAATCTTTTTCCTGGTTATCAAGCAGAATTTATTAGAGATAGAGAACAGTATCGCGGCTATTGGTATCGTTGGAAAGAACATAATTTAGAAGGATGGTTATGTCCGGCTTTATTTAAGTATTTTCAAGAAGCTCCAGAAAAGCTTTATTGTCAAGCTAGTTCTGCAAATAAGGAATAGAATAAATCATTTTTAATTGTCTCAGACTTGGATTTAAAAAGATCGATAATTTTTCTACTACTTCATCCCAATAACAGCAATTAGAACAATGTTTTTTTATCAAAAGATCGAGATAAGTTTGAATGATATTCCAGTCAAAAGATTCTATTATCAAAATTTTGCGATCGACTTTCTGAGTTTCCGATTTAGATGGAGAAGCTACAACAAAATTAAATATCTTTCCTCCTTGTTTTCCTTTTTCTGAGATAGTAACTTCTAGAGGAATATAAAAATTTTTAATATTACTAGAGTTGCCGTCAATAATGGGCTTGAATTCTCGACTCCAAATAGATTTGATATATAAATTGAGAGGCTGTTTTGTAATGATATGAGAAATTTTCCAACTAATTTGGTTCGATAGTTTCATTTTTGCTCTTTCGATCGCATATTCTCCGACAAAATAAAAACAACTATTATCGTCTAATGTAAAAATATACAACCGATTCGATCGCAATTTAGATATTAGTAAGTGATATTCAAAATAAATAGTAAATAAATTAACTGTAATATAGCAAAAAATCATGAAAAAAAGCACATTAAAAGAGTTTATTACTAAACAACCATATCCGTTATTATTTACTACTATTAGCGGCGCGCATTTGTATGGTTTTCCATCTCCTGATTCGGATTTCGATCTGCGAGGAGTTCATATTTTACCCGTTCAAGAAGTTGTCGGATTAAATGAAATTAAAGAGACGATCGAAGTTAATAAAATACAAGACAATCTCGAAATAGATTTAGTTACTCAAGATTTAAAAAAGTTCTTTAATTTATTACTGGGAAGAAATGGTAATGTTTTAGAACAGTTATATTCGCCGTTAATTTTACAAACAACACCAGAACATGAAGAATTAAAATCGATAGCTAATAATTGTATTACTCGTTATCATGCTTATCATTATTTAGGGTTTGCTAAATCTCAATGGAAATTATTTACAAAAGCAGAAACAAAAAAGATAAAACCTCTTTTGTATGTCTATCGAGTTTTGCTGACTGGAATTTATTTAATGAATGAGGGAATAGTAGAAGCAAATTTGAACGTACTCAACCAAGAATTTAAATTGTCCTATCTTGACGATTTAATTGCCAAAAAATTAGCAGAACAAGAAAAAACAACAATAGAAAATACTGAAATCAACTTTTATCAGCAAGAATACGAATGGTTGACGATCGAATTAGAAACAGCTTTTGAAAACAGTAAATTACCAGAAGAAGAAACAGCAAAATCAGCTTTAAATGATTTATTAATTAAATTGCGAATGAACAATATTTAAAATTGAGCGATCGAGGAGGTAAAAAATGGGCGGAAATCTATTTAAACTTGGCAGAATTACAAAAGAAAAATACATAAAAATCGAAACAGAAATTAGACAATATTTAGATAATAAATTAGCTAATGCTTATCGAATTCCTAGATATTATGCTAATAAAGCAGATTTTGGCGATTTGGATATTATTGTTAACAGAGAAGCACTTGAAAATAATTGGGAAGAAATTCGCCAAGAAATAATAAAAGATTTAAACATCGAGAAATATAAATCGAATGGGAGAGTATTTTCTACGGTTTATCAAAATTTTCAGGTAGATTATTTCACTACTTCAGATCGATTTTTTCAAAGTACTTATAATTATCTATCTTTTAACGATCTGGGTAATTTAATCGGCAAAATTTGTCGTCGCTTTAATTTAAAATACGGAGAACAAGGATTAGCTTATGTTTATCGTCGGGAATTGGGTAATTATAAAAAAGACATAACTGTAACTACTGACTTTAAAGAAATTTGTGATTTTTTAAAACTAAATTACGACAAATGGCAAAAAGGTTTTAATAACTTAAAAGAAATTTATCAATGGTCGATCGCATCTCCTTATTTTTCAGTCGAACCATATTTACAGCGATCGACTACTTTAAATAACAGAATCAAACATCGTCCGACAATTCAAAAATTTATCCAATACATCGAGAAAAATAATCTTACTAAAACATACAACTATCTCGAAAATAAAGCAGAATATATTCCTTGGATCGATCGCAGTTTTCCGAATGCTAATTTAATCGAGAAAATTAAACGAGAAAAGATAGAAGAAGAAACAACAAAACAAATAATAGCTAAATTTAGCGGCAAAAAAGTCATAAAATTAATTCCGGCATTATCGGGAAAAGAATTAGGAGAATTTATCGTAAGTTTTAAAGATCGATTTGAGGATTTTCAGAAATTTGTTTTAGAAACAGATCCAGAAGAGATCGATCGCAATATTTTGAACTATTATCAAATTTGGAAATAGTTATGGAAGCAGTTATATTCATCGGTATTCAAGCATCGGGTAAATCTACTTTTTATCGAGAACATTTTTTAGATACCCATATTCGTATCAATTTAGATATGCTGAAAACTCGTCATCGAGAAAAGCTTATTTTTGAAGCTTGTTTAGAAGCAAAACAAAATTTTGTCATCGATAATACTAATCCTACATTAGCCGAAAGACAGCGTTATATTTCCGCAGCAAAAGAACATAATTTTACTATTATTGCTTACTATTTTTTTTCAGATCTAGAAAGTTGTAAACAAAGAAACGAACTGCGTCATATTAAACAAAAAATTCCTGTAGTTGGGATTATCTCTACTTACAAAAAATTAGAAAAACCCAGCTATAAAGAAGGGTTCGATCGCATTTATACAGTAAAAATAGATTCAAACTATTCATTTATCGTCGAGGAGTATCGAAATGAAATTTGACGAACTAGATGCCAAAATGCGAGTTTACGAAACTAACAGCGATTATTGTGTTTTACCAGGAATTTATATGGTAGCTAGATTAGATGGTCGCAGTTTTACTCGTCTGACTAAAGAAGTATATAAATTTAAAACTCCTTACGACGAACAATTTAGAGACTATATGTTAGCAACAACAGAACATTTAATGAACTGCGGTTTTAAAGTTATTTACGCTTACACTCAAAGCGATGAAACATCTTTACTCTTCGATCTAGAAGAAGAAACATTTAACCGCAAACTGAGAAAATACAATTCTGTTTTAGCAGGAGTTGCTAGCGCGAAATTATCGTTATTATTAGGAGATTTAGCTACTTTTGATTGTCGAATTTGCCAGTTACCAAATAGAGAAATAGTAATAGATTACTTTAACTGGAGACAAGCAGACGCACATAGAAATTCCCTTAATTCTCATTGTTATTGGTCGTTGCGTCGTGATGGTAAAACTGCTAGAAAAGCTACTTCTATAATGAAAGGAATGTCAGTAGCAGATAAAAACGAATTACTATTTCAATACGGCATTAATTTTAACGATCTTCCTAGTTGGGAAAAAAGAGGAGTAGGACTTTATTGGCAAGAATACGAAAAAATAGGATACAACCCAATAACTGGCGAAAATATTACTACAAAAAGAACTCAGATTAAACGAGATTTAAATTTACCAATGAAAGATGAATATAGTAATTTTATTGCTGAATTAATAACTAAAAAGTAACTCTCTAGATTAGAGATCTCAAATTAAAAGGATCGAGATAATTCTGCGATCGCACGAGTAAAGCTAGTTAAATTTTTAAAGATAATTTATGTTACTCGATCGAAAAAAGAAATTCAGAATGCTTTGGGTGTAGAACCGATCGTAGATGATGTAAATGATTTCGCAATAATTAAAAATAATTTCTTACTCGATAATATTGTCGATAGTGAGGGTGAAATAATTCCAATTAATTTTGGAGCGTGGGGTTTAGATTCTGATTCTCAACATATATATTTTTAAATGACCTTTATGATTAGCGATCGCATTTCGGTAGATAAATCCAATCCAATTTAATTCTTTTTTACACCTTTACAATCTAGTTTCTCCGATCGCATCCCTTAAATCGACCGTTTATGTAGTACAATAAAATACAAAAAGACTAGGAATTATGTAAATGGCTGAATTTAGGGTTATCAAAGCTAAAGTTAAGGTATTTCCCCACCCCAACGCTGAAAGGCTGGAATTGCTCAAAATAGGAACGTTTCAAGCGGTAGTAGAAAAGGGAGTATATCGGGATGGAGATGCGGTAATATTTGCACCAGAAAGATCGATCCTTCCAGAAAAACTTGCCGAAGATTACCGTAAATACCTCAGAGGTGCAGAAAAAAATAGAGTCGGAACTATTCGTTTGCGAGGACAATTATCTATGGGGGTAATTATTCCATTAAAAAGAATAGATTCAAAAGATCTTTTTCCTTACGATGAAGATATTTCTGAGCAGCTGGGGATTATTAAATACGAACCGCCAATTCCTCAAAGTTTAGCCGGAGAAGTAAAACCAATCTTAGATTTTAGCTATGTAACCAAGCACGATGTCGAACAATTTCGCATTTATGCCGACAATTTTATTCCTAAAGAACCAGTTTTAGTCACAGAAAAAATTCACGGATCTCAAGTAGTTTATTTTCGTAATAAAAATGGGGAAATTGCTGTAAGTTCTAAAGGAATGCTGCGACGAGGTTTAACTTTAAAAGAAAGTGCGGATAATTTTTATTGGACTGCTGGATACAATCTCAATATTTTTGAAACTTTAGCCTCTTTATTTCCCAATAATGACGTGCAAATTTTTGGTGAAGTAGTGCCGATTCAAAAAGGCTTTAACTACGGTTTCGATCGACCTTGGGCTTTATTTTATAAATTAGTTGTAGACGGTCGTATAGTTCCTTATCAAGAAGTACCAGAAGAGATTAAAATTAACTGGATACCGATTTTATACCAAGGAGAATACGACGAATATAAAATAGTTAAACTTTGCGAGAAAATTAAATACGAAACAGTATCCGGCAAAAAATTACATATCAGTGAAGGGGGTGTAATAACCCCGATCGCACCTCGTTATAGTTCTGAAGGTTTCGATTTGCAGCTCAAAATTATTTCTAAAGCTTATGCCAAAATAGAAGACGACGAAGCTATCTCTTAAAAAGAATTTAAAAATCGATCTTCTCTTTTCTTTTTAAAAATCCCGTGACGATCGCCAAGGCAAAAATCCCTAAAATTGCAAATCCTAACAATATTTTTCCACCTTCTAATATTCCAGCACCTAAAGCAACGATCGGCGGGTTAGAAATAGCAATACTCGCAATTAAAGCGATCGCAAATTTATACCATTTTATTTTAGTTAATCCCGCCCCATAACAAACAAAATCAAAAAAACCAGTCATTAAAAATCCAGTTAATAAAGGGATATTATCCTCTAAATGTTTTTGAGAAAGTCGATCGACTCGATCGATAAATTTCGGCCCGACTATTTTTTTAACTAATTTGCGACCGTATTTTCTAGAAAGAGCAAAACTAATGCTACAAGAAATAAGATCTGCCAAACAAATAACAACTATTCCTAACTGAAAACCTAATAAAGCTCCGGCAGAAATTGAGTAGACAGTACCGGGTAGGGCGGGAATGACAATACTTACTAATCTCAGCAAAAATAGTATTACCGGAATCCAAACTCCAAAATCCTCGATATTACTTCTAATTTGCTCGATTCCTGTTTTATTAACCCACCAAACGATCGAACAAACCCCGATCGCAATAAGGATAAAACGAACCGCACTAATCCATTTTTTGTTTATTTTATCGTTCATAATCTTTTAAAATTGTCCCCATTCCAGTTTATTTTATTAGTAACTCTTTTTCAAAATTATTTACCGGATACACAAACTGTATTGAGTTTTTATTTTTCTCAACTATTGCCGATTTAAAAATTGTTTTAGACCCGATCGCGCCATCCTCTTTTATCGATCGTCCTCACGTTTTCTACTGTCGCAATTTGTTTTAAATATTTCAACAGTAAAATTAATTCGTTATCTTCTTTTTCCCCGAAATATCTTTTTACTTGAATACCATTACCGTAATTTTTTTCAAAATTTTCTGGACTATCGTCAATAATTAAAACCTTCTCTAAAGAATATCCTCGTCGTTTTACTTTTTTAAGCGGTTTAATATAATAAGCTTCCATTAAATCGTAATCGTATCTTCTCGTACACCGATCGCCTGTAAAAATAAACTTCAATTCTATCGATTTTGGAATTATTAACTCGATAATTTCTTTAGCATAATCCCGACTTGCTGCCGTCCATACCGCTAAATCAAATATTTCAGCACAATTAACCATAAAATCATCTACATTTGGTCTTTTATAAACGTTATATTCATCTATTCTTAAATCTCTAGGACGAGCTAATTCTTTTTCCGTACTATGGATTAAAGTTTCGTCTAAATCTAAAATTAAAAGTTTATTACAATTAAAAGACATCGTCGTTACTTCAAAAATAATCTACTTTTAAGATATTAAAATATTAATTGCAATCGCCTATTTTTCTTTTTATTTCTATCTATTATTTTCCCATTTTATAAGATAAAACTTGTCTAAATCTATATTTTGATGCTAAACTAATTTTCTATCTTAAAGTGGGTTAATAGTGCCAATTTTTTGTTGGCGAGATCGCGCTTCACAATTTTAAATATTTACAATCCTTAATAATCTCCAGATCGTTCGATCGTTCTTAAAGCAAGAGTTGCCAAAACAATTGAAGTTACTAGGTTCGATCGACTTAGTTGATGTATTCGAGGACACGAAAATAAAATCATTTAACTATATAGATTAGTAATACCGATTTGAAATACTAAAAAACATTACTAAGATATATTTAGCACTATTAACTAGTGTTAAATTTAACGGGTTTTTACGAGTCAAATCGTTAACTCTCTAGGAGACAAACTCATTTTTGTATATAGGTTTCAAATAATTGAGGAAATAAAAACATGCTTTCAGCTAGACAATCAGCCCCTTGTATAATCACTTGTGCGATTTCTGGGACAACATCCCGTCAAATGAACCCAAACGTTCCCTTTACACCGATCGAACAAGCAAAAGCGATCGAACAAGCATTTGCAGTAGGGGCTAGAGTTGCTCACGTACATCCAAGGGAAGATGATGGCAGGGAATCCCATCGTCCAGAAAGATATCAACAAGTATTGTATGAAATTAAATCGAGATGTCCCGAAATAATTATAGAAATATCGACCCGTGCTACTAGTATTCAAGACGGAATCGATCGAGGCACTTGTGTGGAATTAACACCAAAATTGTGGGGTTACGATGATGCGCTCAAACCCGATTTAGTTTCTTTAAATATGGGAACTTTGAACTTAAGAGAAAGAATTTTTCTTAATTCACCTTTAGACATTGAATTACAAGCACGACGGATTTACAATGCTGGATTAGTACCAGAATTAGATATATTTGAAATCGGACACATGGAAAATGCTTTCGATCTAGTCCGTAAAGGAGTACTTAAAAAGGGATTAAATTGCCTTTTCGTACTCGGTAGTGGTGGTATATCGGCCGATCCTGCTAACTTATTACATTTCGTGCGATCGCTACCAGAAGAAACCCACTGGACTGGATTGGGTGCGGGAAGGTACAATTTTCCCATGGCTGCTTTATCGATTCATTTAGGCGGACACGTTCGCACCGGATTAGAAGATACTACTTATATTCGCAAAGGGATCAAAGCCAATTCTAACGCTCAGCTAGTCGAACAAGCAGCTTACTTATGTCAAATTTATGGCAGAAAAATTGCTACACCTCAAGAAACTCGCCAATTATTAGGACTAGCCCCCAAACCATACCAAAAAGATCGCAGCTTTAATCGAGGAAGAAGCCTAATTAAAAGTAGAGCTTAACTGGTTTGTGGTTTAAGAAAGCTCAACAAATAAAGCCACAATAACCTATTTAGCTTACTTACCAGATTAGACATCGAACAAATCGAGTCTAAATAAAACTAAAAATTTTAAAAGCAGCCGCTCGTCATAAAATCCGTCTTTTTTTCAACTTAATAAATAACAAATTCATTAATTTATCTAAATCTAATGCTCGAGTATCAAACCGAAACAAATACATCTATCGATCGAGTTTTTGGGATATTTGCCCTCGGAGATAAAATACCTAAAATTCATAAAAAAGCTTGGATCGCACCTACAGCAGTAATTATTGGCGATGTCGAAATTTCAGAAGGCGCATCCATATGGTATAATGCAGTACTGCGAGGCGATCGAGCACCTATTTATATTGGTCAATATACTAATATTCAAGACGGTTGCGTAATTCACTCCGATGGTACACCTGTAAATGTCAGCGATCGCGTTAGTGTCGGACATCGAGCTACCCTCCATGGTTGTTCTATCGGCTCGAGATCCCTAATCGGCATCAACAGCGACGTATTCGATCGAGTTTCGATCGGCTCTGATTGTATAGTTAGTGCTGGCTCTTTAGTAACAAAATCTCCCACTCCTTCAGATGGTGTAGTTTTGCGTGGAGTACCTGCTAAATTTTATCGGGAGATTCGCCCAGAAGAAATCGAACAAAATAAAATTCGCGCTCGAAGATATGCAGAAACAGCAGAGTTATATCGCCATTCTCTCAAAAGGATTAAATTGTAATTAGATGAGCCATCTTTTAGGACTGTTACCGTTAGGAATTATTGTTGGTTTAGTTGCTGCCATATTAGGAATTGGGGGAGGTTTACTTTACGTTCCCGCTCTAACTTTAGTCGGGGCTGCTCCAATTCAAGCTACTGCTACTAGTTTATTGGGTATTTCTGTTGGCGCGATCTCTAGCTCTTTTCAAAATTGGCGATCGCAACGATTAAATATTAAATTAGCTCTGATGTTAGCTATTCCGGCGATGTTTTCTGTGACGATCGGAGTCGCGATCGCCCACATAATTCCAGAAAATTATCTTTTGTTTGGTTTTGCTGGATTGCAGTTAGTTGCTATTTACTTGATTAACTGGAAAAAAAAGTTAGGTCAACAGAAAAATGTTTTTGAAACTAAGAAAAATTCTTCAGTTTCAGTTCCTAAAGCTGCTTCGATCGGTTTTTTGGCCGGCATCTTATCTGGTTTGTTTGGAGTCGGCGGCGGTATTGTCATGGTACCATTACAAAAGGTCTTTTTGGCACAGTCTATCAAAGCTGCGATCGTCACTAGTTTGGGGGCAATTGTTTTAATTTCTGGAGTCGGAGTTACTCAATATGCGATCGCTGGGGATATTCTTTGGCTTCCTGGATTAATGCTCGGTTTTGGTAGTTTAATTGGCGGACAATTAGGTGCGCGTTTGTTACCAAAACTTCCCGAAATTTGGGTGCGATATCTCTTTACTGGTTTATTAATTTCTCTGGCTATTTATATGATTAAATTAGCCCTGAGTTAAAGCTTATTAAAATCCTGTTTTTTCAACTCTAAATAGTTATTTTCGATCGCTATTTTTTCCTTTCTTTCTATCTATAGATTTAGCATTTCGATCGGGCAAAACTTGCCTAATTCTATATTTCCGTGCTAAACTGATTTTGAAACTTATAATAGGATGATACTGTCAAAATTTCTATAATTTACCTCAAAGCTAGAAACAGAGAGTATTCAAGAATTTTTCAAAAATAAACCTTTTAGAATTCCTTCCCATTCCGATGTAGGGGTATTTGGGGGAACTGAATAAGAATTATCGCGAGGATAACTGACGTATTTTTCCCAGGCTTCGGCATCGTCCCTACGAGCTAAAACCGATTCTCTTAACTCCTGTAAAGTTCCGGCCTCATCATTATACATCCAACTGCCATCGGGATAAACGATCGCCTCGATATTGCCTTGAGAGCCAGTAATGATATAACTTAATTGGCGATCGCGATCGAAGCGAAACAAACGAACCTGTTGATAATTATTAGTTATCTGCTGGCACAATATTAAAGCAGCAATAGCTTGTTCTTTAGTTGGCATCTTTTTATTGGTCGATCGCTAAGCATCAAAAATCTTCTCAAAGATGAGGGAAAACCCCCATCTAAATTACTTATCTACCGCCGACAGTAATCGAATCTACTTTAAGGTGAGGTTGTCCGACAGTAACGTAAATACTACCACTAACAGAGCCGCAGAAACCGGGAGCTAAACCCATATCTCGAGAACACATCGAGATTTTATTCATGATATCCTTAGCTTCGCCGATCAGAGTAGCACCTTTGAGAGGTTTAGTTACTTTGCCATTTTCGATTAAATAAGCTTCATCGACAGCAAAATTAAATTCACCAGTAGCACCGACACTACCACCACCCATTTTTTTACAATAAATACCCTTATCGATCGAAGCAAAAAGATCGTCTAGAGAATAATCGCCACCAGAAATATAAGTATTACGCATTCGCGATGCAGCAGCAAAAGCATAACTTTGACGGCGGCCGCTTCCCGTGCGAGGATGGCCGGTACGAATCGATCCGGTGCGATCGGCCAAAAAGTTTTTGAGGATGCCATTTTCAATTAATAATGTTCTTTGTACTGGCATTCCTTCATCGTCCATATCCAGAGTACCGAAGGCATTATCTGTCAAACCTTCATCCCAAGCGGTCAAATTTTCGTGGGCAATTTTTTCGCCTTTTTTATCGATAAAAGGAGTTACTTTACTTTCAATTTGAGTTGTTTCTAATAAATGTCCGCAAGCTTCGTGGAAAATTACCCCACCAAACTCGTTAGCCATGACGATCGGATAATTTCCCGACTCGACATAATCAGCATAAAGCATTTTACCAGCAGATTCGGCAACTTCGCCAGCATCAGTACCATAATTCCAAGCGCGGAGAAAATTGGGGTTGCTAGTGCTGCCAACTCTTTTACTAATTGAAGATCGATTAGCACCATCGGCACAAAGAAGATTGTAACCTACAGATTGAGTTAAGCGAATATCCCTAGCAAAAGTGCCGTCGCTAGCAGCGATTAAAACCTCTTGCCAATCTCTGAAATATACAGCCCGTCTCGATTGTACGTGACTAGCTTTTTGGTTAATAATGTTATTTGCAGCCAAGAGAATGTCTCCCATTTCTTGCATAGTGCTGCAATTAGCCAACCAAGCTTCTTTACCTTTGGCAACAGCATAGTCTCGCAACATTTCCAGGTTTATTTCTGGGATGTAAGCTTGGGGGCTAGGTAAATTCAAGCCTAAGATAGATAAACCCTTTTCTAAGGCAGCTTTTAAGCCGTTAAAGGAGAGATCGTTAGTGCTGACATAACAATCCTGTTTGCCGCGAAATACCCGCACTCCAGCACCGCTCGACAAACGAGGTACTATGCTAGTGATGCGATCGTCTTCTGCCAAGCAATTGATGTAGTTAACTCTTTCTAAGAAGAATTCGATAAAATCTGCACCAGCAGCGCGGCCCAATCCTAGTAAAGTTGATAGGGGTGCTTCCCAAGTAGAATCGAAGCGATCGCGTGTAGATTGATATTCTAAGTTGGGTAATTCTTTAGACAACAGCAATGTTGGAGGCATATATATTCCCTCTGGGAGTAGGTTTTCTATGGTTTATTTTTTAACTCGAGTATTTATTAGTTTAGCTTAGCTGCGCCCGGCATTTGAATTTAACTCCTAGCAATAGCGATCGCTCGTACCAATTTAATTTTTATTTGATACAGATGAAAGGTCAGAGGTCAGAAAATGACGTAGAGACGTACCATGGTACGTCGGTACAGAGGTCAGAAATGCAGGGACGTACCATGGTACGTCAGTACAGAGGTTTTTCTAAATGATTGTATTTAGAACCTCAATTGTAATCCTTTTATCATCACTTTTAAGCTAGTTTGAATAAAATTAAATCGATTTTCTTTCAGACACTATTTGTAGCAACTATTTTGAAAAATGTTATTATTTAATGTCGATCGAATTGAAAGTTATTTTAAATCGATCGCTTTTATTCGATAGTAAAATAAATCTCGATCGCCAGGTTTTAAACCCTCGATATTATATGGATAGGGAAACAACGATCTCAAAGATACTTATAAAATTAGAGCTAATTACTCGAGGGATTCCCCTCTTAAATCTTATTAAAAAGGTCTCGAGGCATTAGATACATATATTAATTGAATGTGGCGATCGAGTTGCAAAATAATTATTCTCGATCGGCATTTTGATTTTGTCAGCAGTATTTTTAACCTTTTTGGGCTTTAAATTTTAATTTTTATCTGTATTTGCTCGGAGGATAAACATTTTTTTTGCAAGTTAGAATTTTAAGTTAATGAGTTTATTGTCAAAGCTCGATCGCCCTTATATATTTAATATGAATCATTTGAATATTAGCAAAGCCACTTCTCACCCTCTTGCCTTATATAAAAATCATCTTGAATTTAACGGGTATCAAATTATAGAAGAAGGAGAAAAGCATTTATTCTGCACTCATCGACGCAAATTAGATTTAATATTAAATTATTTTTCTCATTATCACGGTGTATTATTTGTGTCTATTTTTTCTTTTAAGCGAACTATAAACAGGAGCGAAATTCTCGAATATATTAACGAGTTAAACTCATCTTTTTTAACGATTAACGCCCATATAGATGGCGGAAATAATTTAATTTTTCAATCTTTTTTTCAAGGAGATTACGATCGGACTAATTTTTCTCTTTTTTTAGATAATATAGACTGCGATAAAGATATTTGGCTAAACAACGAATTAACATCTTTATATTTTGCCTAAATAGCTAAAATTGGTTGCATTTATTTAATTGTTATTTGCAACCAATTTATTTGGGTTAAAATTTGAAATTGAAATTAGCCGATTTCCACTTTAACTACTTTATTTTTTTCTGGTTCGGCTTTCGGTAAAGTTAGATTTAAGATGCCGTTTTTATATTCGGCTGCTACTTTCGTATTTTCAATGCGAGCTGATAAAGGAATTACTCTGCGGAATTTACCGTAACGAAATTCAGTGCGAGTATTACCATTTTCTTCTGTTTTAGTTTCCGATTTTCTTTCGCCGCTAATACTTACAGCTTCGGCTGTTACTTCTACATCTAAATCTTTAGCTTCCATACCCGGAATTTCTAACTTTAGATGGATAGCTTCTTCGGTTTCGCTCATTTCTGCTGCTGGGGCGAAAGTCGCAGGAAGGGAAGTGCGATCGGACTCGTAAAAACGGCGATCGAATAAACGATTCATTTCTCTTTGTAGTTCGTCAATTTCGCGAAAAGGTTGCCAACGAATTAGTGCCATAATTATTAACTCCGAATTAAAATGTTTAGTTTCTTCGAGCTTTAATCTGTGCCCTTTCAATAATTAGGATATAAAATCTTTAGCTCTTATTAAATGGGGTTTAAACTACCAGTAATGGTGAAAAACCCGAACTCAAATATATATAGATTTGCAAAAAAGACTTGACAAAAATCCGCTAGATTGTACTCTTATTAAAGGCAAGCAAGATCGCTGCGATCGCACTACAAAATAAAAATGATAGTCGTCGAAAACTTAACGAAAATTTACCCAGTCGCAGTCAAACAACCGGGTTTAAAAGGTACTCTCAAACATTTCTTCAACCGTACTTATCGAGAAGTAAAAGCCGTACAAAACGTATCGTTTAAAATCGAACCTGGGGAAATAGTCGGTTTTTTAGGCCCTAACGGTGCGGGTAAGACTACTACTTTGAAAATGCTGACCGGACTGATCTATCCTTCTAGCGGTACTGTTAAAGTAGCAGGTTATTTTCCCTATCGTCGTCAAAATAAATTTTTGCAAAAAATGAGTTTAGTGATGGGGCAAAAACAACAATTACTTTGGGACTTACCAGCACTAGATTCTCTGAAAATTAATGCCGCAGTATATAACATACCAGAAAAAGAATTTTCTCGACGACTCAACGAACTGAGCGAAATGCTTTCTTTACAAGAAAAACTCGATCGCCCGGTGCGAAAACTGTCGTTAGGTGAGAGAATGAAAGCAGAGCTTTTAGCAGCTTTGATCCATCACCCGCAAGTATTGTTCCTCGACGAACCAACTTTAGGACTCGATGTCAACGCACAAGCAGCAGTTAGGGACTTTCTCAAAGAGTACAACCAACGCTATCAAGCTACGATCTTGCTCACCAGTCACTATATGGCCGATATTACTGCTCTATGTAAAAGAGTAATGTTAATCTATCGAGGAAGTTTAATCTACGATGGGCTTTTAGAGGGTTTATTAGAGCGTTTTGCTCCTTGGAGACAAGTTAGGGTAGAATTAGCGCAAACTCTCCCAGAATCGAAATTAGTTAGATATGGCGAGATCGAAACACAAGAAGGTGCTGAGGTTCGTTTTTTAGTGCCGAGAGAAAAACTTACCAGCACGATTTCCCAAATATTAGCAGAATTAGAAGTATTAGATTTAAGCGTCAGCGATCCGCCGATCGAGGAAATTATCGCCCGTTTGTTCGATCGAGGTAAAATTTAATTAATAATTCGCTCGATTTCTTTAGCAAGGCGATCGGCGACAATTTTGAGATCTTTGCCAATAAAACTATATAGTAAGAAATTTTCTTTTTCTTTCATTACTAGTTCTAAATTGTGAATATCAGCCCGATCGTTTCTATATCCTTTATTTTCGGTTCTAACGACTACTTTTTCGAGATCTTGAAAATCTAATTGACTGACTTCGGTCTTATTTAATAAATTTTTGTAAGTAATTTGTAGCTGTTTGGAAGGGCGATCGAAGGTATAAAATATTTCCGATTTTTCTTGCTTCAATGCTATAATGATTATTCCGCTTCCTAGAGCCATAAAAACAAAACCGACCAAGACGCTAAAAAAACGGCTATCTTGACTTATTGATAATTTTAAATTATTGGGATCTTCGATAAAGTTATTAATTTTTTTGACTTTAGTTTTTACTTCTTCCAAGCCAAAATTAAATTGCGTGTTTAAAAGTATTTCTTCTGTTTCTGTTACTAAAACTATTTTATTTTCGTTGTCGATATTTCGAGATTCATTTTCGTATATTTTGGCTCTTTTAAAGTTAGCTCCCTCAAAAATATTTTCAATATCTTGACCGATAAATCTTGTATTTATTATTTGGCAACTAGTGCGATCGGCTTCAATTTTGCTGCATTCTAAAGTAGTTTTTTTAGCAGAAAAGAAAATCGAACTCAACCCCGCTACAATAAACAAACAACCAAAAATACTGAATAATATAGGACGAGGCGTTTTATAGTATAATTTTAGTTTCGTGTCCGTTCGTTCGATAATTTCCATGTTTTATAAAAATATATTGAGACGCTGTAATTAATCTTACCAAAATCTGCGATCGATTTCTGAAATGCAAAAAACAGCGTTATATAATACTTAAATTATCGAAATTTGTCGATCGAAAGTAAAAATGAACTGGATCTTTAGAAAAGCCAAAACCCTTTTAATAGCGCATTACGCCCATATGTTAGAATATCGAGCAGAAATTTTTTTATGGGCATTAGCTGGCTCGTTACCTATTATTTTAATGGGTGTATGGATCGAAGCTTCAGGTAGTGGAAATTTTGCTTTAAATTCAATTGATTTTGCTCGTTACTTTTTCAGCGTCTTTTTAGTCAGACAATTTACTAATATTTGGGTAATTTGGGACTTTGAAAAAGAAGTACTAGAAGGAAAACTATCTTTAAAATTGCTCCAACCTATCGATCCAGTATGGCATCACGTTGCTCGACACGTATCAGAAAAACTTACCCGCATCCCTCTAATTTTATTACTAATCGGCTTATTTTTCTGGCTCTATCCAGAAGCATTTTGGTTGCCAAGTTGGGGAACTTTCTTAATTTGGATATTAATAATAGCGATCGCTTTTGCTTTGCGTTTTCTGATTCAATATACTTTTGCTATGTTTGCTTTTTGGACGGAAAGAGCTAGTGCTATTCTTCAGTTTTGGTTATTATTTTATATCTTTTTGTCTGGCTTAATTGCCCCTTTAGAAGTCTTTCCTGATTTAATGCGCGAAATTGTTTTGTGGACACCTTTTCCTTATTTTGTCTACTTTCCAGCTGCTTTATTAGTCGGTTTACCTGTCGATATTACCCGCGCTTTATTAATTATGGCTGGATGGGGTTTAATTTTTTACTTGTTTAATCGTTGGCTTTGGAAACGAGGTTTAAAACAGTACTCTGGAATGGGAGCATAATTCAAGGCACGTACCACAGTACATTTGTACAGAAGTCAGAAAGATTGCTTATTATCTGACTTCTGAAATTATTTGCTATCTAACTTGTTGCTTCTGCTGTTTTTGTAGTGCTATTATTTGCGCTTGTTGAATATAGTGAAGTAGTTGACTCTGCTTCTTCGATCGGAGCAAATTCGATATGATTGAGTAATGTAGTTACGAAGGCAAAAAGTAAGAAAGGTAAAGATAAAACTAAAATAAGCCCGACAGTAGCTAGAGCGTATATTTCGCGGGTGCTGCTCCACAATGCCAAAGCAGTCGCTAAACTTAAGAAGATCACAAACAACCAAACGAAGATTTGACCGTAAATATCACCAAATGTCAAGGTGCAAATCATCCGGTATTTTTTAATTTCTTTATTCATTAACTTTCCTTAAATAAATATTGGCTATCTTCCCAGGTTAAGCCGATCGACCTCTATTAGATTGGATATAAATACTTTTTTTTAAAAAATCCGTAACATTACTTTACATCTTTGACATATTTGGGATATTTTTGCATTGAATTGCAATAAAAAAGGGCTGAATCTTAACAATGCAAACTTTTTTAAATCGGCCTGAATTTTTACATTTTCTTAATCTAAATCTTATTTACTTTTTTTGCTCGGATTTTTCAATATCCTCGATCGGCCATAATAAAGTATTTTTCAATTCTGCTCTTATTTCTCGAGTTAAATAACAGCGATCGCTTTTAGTAGTTTCGATCCATTCCCAAAGTAGGTTGTTAGCATCAAAATATTTTTTTAGCTTTGTTTTTTCTTCTTCGCTAAATTGCCAATCATGACCGATATCGCGATATTTAATTGCTATTTCTTTTAATTCTTGATACCATTTATTTCCATTTTGTTCCCATAATTGGTCGAATTTTTCTTTTTCTTGTGTACACTCTTCTTTATCTTCTTCTTCCTCTTCTTCTACTAGCCAATATTTTGTTTCATATGCTAGGTAGTCGTACAATCTTTCTGAAAGTTTTGGCAATCGATCTATAAAGTTTCTAAGAGATTCTTGAAAATCTGAATTCGAAGTACTATAAATAATTGATTCTAGAAATTCCGGCATACAAGAAAAATCGCCGATACTCACTTCGCTAAAAAAACAATCCTCTTTTAGACGATCGATCATGCAGATAGACATAATAAGTGACATATCACATTGTAAATCTTCAGAATCAATATCAGAATTCCGTAATCCATTGATACTAAAATCATTTATATCTGAATACGAAGTCTCTCCTATCAGTTCTATAAGTAAGTCGAACATATAGATGGCTGGATAAGAGAGATTGAAACGCTCTTGTCTTTCTTTCATCCATTTTAAAACTTTCTGTAACTTATTATCATCACTGATAAAAAGATCTATCTGATGTTTAATTAATTGCAAAAGGCAATTTGCATTAGGCAACATTTCTACTGATAATAGTAAAACTTCGCGCCAGCTTTTTTCAAAAATTTTACTCGCTAAAAAATTTAAATTTTCATCTTCCAAAGAATATATATTACAGTTAGTAATAAGTTTATTCGCAGTAAAATACTCTTGAAATGTTAAATGAGAAAAAGAATATATATCTCTAGCTCTTTCTACTAATAAACCATGTTGACATTCTATAGATTTTAAAACTTGCCTACTATCTATTTCTAAAGCTTCAGGATCTGTGCTTATTGCTTCTGGTAAATTTTGAATATAATCAGCTATATAACTAGAAATTACTCTTGTTTTAAAAAAGTATTCGTTATTTTTAAAAGTTTTTGCAGCAATTTCACCTAATAAATCCTCTTTGCGTTTTATCGATAAATCTTTATAAATTATATCTCTGTCAATTCCTCTTTTTTTATCCCATCTTCTTAATAAAGTATCAATACCTCGATCGTATAATTCAGACCGATTTTCTGGAAAATCTCCCGAATCTTCAAATTCCAAGCAGAGTAAAGTTAGCAATAAAGGATTGGTAGCTAGTTCTTTAATTTGTCGAGTTTCTCCGAGCTTTTTCATAAAGCGATCGACTCCATTATCTAGATTTGATTTGCTGCATTTAAACCATTTAGTTACAAAATTTTTAATCTGGGCAGGATCAAAATCAGCTACTTCTACTTCAGTAAATTTGTCAAAAGTATATTCCTTGGCAGCTATTCTACAAGTAATCACAAAAGAATGAATAGAATTAGAAGAAAAATTTTCTACTTCTTGTAAAATTCTTTTATGATCTTCTTCTTTAACTTCGTCTAAACCATCTAATAAAATTAGAGCTTTGCCTTTTGTTAATCCTTCTCTTATTTCAGCTTCAGCAACACCAAATTTAGTAAACATATTTGTAATATAAGATTGCAAATTTCGGTGAGATTTTTGCTCGGCAAAGTTTTTAAGAGTAATAAAAATAGGAATGCGATCGTTCATAAAATTGCCAAAGCAACATTCCATCGCTAAATGTTTTAGAAAAGTAGTTTTTCCCGCACCTGGTTTCCCTAATACCATTAATTTAGGATAATTTTTTACTGTATTTATTCCGGGTCTTGATTTACCAACTCGATTTCCTAAACCAAAGCGATCGAAATTTTCCGATTCAGGATTGAAATTTTCCAGCATTGTGGCAATCTTTAATACTCGTGTACCAGTGATTTTTTCTAAAATATTTACGTTAGTATAAATCTCATTTAATTCGATCGGCTGAGACATGGTTAACACTTTCATCGTCCCGCATTTTTCTTGAATATACGGACGTATTTTTTTACGTATTTCTTTTACTAAACTATCTATATTACTCGGATCTATTCCAGGAATATTATTAGTATTATGATTAAATTTTTGATATTCTTTTAATAAAAAATCGTGTAGATTGCGAGCTTTATTAGGGTTTTTACCGTTAAAATTAAACTTACGATAAACTCCACTCATACGAGTGCGAAAAGCTCCTGGAGTAATGTGAATATTTTCTGCAGCTTGTTCCTGTTTTTTACAATTATTAAATAACTCTACAAAGGCTTCTTTTTGTTCTTCTGAAAGATCGTATTGACGAGCAATTTTTTGCAAAAAATCACGGGGTAAAGGTTGCATTGGCAAGATTTAAGTTGTTTTTAGCTAGTTTAGCAAATTTATGAGTTAATAAGGCAATTTTTGGCAGGTTAGCCTATGTCAGTCTTTGTCAGCTTAAGTAAGGCTATGTTTGAGAATTATCTCTTGAGGAAAATTAGGATACTGAAATTGTCCCGAAACGGAGGAATTCCTAATGGCGTTTCTAATAATCGTTGCAGAAATCGTTCTCGAAGCATCGATTGCTGCTTTAGTAGCTTACTCGATCGAACAAGGAATCAATCGTATTAAAAACCGTGAGGAGGAAAAGGAAGATGAAGATAGTTAAATTTTAAAGAATTAGGAAAGAGCTTTTACACTCTTCCTAAAAACAATCACTTAAATTATTTCCAACATAACTGAAAATCAATTAGAAAGCGCATCGCTCCGTCCGATCGAGTGGCGATGCGGGGAGGTTATTCCTCAGTTACAAGACAAAGAAACTCTAAAACGCACCCTATTCGAGGTAGGATATTTTTTGGCGATCTGCCAACGCTGACTATTAACAACTTGAGGCTTAGTCAAAATCGTTATGACTATGGTATAGTGAAAAAAGTTAATAAAGATTAAGCAGCGATTAAGATAGGGTAGCAATAGAGGTCTGCACCTATTTATGAAAAACGAACCCGTAACTCGATCGAGAGGTAGCGGGGAATTTACCCAAAAAAGTTCATAATATTAAGGAGAATCATTGCATGAGTAATCCAGCAGAAGGATGCTTGAGAGTAGGGCAACAAGCTCCAGATTTTACAGCAACTGCTGTATTAGATCAAGAATTTAAGACGATTAAGTTATCCGACTTTAAGGGTAAATATGTAGTCTTATTTTTCTATCCTCTCGACTTTACCTTTGTCTGTCCTACCGAGATTACAGCATTCAGCGATCGCTACTCGGAATTTAAAGATCTAGAAACAGAAGTTTTAGGCGTTTCCGTTGACAGTGAATTTTCTCACCTAGCTTGGATCCAAACCGATCGCAAAGAGGGTGGTGTTGGAGACGTAGCCTATCCCTTAGTTTCCGATATTAAAAAAGAAATCAGTACCGCATATAATGTTTTAGATCCCGATGCGGGTGTTGCTTTACGCGGATTATTTATCATCGACAAAGAAGGTGTAATCCAACACGCGACTATTAATAACCTATCTTTTGGTCGTAGCGTTGACGAAACTTTAAGAACCCTCAAAGCAATCAGATACGTACAAACTCACCCAGATGAAGTTTGTCCGGCCGGATGGCAAGAAGGAGACAAAACAATGAACCCAGATCCAGTTAAATCTAAAGTTTTCTTTGCTGCTGTAGACTAGAGACTTTCATTAGATCCGATTCGAACCCCAACATAGATCGATTTCATGTTGGGGTTAAGATTTATCTATAAGTTATTGACGATCGAGCTATGCTGAATTTTTTCAAGGATCTCGGATTATTAATCTTCAACGGGCGTTTTTGGCGTAATTTTTTGCCAATTCCTGCTAAAAGCAAACTAAGTTCGGGCCAGACTACTCCCGATTTCCAGTTAACAGACATCACCAATAACAAGACGATCGAACTAGCTAACTATCGCGGCGATCGACCCGTAATTTTGGCTTTTACTCGTATTTTCACCCAAAAACACTATTGTCCCCTTTGCAAACCTCACATTGTCGAACTCAACGAAAATTACGAGGCTTTAAAAAGTAAAGGTATCGAACTGTTATTGATTACCAGCACTAAACCCGAACAAACCGAAAAAGTAATCGCAGATCTCGGCTTAAAAATGCCAGTATTGAGCGATCCTAGTTGCGAAATATTTAAAAATTATCGAGTCGGTCAAGCTTTAGGTGCGCCCCTCCCCGGACAATTCGTACTCGATCGAGAAGGTTTACTTAAATACAAACATTTATTTTCTTTTCTCTGTCCCAACGCTAATACTGAAAAATTACTATCGATGGTCGAAGGAGCTAGTTAATTTATAATTTTACTTGTTGAAGATGGCTGCGGGGATTGTAGCTGCGATTGGCGTGAATTTTCTGATAATATTCCCGTTCGATCGCGCTAATATTTTCTGGAATGGCGATCGCAATTTTTGCCAATAAATCCCCCCGTTTGCCTTGGGGTGTCGGCCAGCCTTTACCCCGCAATCTTAAAGATTGACCCCCACGAATTCCAGCAGGTACTTTCATTCTTACCATACCATCGGGAGTTGGAACTTCGATCGAAGCACCTAAAATTGCTTCTTCTGGGGTTATGGGGACTTCTATGACTAGATTATCTCCCTCAAATTGAAAATTAGGATGAGAATCTAATTCTACGTTTAAATAAAGATCCCCTCTTTGCTGGTTGTAAGGGTTATACTGACCTTTACCCCGCAATCTCAATTTACTGCCAGATTTTGCCCCAGCAGGAATGCGAACGTCAATTTTTTCATCTCCAAGATAGAGGATTTTTTGTACTCCTCGATAAGCTTCAGAAAAACTCAAACGAATTTTAACTTCTCGATCGCCTACTGTTGCTGTTTGAGCCGCAAATCCATCGCTAAAGCCACTATAATTTTGATAGCCAGGTTGTGCCCCGTAAGTATAAGAAGTTCCCTTGCTGGGATCTTGTGTCGTCGAAAAACGACCTAGTAATTCGTTAATGAACTCCTCAAAGTTTTCGTATTGACCGAAATCAAAACCGCTAAAATCTGTATTAGTCGTGCTAGTATAAGGACTACCTGCCGCTCCAGCTTTTTGCCAATATTGACCGAATCGATCGTATTTTTTGCGTTTTTCAGGATCTCCCAACACTTCGTAAGCTTCGCTAATTTCTTTAAAACGAGCCTCTGCGTTTTTATTATTAGGATTGCGATCGGGGTGATACTTCAAAGCTAGTTTGCGAAAAGCTTTTTTGATTTCATCTGCGCTAGCCGTTTTACTTACCCCTAAAATAGAGTAATAATCTTTAAACTCCGTTGAAGCCATTAACAGAAATCTCCTTAAACGTCGATCTTCCCTGAACTGAGAAAGTAAGAAAAATATTGGGTCTTAAAACTTAGCTATTAAAAATTTCTAATTTTTTTTGAAGATTTACCCCATTGATAAAGGTAACAAAACAGTCAAGACTCCCGAGTTCGGTTCTTACTCTCCGCGGCGATCGCAATTTCCGTACTTCTCTCTATAGGTATTGACTTTTTAAAAATTTTATGTTAAATATCTGAGAGTTTGATAAATTAATTTTTTTGTTTAAAAATGCCCCTTAGAGCGACAATTTGTGGCATTAATTTATAAAAATTTTATCCATTTAGCAAGTTTAAATTGTTCTGGTTTATACACGCCTATTTCTAGATCTAACTCATTTCTCATAACTATTACAAAACCATTATTACATTCAGCTGCGATCGCGCTAGTTAAAGCAACAAATAAACTAGATTCTATTGATGGTTATCTTCTATAAATATCCCCTCTGTTCTCTTTTTCTTGAGCATTTATTATACTTATAAATCGAGTTTTTATCGGATTCCAATATAACAATTGCGATCCAGTGGTAATAACGATCGAATCCACACTCATAACTAATTCTCCAGATAATCGAATCTAGCTGAGTTAAGTTTAAAAGAATAGATCGCAGTAGAAACAGAGGCAAGAATAAGGCAATACTCGGCAAAAAAAAGAGGACGTTAAAAGTCCTCCAATTCAAGATTATTTTCACCAAACTTAAATCTAAGAATTTAGATCACAGTATTGTCAGGAATCTTCGAATTTTTCAGAACTACTACAATTCCGCTACGAATATAGAAACCCTCATCCTCGCGATTTGACTCTTCGATGCGGTCTTTATTTAAAATGAGAACGTTGCGACCGATACGAGCATTTTTATCGACAATCGCGCGACGAATAGTAGTACCTTCTCCAATACCGATCGGAATTTTGCCTTTGTCGCTAAGAGCTTGTCTTTGTTCTGGAGATTCGTACAAATCTGCACCCATGATCATAGTATCCTCGATCGTGCAATTGTTACCGATCCGAGTACGAATACCTAAAATAGAATGGTGAATTTTAGATTCTTTGAGAATACATCCTTCAGAGATCATCGACTCGCTGATAGTACAATTAACTACTTTTGTCGGGGGTAAATAACGGCCTCTGGTGTAGATTGGAGCTTTATCATCATAAAAGCTAAAAGGAGGCTTAGGCTGCTGAGTTAGAGCCAAATTAGCGTGATAAAAAGCCTCGATCGTCCCGATATCTTCCCAATAACCTTGATACAAATATGCTTGAAGTTTGTAATCTTCAGCAGAACCTGGAATGATTTCTTTACCAAAATCAGTCTGCTCGAGATCTTTTTTTAGTAAATCGATCAAAACTTGCTTGTTAAAGATATAAATTCCCATCGAAGCTATGAAAGGATTTTTTTGAGCCTCCCCAGCAGAAAGTCCCAAAACAGTAGTATCTACCTCCATTTTTTTGAGATCGTCACCTTTAGGCTTTTCGCTAAAAGCGATTATCCTACCTGTATCGTCAATTTTCATCAAACCAAAACTAGAGGCTCTTTTTTCGTCGATCGGAACTACAGAAAGAGTAATATCCGCACCTGTTTGACGGTGATGTTCGATGAATTTACCGTAATCCATCCGATACAAGTGATCTCCAGAGAGAATCAAATATTGATCCACATCCCAATCTTGCAAAAGTTCCAAATATTGGCGCACCGCATCAGCAGTACCTTGAAACCAACCAGGATTGTCCTTAGTTTGTTGAGCCGCTAATACTTCGACAAAACCTTCACCAAAGCCAGAAAAAACGTAAGTTCGATTCAGGTGGCGATTGAGGGAAGCAGAATTAAATTGAGTTAAAACATAAATTTTGAAAATGTCCGAGTTAATGCAATTACTGATGGGAATATCAATCAGCCGATATTTGCCAGCTAAGGGTACTGCTGGTTTAGCTCTCAGTTTAGTTAAGGGATACAGGCGAGTACCTGCTCCACCCCCAAGAATGATTCCTAATACTTTTTTCATAAAAACCTCACGACTGCCTATTATCTCTTTGGTCAAGTTTATGACTGTAGGGTACATCTAAGTAAGCTTTAATTCATAAAAAATTTTATATCCTCTATCTCAAGGTCAGAAAAACCGTCCTCGTTCCAGATAAGCAGGTAAATCGATCGCAAAAATTTTCTAGATCGATGTATTGTCGATCGCCTTTGTTATTATCGAATAATAAAACATCAACCTAACAATAAAATGGTTTCTCCGAAGTCATGGTGGATTTTGCCGATTTCTCTTGCTTTTGTCGGTATCGAAGCAAAACTATTTTCTACTGCAGCCTTTCCCTCTACCAGCTCAAAATCCTCTTTGTGCCAACAAATAGCCCTCAATTTTGGTACTAATGGCTCTTTAGGTATCGATGGTGCTAAAGGTAGAAATGGTCGATCGGGCCCCGATCGCAGTATTTTTACTGAGGGAAAAGAGATCGAATTGGATTTGTCGGGTCAAGATGGTGGCAGAGGTCAAGATGGAGGTCATGGCAATAATGCTATTTGTCAGGCTCAACCATTTCATGGCGATCGCAATATTTATGGTGCTAGCGGCGGTAATGGAGGCAATGGCGGCGATGGCGGCGATGGTGGCGATGGTGGCAATCTGACGGTTTATTATACCGATCTAGAAGATCTTAAAAAAATTTACGTCCTAGCTTTGGGAGGTCGAGGAGGAGAACCAGGATTTGGCGGTTATGGTGGCAGTGGCTGTCAATGTTCTCAATTTAGTTGGACTCAGAATGTTTGTACTGGTACTCCAGGCTTTCCGGGGTATCACTGTAGCATTAAAACTTTTTCTTGTATTAGCGGTACGGACGGACAATACGGTCGAGATGGTCAATACGGGCGAGATGGTGGTTTGGGGAGTTTGCGAATAATTAGGGGTAAAAAACCATTGGCAGACGATCGCCCCAGTGCTGAAGTTAGTTTGGCCCGATTGCAAAATCAAATCGTTCCCCTTTCTCTGAATGTCTGGAAAACAAGAGATGGTGCGAGATCTTTATTAGCCCCCGGATCTGAGATCGACGATCGCTATTTTGAATTTGTCGAACGTCTCGAAAGGAATTTTGAATTAGTCTGGCAAGCAAAACAACCTCTTACTGGTTTGGGTGAGGAAAATTTGACCGTTACTTTAGAAAATAACCAAAGGATTAAAGTTGTTTCTCCTGAAGATATCTGGCTTAGCGGCAGTTTTTCGGAAAAAGAAGCTAAAACTCAGTATATTGTGGCTGCTGTGGTGAGAAAGAGCGAAGTTACTAAATTAACTAGGGCAGATTTTACGGGCAATAAATCCGATCTTAATTTTGTTGTGGTCGATCGCGCTAATAAGTCCGAATTTCTTGAAACTGAATTTGAAATTAAATATCGCACCGCAAAAGAAGGCGATCCTTTTAATCGGAATCGGACTTACAGAACTAGATACGAAGGTAAAATCCCCTCAGAATTAGTCAGTCGCACTCGCAATCGTTTCGTTCTCAATCTTGGTAAACTTCCAGTAAAAGAGAGATTTTTAAGGTCGCAAGTTCCCGTAGAAATCGAATTAGTGATTACTCGCTCTTTGGGAGAACGTTCCGCAAGACAAACCATTAACTGGAGAGGAACGATCGAGTAGTAAATAGAGCGAGATCGGAGGAATTGGGAAGATCGGGAGCGTTTATTAATTAAGATTAGTTTGTCAAAAATCATAATTAGAATCGGCGGAGGAGGTAACAGAGCGCAGCTTATCCTTAATATTTAACCATTTTGCCAATCGAACATGTCCTAACCTTTATTTCAACTGCTATACCTACGATCGAACTTACTTTAATTGCTGTCGGCATTAATTGGCGATCGCTCAAGGCTAAAAAATATCCCCACACCCGATCTTTTTTGAAATTCATTTTAGATCTTTATTCTGGTTTACCGTTCCCCTCAAAAGACTGACGTTTTCTAATTAATTCGATCGCTCTGCCAATGCTTTCAGGAAAAACTACCACCAAACCGCCAGCCGATGCCAGATCCAAACCCGATTCGATCGCAGTGCTTTCGCAGAGAATGGTTTGATAATCGATCTGAGGATTTTCTTGTTCGATCCCGGTAACGATCAAATTTGCTGCTTCCCCCAGAGATCGACCTCGTTTGTCGTCATCTTCTTTAACAATAATGCGATCGAAAACTTGAGCGGCGATTTCTCCGAGCAGAATTAAATCTTCATCGCGACGATCCCCAGGGCCTCCAACTATTCCGATTCTTTCTCCTTTCCAGTTTTGCACGAAACTACCTACAGCTCGATAACCGTCGGGGTTGTGAGCGTAATCTACTAAAGCATGATAAGAACCGAGATTAAATAAATTCATCCTACCGGGGGTTTGGTTCGCACCCGGGGCAAAAGTTTTAATTGCTTTAGCAATTGTCTCGATATCCACCCCAGAGGTATAAGCAGCCAAAATAGCCGCTAAGGAATTGGCGATCATAAAAGGAGCCATTCCCCCCATAGTTACTGGCAAAGCACTTGCTAGTTCGATGCGATTGAGTTTTTCGCCTTCAAGCAAACTAAGATAGCCATTTTCGTATATTGCAGCTAATCCTCCCAAAACAGCGCGATCGCGAATAATGGGATTTTCGGGATTCATCGAAAAATAGGCTACTTTACTGTTTATTTTTGCTGCCATCGCTGCCACTCTGGGATCGTCGGCATTGAGTATGGCGTAACCGTCGGGTTTTACAGTTTCGGCTACTACCCCTTTTAAGCGGGCCATTTGTTCGATCGTATCGATATCGCCAATGCCTAAATGATCTGCGGCTACGTTTAAAACTACTCCTACATCGCTGCGATCGAAGGCCAAACCAGCTCGCAATATTCCCCCTCTGGCAGTTTCTAGAACTGCTACTTCTACCGTCGGATCTTTAAGAATTACTTTAGCACTACCAGGGCCGGTATTGTCCCCTCGATCTACTAAATGTTCGTTAATATATATTCCGTCGGTGGTAGTATATCCTACTACTGCCCCAGTTTCTCGCCAGATATGGGTAATTAAGCGCGTGGTTGTTGTTTTGCCGTTAGTTCCAGTAATAGCGATAATCGGGATGCGGCTTGGCTTTCCTGGCGGGAACAACATCTCTAAAACTGGAGCGGCTACGTTGCGAGGCTTGCCGATACTGGGGGCGACGTGCATTCTAAAACCTGGAGCTGCGTTTACTTCTACTACTACTCCGTCTACTTCTTTGAGGGGTTTAGTTATATCGGGGGTAACTACATCAATTCCTGCTATATCCAAACCAATAATTTTAGCGACTCTTTCGGCCAGCCAAATATTATCTGGATGAATCGAATCGGTGCAATCTATGGCGATCCCGCCCGTACTCAAATTAGCAGTAGCTTTGAGATAAGCTATTTCACCTTTTTTTAAAACCGTATCGATTGTCAAACCTTGCTTGGCTAACAGAGCGATCGAACCATCGTCAATTTTTATTTTGGTGAGAATATTATCGTGTCCTTCGCCGCGATTGGGATCTTGATTTATTTTTTCGATTAGTTGAATAACATTTGATTTGCCATCTCCTTCGACGCAAGCGGGGACGCGCTTGGCTACTGCTACTAATTTTCCGTTAATTACCAGCACTCGATGGTCGCTGCCGCGATAAAATCTTTCTACTATCACCGAGTGAATTTTACTGGCAGATTGTGCGAGATCGTAGGCTTTTTCAGCTTCTTCAGCGGATGTAATATTAAGAGTAATTCCCCTACCGTGATTGCCGTCTAAAGGCTTGATCGCGATCGGATAGCCGCCAACATCTTCGATCGCATCTTCTAATTCATCTAAATAACCGATTACCGTACCTCTAGGAACTGGTATTCCTGCTTCGCTGAGAATATTTTTCGTCCCTTCTTTATCGCAGGCTAACTCTACACCTAAAATTCCCGAGTACTGGCTTAATGTTGCTTGAATTCTTTTTTGATATTTCCCGTAACCGAGTTGAATCATGGCTCGAGCGTTTAAAGCGATCCAGGGAATTTCTCGCGCTTCGGCTTCTTTGACGAGGGTTTCTGTAGAAGGCCCGCGAGCTGCATTGGCGTAGAGATCTTTGAGGTCTTCTAGATCTTGCTCTAATTCTCGGTCTGGATAATGTCCGCTCTCGACGATAGAATTACAAAGTCTTACTGCCGCTCTACCAGCATAGCGGCCTGCTTGTTCTTCTACATATTCGAAGACTACATTATAAATTCCTTTGGTAGCTGTTTCTCTTGTTCTCCCAAATCCTACCGACATTCCGGCTAATTCTTGTAATTCTAAGGCGACGTGTTCTACAATGTGTCCCATCATCGTTCCTTGTGCGACTCGTTCTAAAAAGCCGCCCCGATAACCTGGCGAGCAATAATGTTCTTTTATAGATGGTAAAGTTCCTAACAATCCCTCGTAGAATCCCGATATTTGGTTCGAGGCTACGTCTTTGAGATTTTCTAGATCCAGACGCATGACAATTAATTTTTGTCGTCGAATGCTCCAGTAATTGGGGCCTCGTAGGGTGGTGGTTTTGAGAATTTTCATGGTTGTTTATTTTAACTAGCAGACCTTAACAGAACTTTTAGTTAGCAAAAGCAAACGAATTTAGTTTGACTTTTAATCAAACTCGAGAGAAATCGATCGGCGAGGTAAGTTGTTAATCTCTTGGGCTTCTTTTTCTCTTAAAATAAATTTACGGCTTCTCAAATCAATATTTGCTCGAATCCTCTGTTTTTTTCATAATACCGATGCTTTGATTCTCCTCAAGCTCGTGCCGAGATTGGTTGGTGCTGCTTTAGATCGTAGCGATCGCCGTGACAAAGAATATGAACTCGCAAATTATGCAGCGATAAAGGTTCGTTAGCATTGACCGTTACTTGATTGCTGTGAGACATATTACTAGCATCGACGATAGTAACAGTTCCTCTACCCATAACCTGCAGCAGACCATCAAGTTCAAAAATCGCGCAAGTATCTTCATCAATACCCACTCCCAATCTTTCGGGATGAACTGAAATTGCTGATAGCAAGCGAGTCATGCGATTGCGGTTGTGAAAATGCTGATCTACAATCAACTCCGGTACTATTTCTAATCCCATCGCCATATCTACTAAAGCACGATTGGGCCATTCTCCACTACCTCCTCCGGCTATCATATGATGACCCATCACTGCTGCTCCGGCACTAGTCCCTGCTAGGGTTATTTCTTTTTTTTGTACCCTCTGGCGCATTTTTTCCATTAGTGGCGTGTCTGCGAGCAACCCACACAGTCTCAGTTGATCTCCACCGGTGAGAAATACCCCCGTACATTCGCAGATGTATTCTTGAAAATATGTATCTTCAGTTTGAGCGCGATCTCGGATGTCCAATACTTTTATATGTTTGGCACCCATCTCGTTAAATATCTGTTGATATCTCTCTCCCACTAGGGTTGGTTCTCTCGATGCTGAAGGAATTATTGCTATGATAGCTTCGTTGCCACCTGCGCGGTTGAAAAAAGTTCTCAGGATCTCCCTTCCGTGTACTTTGTCTTCAGCACCACCAATGACTATAATTGCTGTCTTTGTCGATTGATGCATGGGGCTTGTGGAGTAAGTATTTTCTAATTGCAACATTTTTTGCTTTTCAGCACATTCTAGAACGTTTAAGTTTTTTAATAGTTAGGCACTAATTCGATTTAGTCCCTACAATCGGAACGAAATTAGAGTTAGCGGGACTCTTTTCTCGCGCTACTTAACTAGCTCAAATAATTAACTTTATCATATTAAGTTATAATATAAGATCTATTATCATTAAACTAAATTATTAATACTCCAATAATCTAATAAGTCGGTGCGAATTGATATTATCACTTTATTTCCAGATTTTTTTACTTCTAGCTTAAATAGCGGCCTGATCGCCAAGGCACTTCGTAAAGAAATTGCCAAAGTAAATTTAATTAACCCGAGAGATTTTACTGAAGATAAACATCATCGAGTCGATGACGAACCTTATGGTGGAGGTGTCGGGATGTTGCTCAAACCAGAGCCAATCTATGCTGCAGTGGAATCTCTAGAAATATTGCCTAAAAAAGAGATTATTCTCATGAGTCCTCAAGGAGAACCTCTCAATCAGAGTGTACTCAAAGATCTAGCCACTAATTACCAACAATTAATTATAATCTGCGGTCATTATGAAGGCGTAGACGAAAGAGTAAGATATTTAGTAACCAGAGAGATATCTTTGGGGGATTTTGTGCTAACTTGCGGGGAAATTCCGGCTCTAGCTTTAATTAACGGTACGATCAGATTGTTACCTGGATGCGTGGGTAAAGTAGAATCTTTAAAAGCCGAAAGTTTTGAAACAGAATTGCTCGATTATCCTCAATATACCAGACCGGCAAAATTCAGAGATTGGGAAGTACCGCCAGTATTGAGATCGGGGAATCATCAAGCAATTAAAAAGTGGCGAGAAGCAAAACAAATTGAAAGAACTAGAGATCGCCGTCGCGATCTCTGGGAAAAATGGCAAAAAAATCGCGGTTGTTCGCAAGATTGAACGACGATCCGCGTCAAAATTGAACTTACTAAAGTATTTTTTCTAGACAATCTTGAACAATTCTATTTTAAATCGTTTTACCGGAGCGTCCTTCGGCTCTTATATTGGAGAAAATTTAATTTTTTTATGCGATCGATCCCGAACACAGCGCGATCTCTTAAATTGGACTAAGATCGGAATCGATAACAGCAAAATTGTCTCGAAGGAAGCTAAATCGGCTCGAGATTACAAACTAGAGCCTAACTGGCATAGTAATTTTGGTAGTGGCGAAGCAGCCATAATGAGTTTGTCTGAGCTATTACTGTGTTACGATGACTTCGATCTATTAACCGAAGAGGTGGGTAAAATGGGTCAATACAGTACCCAAATCAGAGAAGATATTCTAATATGGGGTTACGCTCTAGCTTTAGCTTGCCAGCAAAAAGACCCGCCAAGGGAATTAATAGACAAAATTATTACTAAAATTGCTAAGAAAATAACTAACTCGCGTCAAACACTATTGTTAAAAATACAAAAACACCTACAGCAAAATAGTAGCTTACAAACTTTTATCGACGAAATATCTCGACAAACAGAATCGACATTAGGGGCGATCGCTCTGACTATATACTGTTTTGCGACCGTTCCAGAAGATTTTTCCCTTTGTCTCAAAAGAGCCGTATCTCTAGGTTATCAATCTAGCATAACGGGAGCACTCACTGGAGCAATTGCAGGGGCGTATAATGGTATCAGTTCGATACCAATAAGTTGGCGGCAAACTCAGAGCTACCAACCCGATCTCGAGCAAATCAATCTGCATTCTCGTAAGCTATTTGCAGTTTGGTCGGGAAGTTATCAAAATAATCTAGATCGGATCGATCTCAGCTTTACAGCCTTGGCTGCTGCGAACGAACTTCAGGATCGTCCCTTTTTTCAAACTATTTCTCAAAAAAAATAAACAATAAAGATTTTGGTTACATAACTTAAAATTAGTAAAATACTAATTTAATGAGATCGAGTTATGTTGGAGGAGAATATGCCAATATATCGAAAACAATCAGAAAAAATTAACACCCAAGATCTCGATGGATCGATTTAGTCGCAAACATCGAGCAAAAAAAACAATAAACAAAAAGCCTGTCTGGAGGGGAAAATGTTACTAGAAAATAAAAACAACAAAAACGAGAACGTTGTCTTGTTAAGGATCGCATAAAATTAGTTTCAACAATCAAACACAACCAAAGCTCGAATGCTGGGAATAGTCTCCACAAACCATGAAAAGGCTTAATTTATTGACGCGACAAATTGAGGAGTGGCTGGGAAAATCTCGGTTTAAGTACTTCAATGTCGCGATCGAAAAAGCTAAAAAAACTCTAGCTGAAAAAATAAAGCAGCAAAAAAATAACGGCAATTCTAAATACGAAGTTGCCAGCAGCACCGCAAGAAAAAAAATCTCTCGAAACTTAAAAAAAGTCCATTCTTCGGTTTTATTAATCGTAGCGATCTTATCGCTAACGTCGGTAGTAGGATATCGCTTTTATAACCACCCCAGTTTGGCAGTCGACACCATATCTCCGAGGACAATAATCGCACCAAGAAGCGATCGGTTTGAGGACGTTAAAACCACCAGAGAAAAACGTCAAGCAATTAGAACTGGTGTAGTACCGATTTTGAAACTAGATCGAAAAATCACCAAACAAATGGAAGGCAAAATAGGTGCTTATCTCAACGAGATCGAGCAACTGAGAAAATTAACGGGATCTTTTCCATTTGTAGATGTCAAAATTTTGTCTCTCCCGACTCAGCGATATTTACGCTCCAGTCAAGATTGGGAATGGCAGACAATCTTAGCAGCAGTAGCACACTCAGAAGAAATCAATCCAGACGAACCAGGTTTTTGGTCGGAAAAAAATAAAAAACAGCTCAAAAGAGAAATTCAACAAGCTACTTCAGAATTACAGAATTATCGTCAGCGATCGAGCGAGGATGCTTACGAGTCATTACAAGTAAAAATAACTCAAGCTCGACAAGGATATGGTTTGGCTCAAACCAGATTAACTCAAGAGCAAATTAGTAACTCTGAGATCGAAAACAAAATTTTGCTGCTAAATTTACCAGACTCGAGTTGGAATCAAACCAAAAGAGGCATTCTCCTGGCTGGAGAGCGGATTTTCAATCAAGGTATCGCTCGCGGATTGCCCCGCAACATTATAAAAAATGCGGTTGAAAAAAATCTTAACAATCTAGTACCTGCAGTAACCGAACCAGTAGCCGCTAATTTGCTAATCTCAGTAATCGAGCCTAATTTAACTGAAGATATCGAAGCAACTCAAAGAAAAGCACAACAAGCAGCAGAGGGAGTACCTCCGGTATTCGTATCGATCGAAAAAGGAGAAGCGATCGTCACTGCGGGAGAGAAAATAACTCAAGAGGATTTTGTGTTGCTCGATAATTTTGGCTTGAGCGGGAGAACGATTAAATGGGAAGGTTTGGGAATATCTGGGATTTTCGTTAGCGCGGTAGTATTTATATTTTTGCTAATAGAAAAGCGAGTTTATGGCTCTTTGATGCGCCGTCGCGATCGCATTTTATTATGTTTGCTGAGTTTGAGCGTGCCTTTATTGGTAATTTTAGGATTTCGTTATACCAGTTTGCCGGCCGTTGGTTTGTTAGTTAGTAGTTTTTACAGTCCAGCCTTGGGAATGACTCAAGTCAGTTTGCTAACTGGATTGATGTTTTTTAGTGCCGCAAGTAGTACTAGTTTTGGTTGGGATTATGCGATCGCTGGAGCTGTTGGGGGATTGGTTGCAGCAGCTATGGCCGGTAGATTGCGTTCTCGCGAAGAATTAGCTATTTTAGGCGGTGCAATAGGTTTAACTCAAACAGGCGTATATTTAATTGTTAATTTAATTATTTCTCCTGCTCCCTTAACTATCTGGTATCTAGTACTCACTCCAGCAATTGTTTGCGGATTTTCTGGTTTGGCTTGGTGTACGATCGCTCTAGGTATATCGCCATATTTAGAACGTTTATTTGATTTAGTTACGCCGATTCGTTTGGCCGAATTATCCAATCCCAACAGACCTTTGCTAAAACGTCTGGCAACCGAAGCACCGGGGACTTTTCAACATACGATGTTTGTTGCTTCTTTAGCGGAAGCGGCAGCTAGAGAATTGCATTGTAATGTAGAGTTAGTCAGAGCGGGGACTCTTTATCACGATATTGGCAAAATGCACGATCCCCTAGGATTTATTGAAAATCAAATGGGCGGGCCGAACAAACACGATATAATTAACGATCCTTATATAAGTACGGAAATTATTAGAAAGCACGTTACTGAAGGATTGGTTATGGCTCGCAAATACGGTTTGCCAAAAGCAATTCGCGATTTTATTCCCGAACATCAAGGAACTTTGTTGATTTCCTATTTTTATTATCAAGCTAAGCAACAAGCCGAGACGGCCGCAGAAACTTTACCTCAAGAATATGATTTTCGCTACGACGGCCCGGTTCCTCAATCTCGAGAAACGGGAATCGTGATGCTGGCTGATGGCTGCGAAGCGGCTTTACGGAGTCTTAAAGATGCTACTCCAGAAAAAGCTTTAAACATGGTCAATAAGATTTTTAGGGCGCGGTTGCAAGACGGTCAATTAGCAGATTGCGGATTGAAAAGAGAAGAGTTTCCGATTATTGCCGAGGTGTTTGTTAATGTTTGGCAACAGTCGAATCATAAGCGTATTGCTTATCCTAAAGCGGCTCTCGATGCCAGTAAAACTTCAAAAATAGGTATTGGGGAAGGGAGTTCTACTAGAGATAATTTAACTAAACCCAAACAAAATAACGGAAAAAATTAAAAATTTAAATAGTGCATTAATTGTCCGATAAGTTGAATGTCGAGGGATAAACGTCGTTGCAAATCGGCCAAATTGCGATATTTACCGTATTTTTCTCGATTTTCGAAGATTAGCTCTGCTAGATCCGAATCGACAAAGGGTAGTTCTGCTAGTTGCTGGTTAGTTGCTGAGTTTATATCGATCCTTTGAGGGTACAAAGTACTTTGAGGATCGTAATAACAGAATTCTAAAAGAGGTTCGATGTGTCGGAGGCGATCGCAACTGGTGTTTAACGCTGCGGCTAAGTCTTCAATCGAGAGAAACGATATCCCCATATTGGTCAGCTCTACGAGATTTCTGCCCTGATGGATAGAAATTCCTGGCAATCTCAACCAATCATCTACGGTAGCACGATTTACATCGATTTTAACTCCGAGTTCGGCAGCTATGGCTATTTCTGTTAAATTTTGAAAGCGATAATAGGGATCGTTGAGAATCTTGGTTTTAATCGAGGCCTGTCGATCGGTTAATTTTTTAGTAAATTCGATCGAGGAAGAGAGCCAGTTAAACTTATTCATGGATTTTAATTGATTCGATCGATTAGTTGACGACGTTTTTGCTCGAATTCATATTCTGAAATCAATCCATCGCAGCGCAATCGATCTAATTCTCGTAAAGCTGTGCCAATATTTTCAACATTCGATCGCACCACCAGATCGGAGTTGGGGGTAATATTTGGTTTGTAGGTATTGCTATTAAATCTTAACTCGAATTGTTCGCGATCGAGAATTAAATACCAAACTGCTTCGATGGCGCAAGCAATATGAGGTAAGGGCGGAATTACAAACAAAAAGACAATATAAATACAACCCCAAAAAGGTTGGCCGACATAAAATTTATGCAATCCTGCGGTTGGAGTTACAGTTCCCAACAGAGCTAGAATTACTGCAAGTTTGCGATTTTTTTGTTTGTTTAATAGAGTTTCCCACACTGGAATTTTGCCAAGCGAATGATTTTTGAACTTATTTGTTAGCAGCAGATCGAGCTATGGTGTTGACTTTTGCCATCGGACTCGGATCGATTTAGCATCTTTGGCGATCGAGAAATACGGAAACCCGTATTTTCTGGCATCTTTTTACTAATTTACAATAAAAATAAAAATGCATCCCGCTAGGGGTTATTTAATTATTTTAGTAAATCAACTAGAAAACAATGGGATTTTTTGACTCGGAAGTAGTTCAGCAAGAAGCCAAGCAGCTATTTGAAGATTATCAATCTTTAATGCAAATTGGTAGCGAATATGGCAAGTTCGATCGCGCTGGTAAAAAGATATATATCGAACGCATGGAAGAATTAATGGAACGCTACAAAATTTTTATGAAGCGTTTCGAGCTATCAGAAGATTTTATGGCTCAGATGACGGTACAACAATTAAAAACTCAATTAGGTCAATTTGGGATTACTCCAGACCAAATGTTTCAGCAAATGCATCTGACTTTAGAAAGAATGAAATCCGAGTTAGAGAAAAAATCTTAGTTACGATCGCCTGCTTTATTCTTGCTCCTCGATCGTAGTCGATCTGATTTTAATATCGAGAAGGCACGGGCTGAGAATAATTAGTAGGAGAAGGAAAATATTTGACTGGTTCGTTTTCTAGTGCTTTAAGCATAAAATCTCGCCAAATAGGAGCAGCGTGTTGACCTCCTGTCGCTCCTTTGCCGATCGGCTTGTAGTTATCGTTACCGATCCAAACTGCAGTGGCTAGTTGGGGGACGTAGCCTACAAACCAAACATCTCTTTCGTCTTCAGTAGTTCCGGTTTTACCTGCAACTGGTCTGCCGATTTGTGCTGCCGTTCCAGTCCCTCTTTTTACTACATCTTGTAACATACTATTGAGGGAAGCAACTGCCCACTCGTCTAAGATTAACTTGGGTCTGGGGATATTATTTAACAAGACATTACCTTCAGAGTCGGTAACGCGGACGATCAATGTCGGATCTGAGTGCCAACCGTTGCTAGCGAAGGTAGCATAAGCACCTGCCATTTCTAGGGGTGTAACTTCCATCGATCCTAAAGGTAGGGAAAGAACTGGTTGTAAGGTACTTTCAATGCCTAACATTTGACAAACTTCGATGACTCGATTCAAGCCTACAGATTTACCAACTTTAACTGCGGGTACGTTCATAGAGTGCATCAAGGCACTTCTGAGATTTGTTTTACCGACATATTTTTTAGTATAGTTTTTAGGTTCGTAATAGCCGGAAACCACTCGATAGCGAACTGGTTTGTCTTCGATCTCGGTATCGGGTTCGTATTCTCCGCTGGCTAGAGCGGTATAGTAGACGAAGGGTTTAAAAGAAGATCCGGGTTGGCGTTTGGCTTGTGTAGCGCGATTGAACTGACTTTTACTGTAATCTAAGCCGCCGACTAAGGCTTTGACGTAGTGGGTGCGAGGATCGACAGCAACCAAGGCTATTTGATCGGCATTTACGCCCCAATAACGCAATCTCTGATGGCTTTGGATAACGGTTTGTTGTGCCATTTCTTGAAAATCTTTATCTACGGTAATCTGAACTCTCAGCCCACCTCTACGGACGTTTTCTACGCCGAAAGTTTTGTTTAATTCTTCGATTACTGCTTGAGTGACGTAAGGAATGTCTTTTTGATTCCAAGCGGTAGGTTTGCCGACTAAAAGGGGTTCTTTGGTAGCGGCTATTTCTTCTGCTTTGCTAATCCAACCTAACTCGCGCATTCGCCTTAAAACTGTGGCTTGTCGGCGTTTGGTTGCTTTATAGTTGACGAAGGGGCTGTATCTTTCGGGGGCTTGAATCAATCCGGCCATCATTGATGCTTCTGCCAAACTTAAGTCTTTAGGGTCTTTGTTAAAATAACTTTCGGCGGCAGTTTTAACGCCATAAGTATTGTGTCCCCAATAAATATTATTTAGATATATCTCTAAAAGTTCGTCTTTGCTAAAAACCTGTTCGACTCGAATTGCCATTACCACTTCGGCAAGTTTGCGACTGTAAACTCGATCGCGAGTCAGAAAAAGATTTTTAATCAATTGCATAGTGATAGTAGAAGCCCCTTCTACTACTTCTCCTCTTTCTAGATTAACCATGAAAGCCCGACCCATGCTGTTGAAATTCACTCCTTCATGGTCGTAAAAATGGCTATCTTCGATCGCGAGAACTGCTCTTTTTAATTCGGGAGAAATTTCGGATAATTTAACTAATTCTCTATTTTCTTCTCCGTGCAATCGTGCTATCGTCCTACCTTTAATATCGTAAATATAGCTGGTTTGAGAAGGTACGTAGCTGCCCAATACCCTAACATCTGGTAGATTTCGGAAACTGATTGCTAAACCTAACAATCCCCCAGCGACTACCGAACTAGCTAGCATACTAATTCCTAAAATCGTTCCTCCTGAAGCTTTTGCAGTGCCAATGGCAAAGGTTTTTAGACCAGGTAGCCAGCTTTTAATAATTTCTGATGTTTTTTGTAGAGTAGTTGATGATGACACTTGAATTACACTCCCTCACTCGCTAAATTCGCTGGAACTATTTACAGGTTAATCTAGAAAAATATTAGTATTTGTGTTAGATGATAAAGCAACTTACGATAGTCTAATATAATTATTCCTATTTATCTGTAAATTCTGGTGACATCGACGGGATTTGACTTTAGTCGGTAAAGTTGAGAAGGAACTTCTTGTGATAATATTTAGCGGCTTGACAAAGCTTTCGATCTGTCGAGCTTGTCTTTTCTTTATAAACTGAAAATTTAGCTTGCTTTAATTATGACCGTATCGTTAAAAACTGAAAATTTAGCTTGGTTGAATCGTGGAACTAGCGAAATTTTCCCCGATCGCACTGACAGCGACAACCCCGATGAAAATCTTGCCGTTAAAATTGCTAAAACCGATCGACCTTTGCGTGTAAAATTAGGAATCGATCCCACTGCCCCAGACATTCATCTCGGCCACAGTATTGCTTTTCGAAAATTGCGATCTTTTCAAGATGCCGGCCACACGGCGGTTGTGATTATTGGCGATTTTACGGCTCAAATTGGCGATCCCACGGGTCGATCGGACGTTCGCAAGCAACTAACTGCCGAAGAAGTTAAGGAAAATTCTGCCCAATATTTGGATCGTTTGCGTCCTATTTTGGATTTTGATACTCCGGGACGTTTGGAAATTCGCTACAATTCCGAATGGTTAAAGGATCTTAATTTGGCTAAAATCCAGGAACTTCTTGCTACTATGACTGTAGGCCAAATGTTAGCTAAAGAAGGTTTTGCCGATCGCTATTCTCAAGAAAATCCGATCTATCTTCATGAATTTTTATATCCTTTAATGCAGGGTTACGATTCTGTGGCGATCGAGGCTGATATAGAATTGGGTGGCACGGATCAAAAGTTTAATATTGCTGTCGGTCGCGATTTACAACGCTATTTTGGCAAGAAATCCCCTCAATTTGGCTTGTTAATGCCGATTATCCTCGGTATAAATGGCAACCAAAAAATGTCTAAGTCTCTGGGTAATTACGTCGGTTTGGGTGAAGATGCTCTATCTATGTATCAAAAGTTACAGAATATTCCCGATTCTGTGGTAAGTGATTATTTCGAGTTGCTGACTAATTTATCTTTGGATGAGTTGCCAGAAGATGCTAGAGAAAAGCAAATTTTACTGGCTAAAACAATAGTAAGTCAATATCATGGCAAAGAAGCGGCAGAAAAAGCAGCAGCAGGAGAAGAAGAAACAATTCCCGAATATTCTTTATCGGAGATTGAATTTCCTGCCCCGTTATACTATATTCTCAATGCTAGTGGCTTGTGTAAAAGTAGCGGCGATGGTAAAAGACAAATAAAAGGAGGTGCGGTGCGTTTGGATGGCGATCGCATTAGCGATGTCGATCTTAAATTTGATTCTGCCGATACTCTGCAAGGTAAAGTTTTACAAGTAGGTAAGAAAAAATTTATCAAACTTACTTAGCATAAAATTGATAAAAAAGCAACCGATCTATGAAAGATCCAGCCGAAAAAATAATCGTCCCTTTAGATGTAGCAAGCGAAACAGAAGCGATCGCTTTAATTAATAAATTGTCTGGGGTAGTTTGGTGGAAAGTTGGGTTAGAGTTATTTGTCAGTTGCGGCGATCGCATTCTGAATATTTTGCAAGAAAAGCAAAAAAGGATCTTTTTGGATCTAAAATTTCACGATATCCCTAATACTATGGTGGGGGCGATTAACTCTGCTGTGGCTAAAAAGGTAGATTTATTAACGATCCACGCTACTGCTGGAAGAAAAGCTTTAGAAAAAGCAGCAAAAGCTAGTAAAAATAAGGATTCTCAGACGAAATTATTAGCCGTTACCCTACTTACTAGTATCAATTCTAGAGAATTGGCGATCGATCTAAAAATTCCTTTAGAATTATCGGATTATGTTTTACAATTAGCTTTACTTGCTAAAGATTCTGGTATCGATGGGGCGGTTTGTTCTCCTTTAGAAGCAGAAACTTTGCGAAGGGTTTGCGGGGATGATTTTTTGTTAGTTTGTCCCGGAGTGCGTCCGAAATGGGCAGAAACAGGAGATCAAAAGCGGGTTATGACTCCAGCAAAGGCAATTAGATCGGGGGCTAACTATTTGGTAATCGGTCGTCCGATTATTGCTGCTGAAGATCCGGTCTTAGCCTGGGAGAGAATTTGTGAAGAATTGGCTGAAGTTTTGTAGTAATATTTTTTATACTGGGTTATTTACTGCGCTGTTTTGGCAGGCGATCGATTTTCAAGCAGCAAGCAGTAAAAGATTATTGCGATCGAATCGAGAAGTTATTAGTAGTGTAGTTAGAAAGCCGATCGAGGGAAAATTAGTAAGTAGTTTCAAGGTCGATCGAAAAGATTCTTTAAATTGTCCTGAAAATTTAGAGACTCTAACGAATTTGATGTTGAGAGATTTGCCAAATTATGCCAATCGAGAAATAGCTCGTCGGAAATCGCTTTCTGAAATTAACGAAGAGTTTAAAGTTTCTAATTACGTTATTGTAGCAGGAAAAGCAGAATTTGAACCAATTAATCTAAATAATCTCGAATACGATCCAGTTTTAAAAAAATCGCCAGAACAAGTATTTTTTACTACCTTAGAAAGAGAATATATAAATAATAAAGCCGTAGAAAAGCAAAATTTTCATCGGTTATTTTTAGCTCGATCGGACAGTGGTTGGAGGATGGCGATGCTATTTTCTCGACTGGGAAAAACCAATAAAAATGAAATTCCTTTACCTCCAAAAGAAACAAGTAATAGTTATATTGGTCGCGCAATTAAAACTTGGTTAAAAGATTGTCGTGCTGGGGTTTTAAATAACAAGTGACAACAAATAATATTCAAATAAACCAGAAATAATAGAACGGCTCGATCGGATAGTAAGATCGAATACTATTTATTCTCAAATATGAGACAAAATAAAATATTTATTCTTGAAAGTATTTAAATTAGTTTTAAGGCAATCTAATAGATGACTAATAATTTTACAATCCTATTTATTTTTACCAGTATTAAAATTATATTTTATAATAGTCGAGCGCAATCTAATATCAATATATCCTTTATCATAAATACAAATAAATCGATCGCAAAATCAAATTCTCAAATATAGAAAGCACTTGAATAGCAAGAATTTGTAATAAAAATTTATCGATTTTGGATCGAAATATATTATAAATAAAGTAATGTAGAGAATGTAGAGTTTGAGTAACTAATGAAAGCAAAAAAAACAACTTTTACCCGCAGGATTTTAGCAATTTGTCTCTCTTTTTTCCTAACAATATTTTGGTGTGCCGTTCCCCAAAAAGCAATAGCGATCGAGGGAAAAGTTAATTATACCTTGAGCGAATTACGCAACGAAGATTTTTCCGATCGAGATTTAACAGGAACATCTTTTGCTGGTGCAGATCTGCGGAGGGCTTCTTTTAAAAATTCAGATCTCAGTTTTACTATTTTAACTAAAGCTACTTTCATTCAAGCAGATTTAACCGGAGCAAATCTGACCAAAACTTTCGCCGATCGCGCTTTTTTTGACGATGCTAATTTGACTAATGCTATTTTTACCGATGCTATTTTAAGCAGTACAACTTTCTACGATGCTAATATCACCGGGGCTGATTTTTCCGATGCTATTGTCGATCGCTATCAAACATCTTTAATGTGTAAAAGGGCTGAAGGAGTTAACCCAGTTACCGGAGTCGCTACTAGAGATAGTTTGGGTTGTCGTTAATCAACTCGATCGCGACGTTCTTATTAAGATCTCATTGCTGGAGCAAAAAAAGTCACTAATTTAGATACTGCAACTTTGACGCTTTCTGGTGAATTATCCTCAATTAAAGCATTAGGTTTTCCTGCTTCGGTGAGAACGCGAATTAATCCAGCAACTACTAAATCCAATTTCCAATCTATTTGATTTCGGGATTGGTCTGGTAAAATTCTCTGCAGTGCGTCTAAATAAGCTTGACCTAATTTTTCGAATTCTTCTTCAGCAATTTCTTGAATCGGATCTGGTTCGGTGCGAGAACGTCCGATCAGTCTAGCGCAGTTTAGTGGACTATCGATTTTTCGATCGATAATTATTTCTAATGAAGGAGCTAGAAAGGCTTCTAAAATATCTTCAACGCTGGGATTTTCTTTGTTAGCTTCGACTATTGCTAATTGCTCTAAACTTTTTGTTACAATTGGTTGGGCCGTCCTAGCTACCACAGCGCGGAATAATTCTTCTTTAGAACCAAAGTGATAGTGAACCGCAGATAAGTTAACTCCCGCTTCTTTAATCACTCGACGCAGCGACGTTCCAGCATATCCTAATTCTGCAAATAATTCTTCTGCAACGGTGAGAATTTGCTCTTTAGTGTCGATCGTACTAGAAGCTTTCATATTAAAACAAACGTATGAACTATTATTTTGATAAAAACGATGACTTCTATTATATAAAGTTTCGACCGTCACAGTCTTTTAGTTTCACGATTTGCAAAAAATACCTCGTTTTTTTTTCAAACGTATGTTTTAATGGTTAGTGTCCGAAAGTTGACAATAATTTTAAACATTGTTTAGATAGAATTATCAATCTACTTTGTTTTATTTATTTTTTTCGCTATTAAAACGGTCGTTTGATTTACAGCAGTTAAAATCATGACATCCAATTCACCACCAGACAAACCATCATCAAAACCATTTAGGAAACAATTAGTAGCAATTAGCGGTGCAGGACTGCTATTGTTATTTGGCGTACCCATTGCCTTATCCAGTATTAACAATCGATCGCAGTCAGTAGAAATAAAAAAGCCAACTATACTTCCAGTTGAAACTTTAGCAGTAAAAAAAGTCGATAGTTACGAAATATCGAGAAGTTATACCGGAGAAGTAGCAGCAAGGAGATCGAGCGAATTAGGTTTCGAGAGAGGGGGTAAGTTAGTTTGGTTTGGGGTCGATCGCGGCGATCGAGTAACCAGAGGTAGGGCGATCGCTAAAATAGATACTCGCAACCTAGAAGCACAAAAAAGCAGGTTATTAGCCCAAAGAGCTAGAGAATTAGCAATTTTATCGGAATTAAAAAATGGCGCGCGATCGGAAGATATAGCCGCAGCAAGAGCAGAAGTAAGCAATTTAAGAAATCAGTTAGAACTAGAACAGATCAAAGAATCGCGAAGAAGATCCCTATATTCCCAGGGAGCGATTAGCAAAGAAAACCTCGACGAAATCACATATACAGTTAGAGCTTTAAACGATCGATTGAATATTGCTCGCAGTAGGTTACAAGAGTTATTAAACGGGACGAGATCGGAACAGATAGCAGCACAGCAAGCAGCAGTAAGTCAATTAGATGCCAGTATTAGAGAATTGGATGTAGATATCGATAAAAGTACGATTCGCGCTCCTTTTTCTGGAATAATCAGCAATCGCAATATGGATGAAGGAATGGTAGTAAACTCCGGTCAGTCGGTAGTGCGTTTAGTTGAAGATACGACCCCAGAAGTAGAAATAGGCATTCCCGGTGATATATTATCGGATCTCAAAATTGGCAGCCAGCAGAAAGTATTAATCAGCGATCGAGTCTATTTTGCTAAAGTTGCTTCAATTTTACCGGAAATCGATCCGGCAACTCGAACCAGAACGATCGTTTTACAACTAGAAGGAAATAGTTCGGTAGCATCCCAAGAAGTAGCCAGGTTACAAATTGCTCGCAATATAAATACTGCTGGATATTGGTTACCGACAACAGCTTTAGTGAAGGGAGAAAGAGGCTTATGGTCTGCTTTTGTTGTTAGTGGAACTGAAGGTAATTATCGCATTGAAAAAAGAGATTTAGAGCTTTTATATACCAATGGCGATCGAGTTTTTGTGCGGGGAATGCTTGCAGATGGCGATCGAGTAGTTAGTCAAGGTACGCAAAGATTAGTTCCCAATCAATTAGTTCGGCCGATCGCGACTGAGAGGTCAGGGTCAGTAGGGACGTACCATGGTACGTCGGTACAGGGGTCAGGAGTTTTAAGTTTGAACTAAAACAAATACAATAAATATTTTTTCTCCGATGCTCCCGATGCTCCCGAGGCTTTTTTTAGGAACTAAATACAAATTTTTAGAAAAGAATATCCATAATAATCATGCAAAGTTTATTTTATCGTAATTTTCGGCTGCTTTTGCTGAGCATAATCTTAATTTTAGTTTGGGGTCTTTCATCTTTTTTTACTTTACCGAGATTGGAAGATCCAGAATTAGTATCTCGATCGGCAATTGTGAGAACGTTTTTACCAGGTGCTGACGCACAAAGAGTAGAAGCTTTAGTTAGTGAAAAAATAGAATCAGAAATTTCCGATATAGAAGAAATTAAAACATACGAATCGACATCGCGATCGGGAATATCTGTTATCAATATCGAATTATTAGATACTGTAACTGCTAGGGAAGCAAGTTTAGTTTGGTCGCGCATTCGTGACAAAATAGATGATGCAAGCTCGCAAATACCAGCAGAAGCAACCGAACCGGAATTAGACGAACTCGATACAAAAGCTTATGCCAAGATAGTTGCTCTTAATTGGGAAGTAGACAGCGATCCGAACTATGCTATTTTGACCCGCAGAGCGGAATCTTTGCAAGATCTACTAAAAACTTTACCGGGGACGGAAAAAGTCGAAATATACGGTCGACCGAGCGAAGAAATTACCGTAGAAATCGATCCTACCAAGTTAGTTGCTCTCGAGCTTACCGTCGATCGAATTTCCCGTCAAATCGAGCAAAGCGATGCTAAAATTTCTGCTGGGGAATTTCGCAGTGCTAATAATAATTTGGCTTTAGAAGTAGAATCGGAATTAAATTCCCTCGATCGAATTAAAAATATTCCCATTAGTTTCGGTAGTGACGGACAGTTTACTAAATTAGGGGATATTGCCGAAGTTAAAAAAGGAATCAAACAGCCAGCCGACGAATTAGCAATAGTTGACGGACATAGGGCGATCGCTTTAGGTATTTTTGTCAAATCGGATTATCGACTGGATGTATGGGCAGATAATGCTAATAAAATCTTAAAACAGTTTCAAAACGAATTACCAAAAGGTTTAAATTTAGAAACAATTTTCGATCAAAGTAAATACGTTACTAACCGACTCAACCAATTAATTATCAATCTTTTATTGGGAGCTTTGTTAGTTTTTGGCGTAACCTTATTTATGATGGGTTGGCGATCGGCAATCGTCGTTGGAGTGGCTTTACCTTTATCGTTATTAATGGTTTTGGGTTGGATGAAAGTATTCGGCATTCCTTTGCATCAAATGTCGATAACTGGTTTAATCGTTGCTTTAGGATTGTTAATAGATACGGCGATCGTGGTAGTAGACGAGGTAAATAACCATCTGAAAACGGGAATGAAGCCAGAAGAGGCGATCGCCAAAACCGTTAAATATTTATCCGTACCTTTATTGGCATCGACATTAACGACAGTACTTGCTTTTTTGCCGATCGCTATTTTACCAGGAGGTGCGGGGGAATTTGTCGGTACGATCGCGGTTGGGGTAATTTTAGCAGTTTGTTCTTCTCTATTTTTATCTTTAACCGTAATTCCAGCTTTAGCAGCTATCTTTAGAAAAAAGAAAAAAACTAGGTCAGAGTCAGTAGGGACGTACCATGGTACGTCGGTACAGGGGTCAGAGAGAACTAATCCTGAATTAATTCCTAGTGTAAATAATTATGAAACAAATAAAAACTTAAAACCTCTGACCTTTGACCTGGGGCGCAGCACCCTAACCTCTGACCGTTTATCTTGGTGGGAAAATGGCTTTTCTAACTCGAGCCTAACATCAATTTACAATTCTACTTTGCGGTGGCTGTTTGCCAAACCAGCAGTGGGGATAATTTTAGCTCTGATTATACCCGTAACTGGATTTATACAAGCTTCTACCCTACAAAGTCAATTCTTTCCTGCAGGCGATCGCGACCAAATTCAAATCGAGTTAGAGTTACCATCTTCTGCTTCGATCGAACAAACTGAGGCGATCGCTAACCAAGCTCGCAATTTAATTATGCAGCGCAAAGAAGTTGTTAAAGTACATTGGTTTGTCGGCACTAACGCACCTCGATTTTATTACAATTTAGCCGGAGGAAAACAAGGAGAATCGAATTACGCTCAAGCAATGGTACAGTTAAATTCTCTTGCTGGAGATAGTTTCGTTCGCAGTTTGCAAACAGAAATGGACGAAGCTTTACCCGTTGCTAGGGTATTGGTACGAAAATTGGAACAGGGGCCTCCTTTTGACGCTCCTGTAGAAATGCGTATTTACGGATCGGATCTCGATCGCCTGAAAATTTTAGGGGAAGAAGCTAGAGGTATTTTAGCCCAAATTCCCGATGTTACTCACACTCGAGATACTTCGAGCGAGGTGAAAGCTCAATTAAAATTGCGTTTAGACGAGGAAAAAGCTAATTTAGCAGGATTAGATAATGCTAGTATTTCTCGGCAACTACAGGCTCTTTTAGAAGGGAATACGGGGGGATCTGTACTCGAATCTACTGAAGAATTACCCGTTAGAGTTAGGATAGCAAATCGCGATCGCGGCGATGCCAGTCAAATAAGTTCTTTAGATTTATTGGCAACTTCTACACCGCAAAATAGTATTGCCGATCGATCTTTGCAAAATATCCCTTTATCTGCTTTAGGAGATATCGATCTAACTCCAGAAAATGCTGTTATTACCCGACGCAACGGCAAAAGATACAATCTAGTTCAGGCTTTTATCGCTCCGGGTACTTTGCCCTCAGAAGTATTGGCTCAATTCCAAACTGACTTAAAAGAAGCTAATTTAGAGCTACCTCCGGGCTATTATATAGAATTTGGCGGCGAAGCAGAACAGAGTAGTAACGCCCAGGGTGGTTTGGCTGGCAATATGGGGGTATTGGTAGTATTGATGGTAGCGGTGCTAGTGCTTTCTCTAAGTTCTTTCAAACTAGCTGGTATCATCGGTGTAGTCGGTATATCTTCGATCGGTTTGGGAATGTTTTCCTTGTGGCTGTTTGGCTATCCTTTAGGCTTTATGGCAATTATCGGCACGATCGGCTTAGTTGGGGTAGCAGTTAACGATTCTGTGGTAGTTTTAGCCGCAATTTTAGAAAATCCTGGCGCAAAACGAGGCAATCGTAGAGCAGTAAGACAAGTAGTATTGCATTCTACCCGTCACGTGGTTACCACTACTTTAACTACTGCGATCGGTTTCGTTCCTTTATTATTACAGGGCGGTGGTTTTTGGCCTCCTTTAGCCGTGGCGATCGCTGGAGGTATTTGTGGGGCTACCCTTTTGGCATTATATTTCGTTCCCTGTGCCTATTTATTAACCCTCGATCGTCGTTCTGTTTCTAATCGAGTTTCTTCTCCTTTACCGAGTTTCAAACAAGCTAGTTAAAATTACAAGCAAGGCGCACACCTAAAGTACGATACTTGAGGTTAGGAACTCCTTTATCTCGATTTGCAGATCGACAACTGATAGCATCGCTAAACCAAGAACCGCCGCGGTAAACTCTTAAATTAATATCTCCTTTTTGATTGGGACTGCCGTCAGTTGGAGTATGCTTATAATTATCTAACCAAGTATCGGCGCACCATTCGAGAACGTTGCCGTGGGTATCGTACAAACCAAAAGCATTGGGAAAAAAACTTCCTACTGCTAAAGTGCGATCGCGAAATTTTCCTCTCGGTTCTTCAGCGTAAAGATATGCCGCGTCGTAATTAGCTAAATTACTCGAGATCGTCGGGCCAAAATGAAAGGGAGTTTGAGTATTAGCTCGGGTCGCATATTCCCATTCTGCTTCGCTTGGTAAACGATATTTCCGTCCGGTTTTTTGAGAGAGTCTCGCGGCAAATTCGATCGCATCGTACCATGAAATTTGTTCTACTGGCAATCGATCGCCTTTAAAATATGAGGGTTGGATCTCCAGATCGCGATCGATCTTCGGTAAAGTTGCAACTGCTCGCCATTGGGCTTGAGTTATTTGAAATTTAGAGATCGCAAAGGTTTTAATATTTACTTGATGCTGGGGATATTCAATATTTTGAGCGTGTTTTTCATTTAATGCTGCACCCATTTTAAAAGTACCGCTCGGTATTACTACCATTTCTAAAACTATATTATTACCGAGATCTTCGCTAAAATATTTTATTTCTTTAATAGCGCGATCGATCTGTTCTGCTTTTTCGTTAACAGTTATTACCTCGCAGGAAAAAGTTTTTAGTTCGACTGATAATTTTTCTGGTTTTGGTGAGTTTTTTTCCTTTAAATCTTCTAATGTAATTTCTGTTTTAGCAGGGGCTTGAGATGTTTTTTTATTATTTATATGTTTGCTTTGATAAGAAGAATTAAAGATTTTTTTGAGGGGAAATGCTAAAAAAGCTCCAGTTACTACCAAAACTGCTATTTTAATAATATTTCTTCTCGGCATTTTTGTCTGAGAATAAAGTCCGAGGGAGGATCTGACTGCAACGGTGGTGTTTTCAATATTTTTCTTTAAAAGTGTTGCTTCAGCTATTGTATTGCGAGCGGACTGATACGATCTAGATTTATTTATTACTCTCGAAATTTTTTTTTGGCGAGATTTATTTATTACTTTTGAGCGTTCTTTTTTTAATAAATTTTGCCTTAGTTTTTGAATTTCTGCTAATGCTTCGATCGCCGTAGGATAGCGATAGGTAAAATGATATCTAACCATTTTTTCTAAAATAGCTTGCAACTCATAACTGATATCAACTAAGTGCTGCCATTTTAATTCTCCAGTATTGGGATTTTCCTCTATTTGCTGCGGCATTAAACCCGTTAAAGCTTGAATCCCGATCGCCCCTACAGCATAAACATCGCTGCACAATTTTGCTTTTCCTACGGCTTGTTCGCTCGGCATATAACCTGGAGTACCGACGATCGTCCCTACTTTAGTTCCTCCAAATCGATCGAACATTTCTGGAGAAGCTAGCTCTTTAATTGCGCCAAAATCGATTAAAACTATTTTCTTATCGCTGCGACGACGCATTAAGTTAGTTGGTTTTATATCTCTATGAATTATTTTGTTTCTGTGGAGAAAAGATAAAGGTTTTAAAATATCTTCTAATAATAAAATTACTTCTAATTCCGATAACTTACAACCGGAAAATATTTCTTGAGAAAGATCGTGTCCTTCAATAAATTCTTGAACTAAATAAAATTTTTGATTTTCTTGAAAGTAAGCGACTAAATAAGGAATTTCAGAATGAAGGTGACTCAGTTCGTGCAATACTTTAGCTTCTTTATAGAATAAAGTTTGAGCCATTTCAAGTATTTCCGGCCCTTCTGATAACATCGGTTTTAGTTCTTTAACAACACAAAAGCTATTAAATTTTTGATAATCTTCTGCTAAGTAAGTTTTACCAAAACTTCCCCGACCTATTCCTTTAATAATTTTAAATCTACCGCCAACTTTTTGAGATTTCATAATTATTTATTTTTATTTGTTATTTAAACTTTTCAAATCTGGATCTATATTTATTTGTATTAGTCATTTCTTCAAATGTATTTTGATTGATTAAAACGATCGCTTTAATGATACCATTTTTATAAAAATATTACTTAAGGTCGAACAGAATAAAGAAATTATAATTATTTCAGACCATCTCTAAAAAACAGGCTACTGTTTAAAGAAGTCAGAAGCGATCGAGTAACCTTCTCAAGTTTCTATGTTGTCTGGATTTGCTGTGACCGACTTTGAATTAAATTGTCTGCGAGTTAAACTATTTTAAACCTGCTAATTCTAAAGAAATATTAAATATTTTTCAACTTTGCTAATAATGCGATCCAAAAAAAAATATATTATTAATCGACAATTACCGCATCTAGACCCAAATTGATGAGACTGTCTCGAGCTTCTAGAGCATTGTAGCGATCGCCAAACAGTCCGATTTGTAAAACCTGTTCGCCTCGATAAATTAAAGTAAAAGCATCGGGATAGAGCGATCGAACTAGTTCCTTATCTCTAGATTTTACTATTACTCGATATAAAACTTCTCTTGCTTCGACCTCAAGATCGGGATTGGCAACCGTTAAATTGCCTTTAGGTATTGGTAAACTGGGAACGGGAAGTATTGAGGGTATGGCGCGATCTTCGGCTTGAGGAACTTGAATGGGAATAGATCGATCGCGATCGGAATTTTCTTTTGAAGAGGAAGAATATCGATCCGCTGGTGGGACTTGAATAGGAATCTTTTTAGAATTGAGATCGGAGTTGGCGATCGCTACAGGAGAAAATAATAATATACCAACTGCAGTCAATATAAGAGAAAGATCGATCGTCGATTTACCGTAGGGATCGAGGTAACTCACAGTAATATTCTCACTCTCAGCAATATGTTTAATTTTACCTCGTCTTGTTCGAGGTAACGATGAATGTCAAAATTTATATAACTTTTAACTAATTATTAGAAAATAGTGAAACTTTTTGTTTATCATACTCCCGAAGCCACTCCAAGCGATAGTTTACCCGATTGTGCCGTTGTTATCGATGTTTTGCGTGCGACAACCACGATCGCTACTGCTTTAAATGCTGGTGCTGAAGCAGTGCAAGCTTTTAGCGATTTAGATAAATTAAGAAAAGAAAGCGAAAATTATCCACAAGATAAACGATTGCGTGCTGGAGAAAGAGGAGGGGCTAAAGTAGAGGGTTTCGATCTCGGTAATTCTCCTTTAGATTGTACTCCAGAAATAGTTACGGGCAAAAGATTGTTCCTCAGCACCACTAACGGTACTCGAGCTTTACAAAGAGTGGCAAATTCAAGTATTTTAATAACTGCAGCCCAAATAAATCGCCAAGCAGCAGTAAACTATATTTTAGACAAACAGCCGGAAACAGTTTGGTTGGTAGGATCTGGCTGGCAAGGTACTTATTCTCTCGAAGATACTGCTTGTGCAGGTGCGATCGCTTTACCTATTTTAAATAAACTCGAAGGGGCCCGATCGGATCTTGTCGGTAACGATGAGGTTATTGCTGCGATCGCTCTTTATTCTCGCTGGGAAAACGATCTTTTAGGGATGTTTTATCGTGCCAGTCACGGTAAGCGTTTGTTAAATTTAAATTGCGAAGACGATTTAAAATATTGCGCTCAAACTGATGTTTTAGATATTTTACCGATTCAAGCTCAACCGGGTGTTTTAGTTAAAAATAATTAACCAAACTCAGAACTATCTTCTCTGCCATTACCTCCGTTTTCAAAGCGGAGGCTTTTATACCAATCGGGAATAATAAGTAAAGAAATAATAGAATTTATTCCCTAAAACTATGAATTTTCAATTATTTCGTGCGACTAATTGAGATCTAGAAGAAAGTAAAAAACATTTCAATTCAAGCTTTAGCCCAAAAAGAACCAGTTATTCAAATAGCCACAGGAGCTAGAAAATTGTTTGAGATAAGACCTATAAGATCGAACAACATCACCTACGATTCCTACTCTTAGGTTGAATTCCTACATTTTCTTAATAATAAATAGAGTTACAATCTAAATCGATATCTTTAGTTGTATTGCTCCCTATTTAGCCACTTTTAGGAACTATCCTATTTCGGATTAGGTGATGTTGTTTTTTAAACGAGACAGATGTTAGTTTTAACAGCTTTGTTTACCTCTTTTTCCTGTTTTAACTTTGGCTGTTTTATCTGCCAGGGAAGCTTTTTTCTTTAGCTTCAATTATTAATTTAGCACTTTAAATCTCCTGGAAACGAGATCGAAATTTTATTTAATATTTTTCGAGCAAATAGTCGTTATTTTATGAATTTGTGTAAAGAGTTTCACAGAAGATCGATCGCTATAAAAACCGTAACAAGTAAAATCTGACGATCGAGGTTGAACCTTTATGGATCTATAGAAGTCTAAACAAAGGCAGGCAAAATAAGTAACCGATCGAAGATGACAGTAGAACGATCCAGGCTGATACATATTATCAATCGTCTAAGTTTCGGCCCTCGTCCTGGGGATATAGAAAAGATTAAAAACAAAGGGATACAAGCTTACATACAATCCCAAATAAAGCCAGAATCTCTTGCCGAGTCGCCAAAATTAAGCCAACGACTCGATCGCTTAGAAACTCTCAAGATGAGTCCAGTAGAACTATTTACAGAATACAACCCGAGACCTAATCGGAGAGAAAAGATCTCTGAAGAAGAACGGAAAATGCGCCGCAAAAGAGCCAGGCAAGTACTTCAACAAGCAGTAGAAGACCGTTTAAGTAGGGCGATCGAATCTCCCAGACAACTGCAAGAAGTGATGGTGGATTTTTGGTTTAATCATTTTAATGTCTTTGCTCGTAAAGGTTTAATTCATCTCTGGGTGGGTAACTACGATCGAGAAGGAATTAGACCTAATGTTTTCGGGCGTTTTCGAGATTTATTAGGAGCGACGGCCCGCCATCCTGCGATGTTAGTTTACTTAGATAACTGGCAAAATACTGCACCGAATAGTAGGGGGGCCAGAGGCAGGTTTAAAGGTCTAAATGAAAACTACGCTCGCGAATTAATGGAACTCCATACCCTGGGAGTTGATGGTGGTTATACCCAAGAGGATGTAGTTAGTTTGGCTCGCATTTTAACGGGATGGGGTGTATCTCGTAATCCTAAGAGGGGTGATGGAAGCGGCTTTTTTTTCTATCCCAACCGTCACGATTTTAGCGATAAAGTGTTTTTAGGAAAGACTATTAAAGGTAGCGGTCGAGATGAAGTAGAAGAGGCTTTAGATATTTTAGCAGCGCATCCGGCGACGGCGCGTCATATTAGTTATAAGTTAGCTCAATATTTTGTTAGCGATCGACCCCCAGAAGATTTAGTAAATAGTTTGGCTAAAAATTTTTTAGCGACTTCGGGCAATATTGCTGCTGTTTTAAATACTCTTTTTAATAGCAAGGAATTTTTAGATCCTCAATATTACGGCAATAAGTTTAAAACTCCCTATCAATACGTTATTTCTCTCTATCGCAGTAGCAACCCCGAAACAACCAATCTCAGAGCAATGCTCGGAATGTTGCGACAATTGGGAATGCCTCTCTACGGTTGCAGTACTCCCAACGGCTATCAAAATACTCGAGATGCTTGGTTAAACCCGGATGCGATGATGCGTCGGGTTAGTTTTGCTACTGCTGTGGCTAGAGGTTATGTTAACAAACAAAAACCAGTCGATCGAAATTTGTTAATCGCTACTTTAGGCAATAATTTTTCCGATCGCACTTTAGAAGTAATTAATAACAGCAAACGTAATTTACAAGCACCATTAATCCTCGGTAGTCCCGAAATGATGTACCGATAGATCGACTAACAAGTAGGGAACAATAAAAACAATGAAGAGAAGAAAAATAATAGGATACGGAAGTTTATTTGCTGCTGCTACTTTAATTCCGGTGGGTTTGAGTGGCTGGGTAGCAAAGGCGATCGCTAGGGGTAACAACAATAATAAACTAATAGTTATCTTTTTACGGGGCGGAATCGACGGTTTAAATACAGTCGTACCTTATCGCTCCTCGGCATATTACGAAGCTAGACCCACTATTGCCATTCCTACTCCCGACGAAGAAGGCGGAGTTTTAGATCTCGACGGTCGTTTTGGTCTCAATCCCGCATTAGTAGATATTATGCCTTTTTGGAAACAAAAAAATCTAGCTTTTATTCACGCTAGCGGTTCGCCAGATCCGACTCGATCGCATTTTGAAGCTCAAGATTATATGGAAAATGGTACGCCTGGGGTAAAATCTACTGCTAATGGTTGGATGAATCGATTATTGGCAATTTCTCGTCAAGAAAACCCCACTCAAGCCGTTAATGTCGGCAATACTATGCCCTTAATTTTAAAAGGCAATATGTCGGTGGCTAACCTCAATTCTGGCAATAGTGCTAAAAATAAATTACCTGTCGATCGCCCGATAATTAACGAAGCTTTCGATCGCCTTTATAGCGGTGGAGATCCTCTCAGTTTGGCTTATCAAGAAGGTCGTCAAGCTAGGGAAATTGTCATCAAAGAAGTTAGTAAAGAAATGATGAGTGCCGATCGTGGCGCACCAAATGCAATAAATTTTGTTAAGGACGCGCGCCGTTTGGCGAGATTGATGGCTGGAGATGCTAAAACTCAATTGGGTTTTATGGCTTTAGGTGGTTGGGATACTCACGTGAATCAAGGTAGCATTAGAGGCCGTTTGACCCGCAATTTAAAGCCTTTGGGAATGGGTTTGGCTGCTTTAGTTGAAGGTTTGGGATCTGCTTATTCCAAGACTACGATCGTAGTTATGTCTGAATTCGGACGCACGGTGGCAGAAAATGGTAATGCAGGTACGGATCACGGTCACGGTAATGCTATGTGGCTAATTGGCGATCGAGTTAAAGGTGGTAAAGTATATGGAGCATGGCCCGGTTTATCTGAGTCTGCTTTATATCAAGGGCGAGATTTAGCCGTTACTACCGATTTTAGAAGTCCGATCGCTTCTGTTTTAACCGGACATCTGGGACTTTCTAAATCCGATCTCGATCTTATTTTTCCTGGCTATTCGGCTCAAAATCTTTTAAGTCTAGTCTCTTCTTAAAACTTATTCCCCTTTTAACTGACGCACTAGGTGAACTAATTCTGGTAAAATTAACTTAGATAAAGCCAATTTAACGGCATTAGTCGAACCCGGAAGGGAAAAAACCAACTTACCTGCGTAAATACCAGCTACAGATCGAGAAGCGATCGCCCTACTGCCGATTTCTTGATAGCTTAAAAAGCGAAATAATTCACCGAAGCCGGGTAATGTTTTTTCTAACAAACTCGAAATAGCATCGTAGGTAGTATCTCGCGGTGCTATTCCCGTTCCCCCATTAAAAATTAAAGCTTCTAGATCTTTAAGTGAAGATAAATGTAATAATACTTCTTTGATTTGCTCGGGTTCGTCTTTAACGATCGAATAATACTTTATTTCGTGTCCTGCTGCTTCGAGCAATTGAGAAATAGATTTACCGCTGCGATCGGTTGCTAAAGTCCGAGTATCGCTTACCGTAATCACAGCACAAGAAATCGATCTTGCTTTTAGATCGGGGTGGGGAATAGAAGTCATTAGTTGTTAACTTTGGGGGTAATTCAGAGACGATCTGAAATTTACCCTTTGATAATTTAGGATGATTTACTGAATTGTAAGCCTTGTTCTTCAGCGTATCTTTCCATGAAGCGCATGAAACGATCCCATTCTTGCTGTGATTTCATAACATGAACGGCTTCGATCGCTTCTGGTTTACCATTAATAAATTTTCCTTTTACTTCCCGCGTTACTATTTCTCCTTCGGTATCAACCATATACATTCCTGTAATTTCTTCTGTGACACCATCGGCGAGAATTTTAGGAGATTGAAAATAAAATGTAGCCGTACCGCTACTGCCATCTTTTGCGCGAGTCAATCTTACGTCGGGTACTGTTTCCTCGGTTAATCCTCTAGAAAATTCAATTTTGGCCATAATTTCTAATAATTTAATCTTAACTAAGCATTCTTAGTATTTTACATATTTTTGAAAATCTCGCTATTTTTGTTCGATCGGAGTTGGCTTCGTCTACTGCAGAAGCATTACTTACATTCTTTGTCAAGTTTTTTAAACATAATTGAAATGCAAAATTTATAATTTAAAATTATTGAATTTGTAACTGATCTTAAATAAAATTAATTAACAAATTATAAATTCAAACTAATTTTGCATTTTCAAACTCTAAATTTAGCCGGGATCGTCGCTAGGATGGTAGTCGAAGCAGCCGATCGCCCCTTCAGTATTAGCTATTGTTGGCTGAACGGTACATTTGAGACGAAAATCGTTAGTAAAATAGCGACATTTGCTACAAGGTCTTTGGTGCATTTGCTTGCTTCTTGCGATCGCATCGTTAGCACCACTAAATACACTCCAGCCCAACAAAATCAAAAACAGCCACGCACAACAAAAACAAACGTAGGGCATGACTGGCTGTATGGCGTTAATTATATAGTAAACAAATTCCCACACAATAATTTTTACCTTATTTATGAATCGAGGCAAGACAATATATCGGGCAATCGAAGGAGTGAGATAGGTGGGACTAACCAGTTTGAAGGGTTTTGCCCCCACAGATTATCTACTCCCAGCCCCGGATATTTTTACCCTTTATTTGAGTTTAGATTAACTCGCTGCTTGTAGTAACTGAATTAACTGAGATAATTGTTGCTTGTTGAAAGCTGCAATTAAAGTATTAGCCGCTTTTTGCGGTTCTACAGTTACTAAAATTTGGGGTAAAGAAGCACCAGCAAGTTGTTGTAAACTCTGACTCGGAGCAATAAGATTTCCTTTACCTAATTCCAAATAATCGTTAGCCTGTTTTAGTTCTTTAATTACTACAGGGGCGAGAACTCGATAAGAGTGTTTTGGATTTGAGATCGCTTGGGATGACTTTTGGACTAAAGTTTGCCACCCTTGCTCTTGAGGTGCTAATTGACCTAAAGTTCCGCAGATTTGCTGTAATTTTTGACGGCTTTCTGCGGTAGATTTTTGTTTAAAGAGCTGTAGCATTTGTCTCAGTTGACCTTTAACCTTTTCGGTTATGTCGATCGGGGTTGAGACGCTTTGTGCTGCAGCAGCAGCAGGTTTAGATCCTCCTCCATCGAGTGATTCTTGGAGGTAAGCTTGCAATTCTGCAAAATGTGGTTCGGCATCTTCCATGATCCCAGCCACTTCGCTTTCTGGTAATTCCATAGCACTTTCGAGTCGTTCTACCAAATCTTGGAGAACGTCGTATGCTTTGAGAAAGAGAGACTCGAGTCTTTGATCGACTTCGATCGAGTTTTCTTTGAGAATTTTGAAAGCATCTTCTAAGCGGTGAGCGACTTTTTGGATACTGTTGTACCCTAGCATCGCCGCACCACCTTTGATGGAATGGGCGGCACGAAAGAGTTCGTTAACCCTTTCAGTGTCTTGCATTACTGCTGATAACTCTAGAATTCCTTTTTCTAGGGTATCGAGATGTTCTTTAGCTTCTTCTATAAAATAGCCTAATAATCTTTGCTGACTTGTGGTGTCCAAGGCAGTTTCCCTCAATTACAACTATTTGCCACAACGCAGGCAGTGTAATTTTATCCTTTATTTAGATTAATTATCTAGTTCGTTCTATTTCAAGTTTTCTTAAAAATAGAGCGTTGGAGCAAAAAAGATCTAATTCCCACTGCCTTAGCACCATAATAATCTTCTTTTAAGTTATCGCCAATGTGCCAGGCTAGTTCTGGTTTGAGGCGATACTTTTGCAGCGCGCAGTCGAAAATCATCCTGTCTGGTTTGGCTGCTCCTACGGCTGAAGAAATTGTGATACTGGAAAAAAAATCTTTTAATTTTAGCTCTTCGATAACGGGGTAAATGCGGCTATCAAAATTAGAAATTATTCCCAATTCAACCCCATGTTTCTGCCATTTTGTCAAAAAAGGAATGGTATCGGGATAGAGATACCATGATTTTGCGGTAGCAAAGCGATCGTAAAGCTGACTAAAAAACAGGTCGAAGTCTTCAAATTGTTGAATTGCTCCGACGCTCGTATAGGTTTTGGCAACTACTTCGCGCCACCATTGTCGCTCTAAGGTAGGAATTTGCTCTGATTTGGCTTGGGGAAACGCTAAAGGGGAAGAAGTTAAAAAAGCTTGTTTGAAAGCTTTATTTAGGGCTTCTAGCTCGACATCGACACCATTTTGAGCGGCGATCGAGCTGTAAATTTCTCCTACACTCCCTCGCACTCCGAATAATGTCCCGACAGCGTCTAAAAAAATCACTTTTGGGACTGGCATTATTTAGTCATTAAATCCATGGCTGGTTGAGTTATCCAATTAAAACCTACTGCTAATTGGTGTTTTAAGGTGGGTAGGCGATATAAATAAATCAGACGACGAGCGAAATGGGCTAAATTCCCGTCTATTTTAAGTCCGAGACCGTTGAGAGTAGCGGTATCTATCCCGAGGGTCATCATTTCCCCAAGAGGCTGATAGCGGAATGGTAGCATGGGTCGTCCGGTTAGAGATGCCCAAATATTCCAAGCACAATAATCTGATTGCTGAAAAGCTACTTGAGCGGTAGCATCGACTTGCTGGCCTGTAGCATCGCGACAGTCTGCTAAATCTCCGAGGGCAAATATATCGGGATTGTCTGTAACTTGTAAAGTATTTGTAATCGTGAGTAAGCCTTTTTTATTGGCGGGAAGGGCTAATCTTTCGACTAATTCGCTGACTTGAGTTCCGATCGTCCACAAAACTATATCGACGGGAATAGTATCTACCACTCCTTTGTATTCTAAAGAAATTGAATCGGCTTGAACTTCAGTTACTGTGGTTTCTAAGTCGAGCCAAATATCTTTTTCTCGCAAAGTTTTTAGAGCTGCTTCGCGGTTAAATTCGGGAGAAGTTTTCAAAATCCGATCTCCACGATCGATCAGACGCAAACGACCTTGTTCTCCGAGGCGATCGGCTAGCTTACAAATCAATTCTACGCCGCTATAACCGCCGCCAACGACTGCAATTCTAATTTTATCGCGATCGTCTGCTTCTAGTTCTCGCAATTTTTCTTTGAGACGGTAAGCATCTTCGATACTGCGAAAAGGAATGGCGTATTCGGCCGCACCTGGGACTATATTTAAGGGAGTTTTCCCGCCAATTGCCAAAACTAATCGATCGTAGGACAGTTCCGGGCTATTATCTAGATATACTTGCTTAGATTCGATATCTACACCCGTAACAGTTCCTTGATGAAACTTCACAGAAGTATCGGCTAGTAATTCTGCAAAAGGTGGGGCTATTTCCCAGGTTTGCAGTTCCTCTGTTATTAGTTCGTATAACAAAGGTAAAAATAAAAAGCGATCGTTTTTATCAACTAGCACTATTTCTGGTTTTTGGGAATTTTCCCAGGGTAGTTGACTCAATCTTAGGGCGGTATAAAGCCCGCCAAAACCGCCCCCGAGGATACAAATTCTTTTTAGTGGTTCGTTCATCTCAACCAATGTGTGTGGGAACTGCTTTTAGGATAGCAACTTTGTTGTGAGCCGATCGCTCATACCAATCTCATTTTATTTGATACAGATGAGGGGTCAGTCGGTCTAGGTAGGAGGTCAAAAGTCAGTCGGTCTAGGTAGGAGGTTAGCTCTAAGCCTTAATTATTTATCAAAAAATCTTAGAAGGTAAGATTTAGCTAAAATTATTATTTTGTTACTGTTTGCTTCGGTTTTTTAAAAAGATAAAATCTATAAATTTATTTAAAATCGGAACTAGTAAACCGATAACAAGGGCAATGTTTATATTGTCTCGATCGAGCTTTTGAATTAAATCTGGATCTGGATCGATGGCGATCGAAATAAAGGTCATTATCCCAAAAATTATCGCCATGATAATTCCCATATAAATACATTTGCTGGCTCTTAACTTGAGACTAACAAAATTGTCATTTTTAATAAGGCGATCGAGCAGCCAATCGACTAAACCAAAAGTTATTCCGCTTGCTAAACCCAAAAAGATACTAATTAAAATTATAATATCCGATTCGTTCAAATTGCTTTCCATAAATTAGGATTTTTTCTTTAGTATTTTGACATTTATTTTCTCAGCATAGCCTCAGATAATTTTAGTTTAAAATTCGATTTCGGGGTGAATTAATTTCAAGCCTGCGGCTTTAATTTTTTGGATGTCAAGACGACTGTTGTAAGAGCGGGTTGCTGGACTAGAAGCGTCCCAAGTAATGGTAGGTAGTTGGTGAGTTGCAAAGAGTCGATCGAACAATTCTTTAGTTTGCAGGGGGCGATCGCCTGCTAGATGATAAAGACCTTGTAAGCGTTGCGATCGAGCTAATTCTATCGCGTTAACAATATCATCTAAATGTATCCAATTACTATAGTCTTCTCCTTTACCAGGACGAGTCGTACCGGCCCAATTTTTAAAAATCTTAATCAATTCTCTGCCGGGCCCGTAAATACCACCCAAACGTAAAATACATACTTTTAATGTTTCGTTGCTAATAGATAATAGTAATTTCTCAGTTTCGGCGAGTATTTTACCATTTTCACTGTTAGGTTGTAAGGGTGTATTTTCATCTACCCAAGCTCCTTTTTTATCTCCCAAAACAGAATAACTGCTAGTATAAATTAATTGTTTGGGTTTGTTGTTGGTTGCTTGAATTACTTTGACTATATTTTGAGCAGTTTCTAAATAAGTTTCTCGGTAAGGGTTACCCCGGCGAGGGCCGACAGAGAGTAAAATTGTATCTCGACCTTCTATTATTTCGAGCAGCCGATCGAAGTTATTTCCTTTAGTAATTACTACTTTATTTGCTATTTTTTCTAATTTTGATACCTTGGTTGGGGTAGTAGTGGTAACTGTAAGTTGGTGGCCGCGATCGTGCCAGAAATTGGCAACAGCAAAACCGACGTAACCGCAGCCGATAATAGTAATTTTGTTAGTTTCTGTAGCTGTCATTGGGAGCAATTGTTAATTTAAATTTTCGATAACAATGGTAAAAACAGAACTACATAATAATAAACTAAAGGGGCGGTAAAAACATAACTATCGGTGCGATCGAGTATGCCTCCATGTCCGGGTATTAACTGTCCCGAGTCTTTTACTCCGGCATCTCTTTTCATCATCGATTCGGTAAGATCTCCTAGGAGACTGACAATGCCGATTAAAACGCCTAAAAGTAAACCGCTAATTCCCCAATAAGGCCACTGTAAGTACCAAGATCCAAAATCGGCAACTAAGAGACTGCCTAAAATTCCGAATAAAGCTCCTTCTACTGTTTTTTTGGGACTTATTTTTGAAAGTTTAATTTTACCAAAAAATTTGCCGACAATATAAGCCCCAATATCTGCGGCCCAAATACAACCGAAGGCCAAAAATGTTACTTGTAAGGCTTCGGGAAAGCTGGTGAAATCAAACCAAGATTGGGGCCAGTATCCGTCTAAAGGTAAGTGTATGCTATCTAAACTAGCTTGTAGTGGTTCTGGAGTAAAGCCTACTCGCAATCTTACCCAATAACTGGGTAAATAAGCTCCGTAAAATAATCCTAAAATTGAAGTAGAAATATCGGCGATCGTGGCTAGTTTGGGCTGAAATAAGAGGTAAAAACAGATTAAGCCTCCGGCGAGGGGAAAGACGGCATCTGTTAAGGTAGGGGCAATTGCGGCAGTAATTAATAATAGTTGGGATAGTACTAAAGTAGTTTTAGCAGCCGGGGCAATACCTTTAGAACGAACTAGCCGAAAATATTCTAATTGTCCTAAAAAAATAATAATACCGAGGCCGATAGTAAAATACCATCCCCCGAATACTATCATTACTAGGGCAAGAGCGATCGCGACTATGGCACTGAGAATACGAGATAGAGACATATATTTTTGTAGATTTGTAAAGCTTAAAAATTTTTTTCGAGGCTGTTTCGGGGTTTAAAGTTTTTCGCCACTGAGGATAAAAATCGGATCTACTGCGGCAAATGTTTGATGGATACCTCTAGTTTCTAAACGATTTACGGCAGATTGAACTACTTCCATATTACGGGCTTGGAGTTGTGCTAGGGCTTCTGAAATTAAATATAGATTTTCTAAATTGCTTGCTGTGGCGACGATTCGGCCCGATGGTTGCAAATATTCCCAAACTTGTTTTAAGATTTTTTCGATCGGTTTTCCCCCTTCCAAACAGACTCGGTGGGGTAATGGTTTTAGTTTGGAAAGACACTCGGGGGCACTACCTTGCATTACTTCTACGTTATCTACGCCAAAACGGTAGCAGTTGTGACGAATTAAATTAGCTACTTCTTCGTCTCTTTCTACTGCCAAAATTTTACCGTTCGGACAGAGTAAGCCCATTTCTACAGGAATCGTACCAGTACCCGCACCAATATCCCATAAAACTGAGTCTGGTTTCATTCGCAATGAAGATATTAATAACAGCCTCACTTCTCGCTTACTTAGGGGAATGCCGGGTAAGCGTTCGAATAGATTATCTGGAATTCCAGGGGTGGCATAGGGCCAGAGCATGGTTTAATCTTCAATTAAAAATTATTTATATTTAACTATTTTAGTTGTATTATTAAACTTATCTTAAAATTTTTAGGGTTTTGAGACTAGAATCTTCAGCTCCAGTAATATTTGCTCCCAAGGCGATCGCCCTTAATAAATATTCGATCGCTTCTGATGTTATTCTTTCCCCTGGCATTAATACTGGTATTCCGGGAGGATAGGGACAAATTAATTCGCCGCTAATACGATCGATCGCTTTTTCTATCGGTACTGTTTCTTTGGCGGCAAAATAGGCTTGTCTTGGAGATAGATTTTGAACTAATTTCATCTTAGCTAGTTGCAATCTCTGACCTCTGAGTTCTGAGTGACAAAAAGAGGTTGAGATTTGTTTAAAACTATTGACAAGTCGATCGATATCTGATTCTGTATTGCCAATGGAAATAATGAAGGTTAGATGTTGCTCGGTGGGTAATTCGGCGGTAACTTGAAGTTTTTGATGTAAAATTTCGTCAGCTGCAAATCCAGTTATGCCTAATTGAGAGACATTTACCGTCAGTCTGGTTGGATCTAAGTAGGTAAAACCGGGTAAAGTTCGATCTGGAGGCTGTAAAACTGACAGGTTGGGAATTTGACTGATTTCTTTTCTGGCTCGATCGGCTAGTTGGATGGTTTTTGTAAGTAATTCTGCGCCAAATAATGCCATTTGCTGTCTGGCTGCATCTAGGGAGGCTAAAAGTAAGTAACTGGGGCTGGTAGTTTGTAATATTTGCAAGGCTTTACTGACGCGATCGCTCTCGATCCGATGACCTCGCAGGTGTAACATGGATGCTTGAGTCATTGCTCCTAATACTTTATGGGTCGATTGTACGCTTAAATCCGCACCGATCGAAAGGGCCGCAGGAGGTAGATCGTGGTGGAAGTTAAAATGCGCTCCGTGGGCTTCATCTACCAAGAGGGGTATATTATATTTTTGAGTAATTTTAGCTATTGCCTCTAAATCGCAGCATACGCCTTGATAAGTTGGATAGACTAACATTACTGCTTTGACATCTTGATGCTGCTCTATGGCTGTTTTAACTGCCTCTGGGGTGATGCTGTAGAGTAGATCGAAGTCGCGATCGTATTCTGGTTCGATCCAAATGGGAATGGCCCCGGAAAGTATTAAACCGCCGATCGCCGAAGTATGGATATTTCGGGGCAGAATTATTTTATCTCCTTCGGTGCAAGTTGCTAATATCGCTGCTTCTATACCGCAGGTAGATCCGTTAATTAAAAACCAAGTTCGATCGGCTAAAAATACTTCTGTTGCTAATTCTTGAGCTTCTTTTATTATTCCTTCTGGTGCAAATAAGTTATCTAATTCTGGAAGTTCTGGCAAGTCTGCTTTAAAAATGTCTTTTCCTAGCAATTCTAATAAGTTTTGAGGCGTTCCTTGTCCTTGTTTGTGTCCGGGGGCATAAAAGGCTGCGTGAGGTTTTTGAGAGAGTTTTTTTAAGGCGTTTAATATAGGTGTTTTTTGCTGAAATTGTGACGACATTAATTAAATAATTCCGCTTTTTTTTGAAATAATAGTCGAGGAAATTACCTCAACTATTTTCTTGAGTTTACTACTTTATAGTTCGTTTCGATCGAATTTCAAAGCAGCTAAAACAATATTAAAATTATATATAAACTAGCTATAATCGCTTTAAAAATAAAGTTTTGATAAGATTATCTTTGAGCATCATTTGTCGAAATAACTCGACTAAAAACTCTTGAGTTTGTTCTGGTGTTAAGTTTTTAACTTTTTCTTGAAAGACTCTTAACTCAAGTTCTTGTTCTAATTTAAGACCTGAAACATTTTTTTTAGGGTCGTTCATCGCTTTACAGTTTCAAATAAATTTGAAATAGATTATGAATTATACTAATTAACAAATCAGTATCAAGAGTTACGATTTTGAATTAAACTTTGATAATGCGATCGAGATAACTTATTAAATAGGCATATTGGCATTAAGAATATATTTTTAGGTTGAAATTTTTATTATAAGTTCCCAAGTATAAAAATAATGAATCATTTATTGTCATGGATCGAACCTATAAAATCTCTTCATGTTTTAATTATTGAAGATACTGAAGAAAGACAAAATATTTTAACTTCTTTATATCGTTCTCACGGTTATATTTTGCTTAAAACTGGAAAAAGAGCGATAATGCTTTTAGATTTATACGATTTCGATATTATTTCGATCGATTATAATTTACCAGGTCAAATAAATAGTGAAACTATAGCTAAGCATCTTTCTATTTCTCGCAATAGAAATGCTCGGATTATAATTCATTCTATGAATCCTAAAGGTGCTGAAAAAATTGCTAAAATTCTTCCTGATGCTATTCTTTATCCTGTTTTGAAAATAGTAAAATTGAATCGAAATTTTAAACTTATAAGATCTAAAATCGATTCTCTAGGGACTTGTTTCGATTGGCAAATCTAATCGAATAATTTTAAAAAATGTTTTCTTAAATTCTAAAGAAATTCAATTATTAATATTGCAGCAGATCGAATAAATCTAATTATTTTCAAAAAAATTGAAGTAATTAATCATTAGATATATAATTCAATGAGCAATCAATCTTGAATTAATTTTCTAGGTATTGTGATTGACTTTGTATTCTTAAAACTTGTTGTTTTAGGGTTGCGTAAAAGTGAAGATAAAAGTGCAGTTTTCTGCAAATTCTAAATCGTTTGTAATTGCTAAAATAACGAGGGAGTTAATAAATAATTAACTCGAGAGTTAACTAACTCTGTGAGAGTTTTAGGTTCACCTATTGCTTTAATATTTTTACCTTGGAGAAATTAAATGCTTTAAAATTCTTCAAGGCTTTTTAGAACAAGATATTAACTCAAATATATTGCCTTATTTTACTTATCCCAATTTTGAAAAATCGCTAGATATATGGTGATTTATTTACTCTTAAAAAAAAGTGGCTAAAAATACTCCTATTTCCGATTTATGGCTCGATCGAGTGTAATAATATTACTCAGAAACTATACGATCGACTATTACTTTCCGAAAAGTTATTGATATTCTTCTGGTTCTAACTATTTCTCGATCGCAATATTTATCTTTTTTGCGCGGAGGAATTGAATGCTTCCAATTATATCTTGCATCTTTTTCCATTACTGTTAAACTTCCTGGCTCTAATAATAGATATATTTTTTCTTTTTTATCTCTGCTAAATTGCATTATGCAAGTAGAATTTAAACTTAAAGAAACGATCGGATCGCTAAAACAAGGAATACAATCTATATGACTGGTTATACCTTGTCCGGGATTATATTCGTTAATAATTGCTTGGTCTGGCTTGATTTTAAATATTTTATTTTGATACAATCGATCGGCAAGATTATCGAGCCATTCTGGTAATTTTCCTAAAAACATTGAATAGTCTACTTTTCTTTTTTTATAATCGTATTTGTAGCCGTAATGTTGGACTCTTCTTTTTAAATCTGTTAACCAAGATTGTCGATCGATGGTTTGAATTAATTTTTCTTGTTGGGTTCGATCGAGATAATTCGGAATATATTTTAATCCGGGTACGATCGCAGTTTTTAGCATTATTTTTTAGCAATTAATAAAACAACGAAAACCAGTAATAAAATTACTTCTTCTAGTAATAAAAGATGGATTGTTTGTTTTTGTTCGATGGTAAAAGCAAAATATTGAATAAATATTGTATAAATTATAAATTGAGATAAAACAGCTAATAATAAAACAGCAATACCCCAAATTGTTTTTTTCCAAAGTCCGATCGCAGCTAAACTATCTAAAATTGCATAAGTTATGTCGCCAATTTTCCAAGTTAAGGGCATTTCTTGCCAAGGTTTTTCACCAAATCCTGCTAAATTAAAAATATGAACTGCGGCACTATAAGCGACTATTATCGATAATATCTTGAGATATATTCCCAATGCCGGTCTGTTTAAAGAATCTTCTAAATACTTTTTTATATTTAATAGTTTTTGATTTTCCATTGGATCTAAAATGACAATAACGATAGTATAAATAAGATATTAGCAAGTTTTGGTTAATTATTTGTGGAAATTTTTAAACAAAATAGTAATTTAAACAATTTTAAAAGTTGGTTCGATCGGATTTCTGCGGAACTTTTGAATGAAATTAGTTTCTCGATCGCAGGAGAATATCATCCCATAACAGAAATAGAATTTTATTATCACGATCGCTTACATCCAGATCCTTTTACTCATCGCGATCCTCTACAATTAACGACAGAAAAATGGTATTTTCATCGGATCGGAAAGTCTTATCGTGGCGGTACTTTTAAAGGTTTAGATATTACTTTTGGAGATAATAATAGTTTTGGTGGTATCTTAATTCGCAGTATAGAAACTCCTCAAGGCGATATTATTGATGGTTCTTGTTTGTGCGTCGATTATATTTTAGAAAAAACTGGTTTTGCTAAAGTAGCAGAATTAGATAAAGTCTCGAGTAGTTATAATATTTGGAATAATAATTCTCCGATTTTTTTAGAGCGTAAAAATATTGAAAATAGATCTATTTTTACTTGTGCTAGAGTCGGACTTTCTCTAAAAAAAGCTAAACAAGAAGATAAAAATACTCAGAGTATGACTGAATATCTTGTTTTTCCTTATAGGTATCTTAATCGACCTCGAAAAATTCGCAAAGGAAAAGTTTATTTAGTTTTGGGACTGTATTTACAAAGAAAAAGCAGCCAAGAAATTCACCAAATTACTGGAAGTCCAAAAAAATCGATCGAAAATTATATTCAAGAGTTTGAAAAAGGATATCGAGAAGGAAAAAAAAGCGATTATTTTGGTATTAGTTTAAAAAATACTCATATTTGTCAGCTTCATGGTATTTACAAACGGAATTCGATCGAAAAATATAACAAAGCAAGCAGCTATTATTGAATCTTTAAATAGATATTATTTAACATTGACCATTGACCATTGACCATTGACCAGTTAAAAGATGTTTTGGGTTTCCGGGATGGAGGCTTTAACAATTGGTATTACTTAAGTTTGAGTTGACAACTTTATACTGAAGCCTCCGTTCCCGCCCCTCTTTAATCTTTAGATAAAGAGTCTTCAATTAAAAGTAGTTAATCCTACTTTTAAATCAGGGCTATTTCATTCTAAAAAGTGCCAAAATATGCTCTAAATCAAATTGA